>JAIRNF010000023.1 GCA_031258195.1 Prevotellaceae bacterium
AAGGCGGACGCTGACGCGGTCGTTTATTCCGACGGATTCGGAGCCCGCGCGGAGCGGCGAGTTACGGGTATAAAAAGCGCCACGGGGTCGGGCGCGGCGAGAACGCGTTCGCGAACGGAGCCGACCGTATCGACGGGATCGAGAGCTTTCGGGGGCTCCGCGAAGTAAGATCGGCTAAGCTCCGAGGAGTTCGCAAGCGTACGTTTCACTCGCGCGTCAACGAGCGCGAGCTTAGCGATAGTTGCGGAAACAAAAATATTTACCTAACTTTACCCGGAAGCTTTAGAAAAACTCCGCTAAAGTTATCTTGAACCTAGTTTTTTAGCAGGCTAAATGCTGTAACTTTTAGCATAACATATCAACACTATAAGTAATTGATAAACAATCAGAATATATTTTATGAAAACCGGCATTAGCCATATCGTTGAACTTTCATTTAGCAATATTAGCTACCTTTGCAAAATATAGCATCAAAAAGCAAAACCATAAAATAACATAGTAAAATGGCATTATTCAGAACATCGAATCCGGCTATGAAGGATAGCGTTTTTTCAAAAATCGCTACCGACTCTTCCACCACCATGACCATCAGAGGGTCTATCAACAAAACTCTTATTCTACTAGCGCTAGCAGTAGCTAGCGGAGCATATACATGGAAAGTATTTACCAGTTCCATCGACCCTAATGCGTTTGTACCTTGGATGTTTGGTGGTATGATTGGCGGCTTGGTTATGGCTCTTATTGTAATATTCAGACCAAAAACATCTCCGTGGGCAGCACCTTTATATGCACTATTAGAAGGGTTATTCTTAGGTGCTATTTCTGCTTGGTTTGAATATACTTTTGCAGAATCTTTCCCCGGCATCGTTCTTACAGCGGTTGCTATCACATTGCTTACATTGCTTGTAATGCTAACGCTATACCGTTCTGGAACTATCAAAATGAATAATAAACTGCGCGCTGGTATTATCACAGCAACAGGTACAGTTGCCCTATTTTACATAGTAACCCTTATTATGGGCTTATTTGGAGCTGACACTTCTGTAGTTCACGGTTCTGGTCTGCTAAGTATAGGTATCAGCATTGTAATAGTAATTATTGCAGCAATGAACTTTTTGCTCGATTTCGAATTTATTGAAAAAGGCTCGGCAGCAGGTATGCCTAAGCATATGGAGTGGTACGGCGCATTTGGTTTAATGCTTACCATTGTATGGCTATACCTCGAAATTTTGAAGTTATTAGCAAAATTGGCAAATAGATAAAATATTATCCTATTTTGCTGAGATTAAGTTTTTTTCCGAAAAAATGTATATCTTTGCAGCCCTAAAGCGGAAGTTTAAAAGATTAAAATACTAAGATACAATGAAAAAGGAGATACATCCGAACAACTATCGCATTGTTGCGTTTAAAGATATGTCGAACGAACATGTATTTTTAACTCGTTCGACAGTTAATACAAAGGAAACTATTGAAATTGATGGCGTTGAGTATCCTCTTTACAAGATGGAAATTTCAAACACATCGCATCCTTTTTACACCGGTAAAGTGAAGTTGGTTGACACTGCCGGACGTGTTGACAAGTTTATGAACCGTTACAAAAAACATTACGACAAAAAGTAAAAACTCACAGCTTACTTAGAAAGCTCCGGTTAATTCGGGGCTTTTTTTTGGCATAAGGCTTGTACTATATACTATAAGAACAAACAAATAAGTTGAGCATATAAAATTGATTACAACCCAAATACCAATACTATTCTTATGATTTAAAAGGATAAAAAGTAAACTACCGTATTTAAGAAATATACTAATTCTGACATAGTGTCATAAAATATCTACTGTATGATTTTGTATTTTTAAAAATCATTGTAGAAAACGACTAAAATTGTATGGCGATTAACATAAAAATAGATCCTGCTTTTTTGGCAGAGCCCACAGACGAAAATACAAACTTCATCCCTATCAGCATTAGTGCCGACGAGGATAACAAAATTGAAGAGCAACCGGAATCAAATACCATTCCAATCTTAGCTTTACGCAATGCCGTCCTCTTTCCGGGAGTATTAATTCCTATAACCGTTGGTCGAGATAAGTCTATTAGGCTGGTAAGAGAGGTTTACAAAGGTAGTAAGATACTGGGAGCTGTTGCTCAGATTGATGCTTCTATGGAAAGCCCCGAAATTGCAAACCTTCATAAAATTGGTACGCTTGCCCGGATTCTCAAAATAATTGAGATGCCCGACGGTGCTATTACCGCCGTGCTACAAGGTACCCATAGGTTTGAGATAGAAGATGCTGTAGAGAACGAAAACTATCTTATGGCAAAGGTAAAGTACCTAAAAGAAGAAAAGCCAACCCGGCCTGATGCCGATTACGAAGCGATAGCCGACGCTATAAAAGACCTAGCATTAAAAATTATTCGTCTATCGTCGCATTTACCGCAAGAAGCTTCTATCGCGATAAAGAATATTGAAAGCAAAAGCTTTCTTATAAATTTTGTCGCCTCAAACGCTGAATTCAGTAAGCTATCCGAAAAACAAGAGCTGCTAGAAATTAGCTCGCTAAAAGACCGAGGATATAAGCTACTGGAAATTCTGAATAAAGAAATTCAGGTGCTAGAAATCAAAGATGATATTCAACGTAAGGTTCGTAGCGAGATAGATCAGCAACAAAGGGAGTACTACCTTAACCAGCAGATGAAAACCATTCAAGACGAGTTGGGTGGTAGCCCCGCCGATCAAGAAATTGAAGAATTTAAAAAGCAGGCAGAGCAGAAAAAATGGACAAAAGAGGTTGAAGACCACTTCAATAAAGAAATAGAAAAACTTGAGCGTATGAGTCCGCATGCAGCAGAGTTTTCTATGCAGATAACATATTTACAGCTAATGCTCGATCTGCCTTGGAATGAATACACCAAAGATCAACTGGATATAGACCATGCTCAAGAAATTTTGGATGAAGATCATTACGGATTGGAACAGGTAAAAGAAAGAATACTTGAATATCTTGCAGTCATTAAGCTTAAGGGAGATTTAAAGTCACCTATTATTTGTTTATATGGTCCTCCGGGAGTTGGTAAAACATCGTTAGGAAAATCTGTAGCCCGTGCTTTAGGAAGAGAATACGGACGCATTTCGTTAGGCGGATTGCATGATGAAGCTGAAATTCGTGGTCACCGCAAAACGTATATCGGAGCAATGCCGGGTAGAATAATACAGACTATTAAACGTTGTAAATCGTCGAATCCAGTGATTATCCTTGACGAAATCGATAAGGTTGGAAAAGATTTTAGAGGCGATCCATCATCGGCCTTACTTGAGGTGCTTGATCCTGAACAAAACTCTGCTTTCCATGATAACTATCTGGATGTTGACTACGATTTATCAAAAGTCTTGTTCATCACTACAGCGAACGATATTTCAACTATAAATGCAGCCCTGCGCGACCGTATGGAAATGATTAACATGAGCGGCTACCTTGTAGAAGAAAAGATACAAATAGCTAAGCGCCATCTTGTTCCTAAGCAAATGGATGCTCATAGAATCCCTAACGGTAGCCTGGAGCTGAAAGAAGATGTTTTAGAGATTGTAGTAGATAAGTACACCAGAGAATCTGGTGTTCGTGCGCTTGATAAAGAAATAGCCAAGCTGATGCGCTACTACGCAAAGCAAATTGCCTCAAGCGGAAAATTTAATCAGGTTGTAAGCGCCGATGATATTCGTAAAATTCTTGGAGTCCCCAAATATATAAAAGAAGAATACGAAGGTAACGATTTTGCGGGTGTAGTAACAGGTCTTGCCTGGACACAAGTGGGTGGCGAAATCCTTGTTGTAGAAACCAGCTTAAGCCATGGAAAGGGTAAGTTAACCATTACAGGAAACTTAGGCGATGTAATGAAAGAGTCGGCTACCATTGCTTTAGAGTATATTAAATCTCATGCGGAACAAATAGGTATTAACCCTGATATTTTTGAAAAATGGGATTTACACCTGCATGTACCGGAAGGAGCAATACCGAAAGATGGTCCTTCGGCAGGTATTACCATGGCTACAGCTATAGCCTCTGCCTTTACACAACGTAAGGTTAAGCGAAACCTCGCCATGACTGGCGAAATTACGTTGAGGGGTAAGGTTCTTCCTGTGGGTGGAATTAAAGAAAAAATACTTGCTGCTAAACGAGCCGGAGTCAAAGAGATCATTCTATCAGAAGAGAATAGAAAAGACATAGGAGAAATTAAAGAAATTTATATCAAAGGAGTAAAATTCCACTATGTAAATACTGTCTCGGATATATTGAATATTGCTCTGCTTAAAGAAAAAGTAAAAAATCCGATAAATATCAGCTGCTAAACTATAGGACAAAATAGGCTGTCTAAAAAGTCTATAAAATGTCATTCCGAATGAAATGAAGAATCTTCTCAATAGTGGTTACACGGAACGAGGAGATGTCTCCCTTCGGTCGATATATGACAAGTTAATTTATACTTTTAGACAGCCTATTTTATTTACAAGCCAATAGATATAAATAGTATTTTAGCGTACAGATTTAAAATGACAGAAAGATGGCTCCTACCCTATATCTTATTCCTACAACACTTGGCGAAATCAACCTTAACTGCTGCATTCCCCATCATGTGATTGAGATAACTCGTTCTCTTACATACTTTATTGTAGAGGATGTTAGAACAGCGCGTCGCTATCTCTCTAAGCTGAGAATGCCTCTTCCTATCAACGAACTCAACTTTTATGAACTGAATGAGCACACTAAAGCCGAAGATTTACAATCATTACTACAACCTTTACTGGAAGGAAATAACGTAGGGTTAATGTCTGAGGCAGGAGTTCCGGCTGTTGCCGACCCGGGAAAAGACGTGGTACACATAGCACATCAAAAGGGAATTAAAGTTGTTCCATTAGTTGGTCCATCATCAATTCTTTTAGCGGTAATGGCATCGGGACTTAACGGACAGAACTTTGCCTTTAACGGCTACCTTCCCATAAAAGAACAAGAACGAATACAACGTATTCGTCTATTAGAAAATCGATCTATTCAGGAGCGTCAAGCGCAAGTTTTTATCGAAGCGCCTTATCGTAACACGAAGCTACTAGAGGCATTCTTGGCAAGTTGTAACGATACTACGATGCTCTGTATCGCCGCGAATCTAACTATAAAAAGCGAGTGGATACAATGCCATCCTATAACTTACTGGAAAAAGCGTAAACCCGATATAAACAAAAAACCTTGCGTTTTTATAATACAAGGTTAATCAATCTTTTTAATTTCCTACTTTAGCCTCTATTCTGTTGTTCCCTTATTAACTTTCTCCAGCCAAATATGAAAACATAAAGAAGTATATGGCTTCATGCCTTTTTGGCTATCGCCGGCATTACCATATCCCCAAGCGGATGTAAAAAAGACAACCGCGGAAGATCCTAACTTCATATTTTTTATTCCCGCTTCAAACCCGTTTACAACTTCACTATTACCTATGATAACCCGTAATCCTTCCGGATCATACTTTGTCGGGTTATAGGAGTAAATATTATATTTCTTAGCGGAATCAATAATATTCGTATCAAACATATATCCATCTAAATACCTACCTGTATAAAATACCCTAACGGTATCTTTATCTTCCACTATAACATCACCCGTAGGCGGTATTAATTCCTGAAAATATATATTAGTTGTATCATTACCTGATTCACCCTTAAGGCTAACTGCTGTCGAATAATGGTTCTCCTTAAAGCTTACCAACTCCGACTCTTCTGTTTCCAAAGGTAGAGGTACTACATTTTTAACAGTAATATCCATAGTAACAGGCTTACCGGTATTAATTGAAGGTAGGTAAGTATCAAGTCCTATAAGGCTAGGATACATAATTAAACGAACAGAATCTCCTACCGCTATGTAATTTTTCATAGCATCAGCAAGTCCATTAGTAATGTACCCATAATTATCCCCCATAATGTAATACTCTGGAGTATAGTGTGTAAAATAGCTAAATGTATTAAAATCTTTTGCTACATCTGCAACACTAGTATAAATCAAAATCCCATCTTGTGATATAGAGGATATATCATATTTAATCCAGCTATCATCTTGGGGCTTCGTTACATTTCCTGTTGATCTTAGCGGAATATAGTAATACCCCATATCTGCCTGGGCGGGCCATAAGCTGCGGTCTTCTCCATATTTCACAACCATATATGCGTCAAGTAGGTCTTTTTCAATTGCTTCGCTACTTGTGCTTTTTTCATTCGCACAAGAAGAAAGAAGAAGCGCTATAAATATACCTATCGAAAAAAGTCGAAGTAATTTCATTATTCTATAACCATTTTATGAATAAACAAAAGTAAATTTTTATAGCTAACACAGCAATATAAAAACAAAATTTAATTTAAGACCCTAGCCTTTTAGCAGTATTTAAGGCTGAAAAATTATTGAGGCGGAATCTGACCATTAAATCCCATAGCTAATCGCTCTGCAGCGCTATCCAGTCCTTTTTGTATCTTACCTTTAAGAAACATCTTCATCATCATATTCAGCTTGATATGTAAAACAATGCGCATGCGTGTATCGTAAGGAGCAACTTCCTTCAGCTGAATCCATGAAAAAAACTCGAAAGGCATTTTACCCGTACCTGTTAACTTAATTGTTTTATTTTCTTCTCTTTCAACTATACGGATACCCATTATCATACCTTTTACTTTAAAGGTACATTCATCAGTAGTTGCCTCAAAATCCTGAACTTCATCAGAAGGAGGAACTATCTCTCCAAACTTACTGAGGTCTGACAGAATACCGTACACATCGCTCGCCATTCGGTTAATTTTTACCGTTTTGCTTTTATACTCTTCCATGCTACTTTTTCCAAGTTGATGGTGACTCTCTCCATTCTTTTAGCGTTTCCAACTCCTCTGCCTTTACATACCCTTGTTCAATTGCTTCTTCTATCAAAGTGGTATAATCGCTAAGAGTATATAACAGGCAGTCGTTATCCTCCATTTGTTTACGGGCTATATCAAAACCATATGTGAAAATAGCAACCATGCCCAGCACCTCGCTTCCAGCCTTACGAAGCGCATTAACTGCTGCAATGCTACTACCTCCCGTAGAAATTAAATCTTCAACAACAACAACTCTTGCTCCTTCTTGTAAATCACCCTCAATTAGATTTTCAAGTCCATGCGCTTTAGGCGCAGAGCGAACATATACAAATGGCTTCCCTAATTTCTCTGCCACCAGTACTCCATGCGCAATGGCACCTGTTGCCACACCGGCAATAACATCAACATCAGAAAATTTATCGGTAATTAAAGAAGCGAATGATTTGTATATTGTTTTACGTACATCAGGGTACGAGAGCGTTTTTCTATTATCGCAGTATATTGGCGAGTGCCAGCCAGATGCCCAAGTAAAATAATTTGCAGAGTCCAGCTTAATTGCCTTAATTTGCAGTAAGTCTGTTGCTATTCGTTTTGCTGTTTTTTCCATATGTACTATTAAGATGTACAAAGGTACATAAAATTAATGAAATAATTATTATAGTATTTTACAGATTATCTGACAGATATACGATTTTACCAATGTTTAAGATATTTTTTAATGACCGATATATTGCGATAACCTCTTGTTACGAAGCATGCTTCTCTGTCTTAGGAAGTGTTGTTTATACAATACAATCGCTAGAAGAAACGCCAAGTATTCTAGAACAATTTATCGCCAACGATGAATTAGTGAAACTCCACATCTATACCGGGAATTTAAATGAAGAGAGTGTTATTGCCGCAATTCGCTCTAGCTTTAAGAATATTGTTGCAGCCGGCGGATTAGTGCGTAATATAAAAAACGAAATTTTAATGATCTACCGCTTTAAGCATTGGGATTTGCCTAAAGGCGCGCACGAAGAAAACGAATCTATTGAAGAAACTGCTATTCGTGAAGTGAAAGAAGAATGCGGATTAGATGGCTTAGCTATTGTTAAGCCAATTATAAATACATACCATATTTACGAACGGAATAATACTCGCGTTCTTAAGCGAACTCACTGGTTTGAGCTACTATACGCGAAGGATAAGCAACCAACTCCTCAAACAGAAGAAGGAGTAGAGAAAGCGATATGGCTTTCTCAAGATAATATACAGCCATACTTAAAAAAAGCATACCCTTCGATTAGGGAAGTTTTTAATGCGGCTAGCCGGATTAACCCGTAAAAGTATATGAAAATTATTTGTATCGCATGGAATTACGCTGATCATACAAAGGAGTTGGATAATACAATTCCTTCTAGTCCGGTGTTTTTTATTAAACCGGATACCGCTTTACTCCGTAATAATCAACCTTTTTACTATCCAGATTTTACAAAAAATTTGCACTACGAAACAGAGCTGATAATCCGAATAAATAAGGTAGGTCGCAGTATAGAAGAAAAATACGCGCGGCGCTACTACAACGAAATTGGGATTGGAATTGATTTTACAGCACGGGATATTCAGCGGGAATGTCGTGAAAACGGTCAACCATGGACTATCGCGAAAGCCTTCGATTTTTCCGCTCCGATAAGCCCGGCGTTTATTTCGGTTGAACACTTGGGCGGGCTATCAGATATCAACTTTCACATGAAATTAAATGGTGTAACCGTACAAAAAGGGAATAGCTCGGATATGATTTTTAATGTAGATAAGATTATATCATACGTTTCACAATTTATGACGTTAAAAATCGGCGACCTTATCTTTACCGGAACCCCCGCGGGCATTGGTCCTGTGAAAATTGACGACAGAATACAAGCATATATAAACAACGAGCTGTTGCTTGATTTTGAAATTAAATAGTAAAAATTATGGCTAAGAAAAAATCGCCGGACTCATTAATACTAGGAATAGCTGTTGGTTTTTCGCTTCCTATTTTAATATTTATAGTAGTCTATTATATTAAATACAGCTCCGGCGCATATACATATTTAGGATTTAGAAATATGCTGGGCACTATTGTTCCGAAGGTAATGAGCCTTTGCGCGATTGCTAACCTTCTTCCATTTTACTTTTTTCTTCAAACTAATCGCATGCTCTCTGTCCGTGGCACCCTAATAGGAACTGTAATAATCGCCGTACTCGTATTTTTAGTATTTTCACTTTTTTAAACAGCCGTATGAAATACTACATAATAGCAGGAGAAGCATCGGGCGATTTACATGGCTCTAATCTGATGAAAGGACTTAAGCAGGTTGATCCGCAGGCAGAGTTCCGCTTCTGGGGAGGCGATTTGATGGCAGCGCAAGGCGGTACAATGGTTAAACATTACAAAGAAACTGCTATCATGGGTTTTTGGGAGGTGCTGAAAAACCTTTCTAAAGTCACCAAAAATTTACGCCTTTGTAAAGAAGATATTTTAAAATATAAACCTGATGTAGTTATCCTTATAGACTACCCCGGTTTTAACTTTCGTATTGCAGAGTTTACCCATAAACAAGGAATAAAAACATTCTACTATATTGCGCCAAAAGTATGGGCTTGGAAAAAATCGCGCGTAAAACGTTTACAAAAAGATATCGACAAGCTATTCATCATATTTCCTTTTGAAATAGAATACTTCAAAAAATGGAATATTGATGCCATTTATAGAGGTAATCCGCTTATAGATTCAATAGCGGATAAAACGGTTAACTCCCCTTCCTTTTCTGAATTTATTGAAAAGAATAAGCTGCCTGATAAGCCTATCATTGCGTTTTTAGCAGGTAGCCGTAAGCAAGAAATAAAGCATATTGTCCCACGTGTAAAAAAGTTGGTAGTAGAATTTCCGGGTTATCAGCTTATTCTTGCCGCCGCCCCTTCATTAGATAAAGATTTTTATGCTCAGTATATACTACCCGAAGACAACATGGCTGCTGTGTATGACCAAACTTATGATACGCTTAAAGTTGCCGATGTTGCCATAGTAGCATCAGGCACAGCGACTCTTGAAACAGCCCTGCTTAATACTCCACAGGTAGTGTGCTATGCAGGAAGTGAAATTTCGTATCAAATAGCAAAGTTTTTGGTAAAGGGCTATATTTCGCTTGTGAACATTATTATGAATGCACCTGTTGTTAAGGAGTTGATACAACATGATATGTCATTGGATAAAATGAAAGCTGAAATAGAAACTTTGCTCTTTAACGAATCATATCGCAATGCGCAGCTTAAAGCTTATCAGCAGCTGCAAGAATCGCTTGGCGAATACGGATCGTCTAAGCGCGTTGCTGAAGCGATGGTTAAAGAGCTAAAAAAAGATTGTAGGACATCATAATCTTATATTATGTATAGCATTTTGCGTAAAGAACTATCGTTATTCTTTTCATCGTTTACAGGCTATGTAACCATTGCCATTTTTCTATTTATTATCGGATGGTTTATGTGGATTAGCCCTGGCGAACTGAATGTTTTCGATGTTGGGCTTGCTAATATCGATACGCTATTTTTTATTGCCCCTTGGGTTTTTCTTATACTGGTTCCCGCAACTACAATGCGCAGCTTTTCGGAAGAAAAACGGCTTGGCACATTAGAGCTATTGCTTACTCGTCCTATTACAGATTGGCAGCTGACGCTTGGTAAGTATTTTGCAGCAGTAATACTTATACTATTATCTCTACTTCCCTGCCTTATTTACTTTGTAAGCATTTATTCTATCGCCAGCCCCGTTGGTAATGTAGATATGGGCGCTGTATGGGGTTCGTTTATTGGGCTGTTCTTTTTGGCTTCGTGTTATACTGCGGTAGGTATTTTTACGTCCTCACTTACCGAAAATCAGCTGGTAGCATTTACTCTAACAGCAGCCTTCTGTTTTGTGCTATTTATAGGTTTCGATGGATTATCATCGTTACCTTTCATGAAAACCATCGACAGGCAAGTTCAGCTGCTCGGAATTAATGAACACTACCGATCTATTAGCAGAGGCGTGATAGACTCGCGAGATATACTATACTTTATCAGCGTTGCTGCTATATTTCTATCTGCAACAGTACTAAAGTTAAAAGCCAGAATGAGATAACATTTAGCAAAATGAATAGTAAAAAACATAACCATACATTATACTTTTTTGGAAGTATTGCTGCTATTCTGTTGCTGAATATTATTATGCAACACTACTTCTTTCGCATCGACTTTACGTCCGACAAGCGTTTTACGCTGGCAAATGTGAGTAAAGAAGTCATACAATCGTTAGAACAACCTGTATATATTCATGTATATCTCGAAGGAGAAATGCCTGTAAGTCTAAAAAAAATGAGGCAATCTATCATTGAGATGCTTGACGAACTTAAAGTTTACGCCAAAGGAAAGCTACAATACCGGCTGATAAATCCGTCGGAGGGATCGAAACAGAAACGAGAAGCCATGTATCGCGACCTTTTTGCTAAAGGGCTTCAACCCATAGTAATACAAGAAAGTGATAGTGAAGGCGGCAACTCGCAACGTATGATATTCCCCGGAGTATTACTAAGCTATAGCGACAGAGAAAAAGCCATAAATTTTCTGGTTAACAATCCTGTTTTAAGCGAAGAAGAAAACTTATCATTAGCGATCCAAAACTTAGAATTTGAGTTAGTGTCGGCAATCAGCCTTACTTCGCGTAAGCAAAAACCGAAAGTTGCCTTTATTGAAGGGCATGGCGAACTAGACGAATATGAGTCGGGAGATATTGCTCGAGAGTTATCTCAATACTATACCGTAGAACGCATAGAGCTGAATGGCGAAGTCGGAGGACTAGACGAGTATTCTGCCGCAGTAATTGCAAAACCCTCTAAGCCTTGGAGTGAGTCTGATAAGCTGGTGGTGGACCAATATTTAATGAATGGCGGTAGCGTTGCTTGGTTTATTGATGCAGTAACCGTTGCAGAAGATAGTTTAAACAACGGAGAAGTAACGTATGCCATAATTAACGAGCATAAGTTGGACGACCAGCTATTTAAGTACGGTGTAAGAATTAACCCAAACGTCATTCAGGATTTAAGTAGCGTCTTTATTCCTGTAAACGTTGCCGGTATTAACCAACCACCGAACTTCCGACCCGTTCCTTTTTACTATCATCCGTTACCGATACCAGACCAAAGAAATAGCATAACAAAAAACTTGAATCTTATAAAAGCACAGTACCCTAGTTCCATTGATACTATTGGATCTAACAATAGCGTGCAAAGAACCGTACTCTTAACATCTTCGCAATATTCAAGGGCTATTAATGCTCCTTTTATGCTATCGCTAAGACAAATAATAAACGAGGAGGTTTCTCAATCCCGTTTTAATCAATCGTTCTACCCTATCGCAGTTTTAGTAGAAGGCGAATTCCAGTCTGTTTTTGCTAACCGAATACTAACAAAATATAATAACGAAAAGCCTTTCGATTTTACAGCACAAGGTAAAGCAAAAATGGTTGTGGTATCAGATGGAGATATCATTCGTAACGAAACTACCTATCGTTCCGGAGGGGTAAGGCTATTCTCTTTAGGCTACGATAAGTATATGAATCAAACATTTGGTAACAAGGAATTTGTAAAGAATATAATGCTTTATCTAACCAACGATAATGAGCTGCTAAATATTCGCAAAAAAGATTTCAGCTTACGCCTGCTCGATAAAACCATAGTGGCAGAACAAAAAAACACGCTCATATTTGTTAATGTTGCATTTCCTATTCTTTTTGTAATTCTTACAGCAATAGCATTTACATGTTATCGGAAGCGGAAGTACTCCCGATAATTATAACACATATTCATGAAAAAAGTTATAGTAATAGGTGCAACATCCGGTATCGGTAAAGGATTGGCAGAATACTACTCAGCCAACGGATGGATAGTAGGTGTAACAGGGCGCAGGGAAAATTTACTCCAAGAATTAAAGCAAAATAACAAAAACATATATACTAAGTCTTTCGATATTTTATCTCTCGATAGCGCAGCTAAATTACTTGAATTGATTAATGAAATGCAGGGTGTTGATCTTGCTATCATCAGCTCTGGCATTGGCTTCGTAAACCATAATCTCGATCCAGAAGTTGAGCTAAATACAGCGCAAACTAACGCTATAGGCTTTACCCGTATGGCAGATTTTCTATACGGTTACTTCAATACGCAAGGATATGGGCATTTAGCCGCTATCAGCTCTATTGCTTCCATCAGGGGTATATATATGTGTCCCGCCTACTCTGCATCAAAAGCATATGTTTCAACCTATCTGGAGGCATTAAGAAGTAAGGCTGTTAAAGAAAAAAAGAAGATAAAAGTAAGCACCATACTTCCGGGGTTTGTAGATACTCCTTTACTAGGAAAAGATACTCCGACATTCTGGAAATCGGAGGTTAAAACTGTTGTTAAGCAAATTACGACTAGCCTGCGTCGTAAGCGTCGTAAAATATATGTAACCAGACGTTGGCGCTGGGTGACTTTTATTTGGCGGTTGCTACCCTCGTATATTCATGAACGGATTTTATAACTATTTTTCCCCGGCATGAACAACGAACAACGAACAATAGCATTCTATACGCTGGGCTGCAAACTCAACTTTTCCGAAACTTCTACGCTGGCGCGTGCTTTCGTAAATAGCGGCTTTAAAGTTGTACCTGCTTCTCACGCAGCAGATGTATATCTCATAAATACTTGCTCTGTAACCGAATCGGCAGATAAAAAATGCAGACAGGCTATCCGTAAGTTTATTAAGCAATCGCCCAGTGCTGTTATTGCTGTTACCGGATGCTATGCCCAGCTTAAACCAAAGGCTATTGCTGCAATTGAAGGCGTTGATTTGATTGTTGGAGCCGATTTAAAGGGGAATATTGTTGAATTAGTAAACAATGTTAGGGAGAAAGGAAACGCGAGAATTTTTTCATGCGAGATTAACGAAGTTGATAGCTTTTTTCAGGCATTTTCATCAGGCGACCGTACCCGATCTTTTCTTAAAGTGCAAGATGGTTGCGACTATAAGTGTTCTTACTGCACCATTCCGATGGCAAGGGGCAAAAGCCGTAACATACCTATTAGCGATATATTAAAAGAGGCAGAGCAAATAGCTGCCTCCGGAATAAAAGAAGTAGTTCTTACCGGAGTTAACATTGGTGATTTTGGCAAAACTACCGGCGAACCATTTTTCGATCTGGTAAAAGCGCTGGATAAAGTTGAAGGTATCGAACGATACCGTATTTCTTCTATTGAGCCAAACCTACTCACCAACGAACTGATAAAATATGTAGCACAATCAGCTAAGTTTCTACCTCATTTTCATATACCGCTACAATCGGGTTCTAACCGTATTTTAGGATTGATGCGGCGTAGATATAAACGGGAAATATTTGCATCGCGGCTAGAATATATATATAAGTTAATGCCCAATGCATTTATTGGTGTGGATGTTATTGTTGGCTTCCCGGGCGAAACGGATGACGATTTTATTGATGCATACCAATTTATTGAAAGTTTGTCGCCCTCCTTTTTACATATATTTCCATACTCTGAACGCCCAAATACGCCAACAGCGCATATGGAAGGTAAGCTAAATCCTAGCATTATCAACGAGCGAGCAAACCGGTTTAATGAACTCTGCAAACAGTTATATTCCGATTTTTATAAAAAGAATATCGAAAAAACTGCTAACGTACTATTTGAAAGCGCTCAATACGGTAAAATGATGCATGGGTTTACCGAAAACTATGTGAAAGTAGAAGTACCCTATCAAAAAAATCTATGCGGTATAGTTATTTCCGTAAAACTAACAGAGATAGCGGATAGCGGAAATATGAAAGCGAAAATTCTATCTAAAGCCGATTACTAGCTTATTTTTTATAAAATTCATTTTCTTTGTATAATAGTAAACAGCTATGCCATGTAGCTGTTAATATATAACTCAATAAAACATAACTATACCATGAAAACAGATATTGAAATTGCCCGCTCCATTGAGATGCGCCCTATTATAGAAATTGCCGAGAAGCTGGGTTTATCGGTTGATGAGCTAGAACTTTACGGAAAATATAAAGCAAAAATTCCGCTAAACCTGATAGATGAAGAAAAAGTCAAGAAAGCCAAGTTGATATTGGTTTCTGCTATTTCTCCAACACCTGCCGGAGAGGGCAAAACAACCATATCCATCGGGTTATCACAAGGATTAAACCGTATTGGTAAAAAAACTACCGTTGTCCTTCGCGAACCTTCGTTAGGACCGGTATTCGGTATCAAAGGCGGTGCAACTGGTGGAGGATATTCTCAAGTTGTTCCGATGGAAGACATTAACCTGCATTTTACAGGCGATTTTGCCGCCATAGAAAAGGCACACAACCTTCTATCCGCAATGATAGACAACAATGTGCAGAGCAAGAAAAACTCACTTAATATCGATCCTCGTACCGTTACATGGAAACGGGTAATGGATATGAACGACCGCTCTCTTCGCCATATTGTTGTGGGGCTTGGAGGAACTACATCGGGTGTCCCACGCGAAACAGGCTTCGATATTACAGCAGCATCTGAAGTAATGGCTATTCTATGCCTGTCAAAAGACAGAGAAGATCTTAAACGCAGGCTTGGCAATATCTTTATTGGTTATACCTACGATAAAAAACCTATATATGCCCGTGATTTAAAGGCTAACGGAGTTATGGCGGCTTTACTTAAAGATGCTATTAAGCCAAATCTGGTACAAACGCTCGAAGGCTCTCCCGCGATAATTCATGGCGGTCCGTTCGCTAACATTGCGCAAGGTACAAACTCTATTGTTGCAACCAAGATGGGAATGTCTTTTTCAGAGTATGTTGTGACAGAAGCAGGTTTTGGCTTTGATCTTGGTGCAGAAAAATTTCTTGATATAAAATGCCAATCGTCTGGACTTGCTCCCGATGCCGTAGTATTGGTGGCCACCATTCGCGCATTACGCTATCATGGTGGTGTTCCTGTTAAAGAAGTTGGTACGCCTAACTTAGAAGCTTTAAAAAAAGGTGTTTCAAATCTTGAAAAACATATTGAGAATATGAAACTCTTTAACACTTGCCCCGTCGTTGCTATTAACCGTTTTGTTACTGATACTGAAGAAGAAATCGATTTCGTAAAGGAAACCTGCAAACTTCTAGGTGTACAGGTTCGTGTAGCAAACGTATGGGCAAAAGGCGGCGAAGGCGCAGAAGAGCTTGCCGAACTTGTTGTAAAAACTGCAGAAACATGCTTAGGTAAGTACACTCCACTATACGAATGGGAATGGCCTCCAGAAAAGAAAATAGAAACCATTGCTAAAAAAATATATGGTGCAGAAGCCGTCGATTATACAGCAAAAGCAAAAGCAGATTTAAAGAAAGTTTATAACTTAGGGTTAGACAAGGTAGCCGTATGTATTGCTAAAACTCAAAAATCGTTATCCGATAATCCCGATTTACTAGGGCGACCAAAAGACTTTATTGTTACCGTTAGAGAAATCGAAGTTGCAGCAGGTGCCGAATTTATAATTCCTATTACTGGAGATATAATGCGCATGCCGGGGTTACCGGATCATCCTGCTTCTGAAAACATTGATATTGATAATGACGGCACAATAAGCGGATTATTCTAATTAATTAATAGATAATAAAAGTATGCGAAGTTAGTATTAACTTCGCATACTTATTTTTAAGCAAATCGGTAAATGGATTACAGGGATATATGTCCGCACGTTTGCAGCGTAGCAAAAGAAGCAGGCTACTTTATACGAAAAGAGCGAGAGACATTTTCGTAAGATATGGTTGAAGTAAAAGGCGTTCACGATTTCGTTTCATACGTAGATAAGGCAGCTGAAAAAATAATAGTAGAGCGGCTGCAAAGCATACTGCCCCACGCCGCTTTTTTAACCGAAGAGCAAACCGTTGAACAAACAGATGCTCCTTTAAAATGGATTGTAGATCCACTGGATGGTACAACAAACTTCATACATGGGCTATATCCCCACTCCGTTAGCATTGCCTTAATGCAAGATAATAGCATGGTTGTTGGCGTTGTTTACGAAATTGGACAAGATGAATGCTTTTATGCTTGGAAGGATAGCGATGCTTACTTAAACAGTAAAATTATTCGTGTATCTAATGCCGAAACACTCAACGCTTGTTTAGTGGGTGTTGGATTTCCATATCACGATTTTTCAAAGTTAGATAAGTACTTCAACTGTGTGCGTTACTTTGCCGAGCATGCACAAGCTATGAGGAGAACAGGATCTGCAGCTATAGACCTTTCTTATGTTGCCTGCGGTCGGTTAGACGCTTACTTCGAATATAGCCTCAACCCATGGGATGTTGCAGCCGGATCGTTCATTCTTCAAAGAACCGGAGGGCGCGTATCAGATTTTTCTGGAAAAGACAGCTACATATTCGGGCAGGAGATAGTTGCTACAAATGCTAAAGTTTTCAGTAACTTTATCGCCGTAATTAAAAAGAACTTCGGCTAGCAGATAAAGCAAAATAGGTTGATGAACACTATTGCATACGGATTATTTTGGATTGTATTTGCCCCTTTATGCATCCTACCAACAAGAGTAATATATATCTTGTCTGATATTATATTTCTGCTAAACTACCACGTAGTCAGATACCGCAAAAAGGTTGTGTTCAAAAATTTACACGAATCGTTTCCCGAAAAATCTGATAAGGAAATAAAAAGTATCGCTCGTAAATTCTATAGACATCTTACGGATGTTTTCTTGGAAGATATCATCCTGATGAGAATTAGCTTCAAGAATATGCGCAAGCGAATGCAGTATAAAAATATAGAGCTGGTAAACGAGCTATACAACAAGAAGAAAGATGTAGTTATGATACTGGGTCACTATGGTAACTGGGAGTGGCCAGGTAGCTTTGCCAGCTACACACCATACGGGCTTTGTTCTGTATATAAAGAACTGCACAACCCCTATTTCGACCGTTTTTTTAAAAGGCTACGTGGGCGTTTCGGTAACCAGCTGATAGAGATGAGAGATAGCTTTAGAGCGGTTTACTCTCGTAAACGTAATAATCAGCCAACAGCATTAGCTCTTATCGCAGATCAATCTCCTCTATGGAAAGAGATGAAGTTTTTCACTAACTTTCTGAATCACCCCGGAACCCCTATTTTTTTAGGTACAGAACGTATTGCAAAAGCCTTAGATATGGCGGTAGTATTTGCGTATATCACTAAGCCAAAACGTGGACACTATGTCCTAGAATTCACTCTTTTATTTGAAGAAGTAAAAGATCTGCCGGAATTTTTAATTACAGAAACACATGTACGAATGCTTGAAAAAAACATACGCGAACGTCCGGAACTATGGTTATGGTCTCATAAACGCTGGAAGCGAATGGAAAGCGATTTATATAAAGAAGAAAATCAGCAGAATGTAAGCCCTAAGATTAAAAATAAGTAATGAGAAAAGTTCTACTTATATTAAGCACTATAATCGGTCTCATACTTTATATCGATGCGTTTGTACTATTAACTTTTACTCAAAGCTTTGGTAATATACTTGCACTTTGTTTAGGCTTGGTTTTTGTTTTAATAGGTATATATTATAACCGTTTTAGTGCCTGGCTACAGAAGCTAATAAAAGTAGTCATGGCAATATGCATTCCTGTATGTATTGCTATGATTTGTTTTATAGCGATAAACAGCAACAAAAATAGCACAACTTTTACAGAAGATTATGTAATAGTTCTTGGAGCAGGAATTAAAGGCGAAAAAATACTTCTTGCACTACAAAACAGATTAGACAGGTGTAGAGTATATGAAACAAAACCCTGATGCTACTATTATAGTTAGTGGCGGTCAAAGGATAGATGAAACGATCTCCGAAACTCTGGCTATGGAACGATATCTGATTGCAAACGGAATTGATAAAGCAAAAATTTATAGAGAGGAGGCATCTACCGATACCTACGAAAACTTCGAATTCTCGAAACGGATAATAGACAGCCTCCCAAAAGGTTTCACAAGACAACCAGCCGTAGTATATATCACAAACGATTTTCATTCGTATAGGGCTGGTAAAATAGCAAAACGGCAAGATATAGAGGCTAGCAGCTATAGCTCGTCATTTCCCTACTATATGCATCCTCCAACTTATTTAAGAGAAGTATTAGCTATCTTTAAATTTTGGATATCCCGTTAACAAGTTTATAAATGACAACCTGTAAAGTAGCCATAGTATTACTAAACTGGAACGGTAAAGATTTACTCGAAAAATTTTTACCATCGGTTGTTCGTTACTCTAATCATAAGAATTATAAAGTTATTGTTGCTGATAATGGCTCTACTGACAGCTCTCTAGCTTTTCTTTCAGCAAGCTATCCTGCCGTTCAGCAAATAGTCTTAGATAAAAACTACGGTTACACAGGTGGTTATAATAGGGCGCTAAAGCAGGTTGGTGCGGAATACTACGTACTACTCAACACCGATGTAGAGGTAACGCCCGAATGGCTTACACCCGTACTCTCATACATGGATAGCCATCCGGATACGGCTGTTTGTATGCCAAAAATTCGTTCGTATAAAGAGCAGCATAAGTTTGAGTATGCAGGCGCAGCAGGCGGTTTTATAGACAAGTATGGTTATCCGTTTTGCAGAGGGAGAATTTTAAACAACGTAGAAGACGACAAGAACCAATATAACGATGCGTGCGAAATATTTTGGGCATCTGGCGCATGTATGGTAGTTCGTTCTTCCGTTTTTTGGCAAACGGGTGGCTTCGATGAATCATTCTTCGCTCATATGGAAGAGATCGACCTCTGTTGGCGTATAAAACAGCTAGGATATGAGATTGTATGTATTCCACATTCTATTATTTATCATTTAGGCGGTGGCACTCTTAGCTATGATAATCCACGTAAGTTATACTATAACCATCGCAATAATTTGTATATGCTATACAAGAATTTGCCGCAAAAACGATTTAAAAGAAGAATATTCAGCCGGCTTTTACTGGACGGATTGTCAGGTATAGTGTATTTACTATCGCTCAAACTAAAGGCATTCAGAGCATTGTTAAAGGCACATAAGGATTATAGAAAGCATAAGCCCCAGCTAAAGCGACAACGACAACAACTACAACAAACTGCTGTTACAGATAACGTAAGGGGTATTTTCCTTTACTCTATTGTTTGGAAGTTTTACAGTAAAGGGAAGCGGCTAAAATTTTCGGACTTAAATCTCGACAAGAAAAATTAAACAATGATTAAAAAGTTTAAAGAACTTTCTCCTACTATGAAAGGGTTTATAGTCCTGGGGATCATCTTAATAATCGGGATTATCCTACGCTGGTCAACTATAAAAGAAGAGGTTAAGCGCGGTTTTGGATTTTTTAGCAAGAACGACGAATCTATAGAACAGGTAGAGAACAACCAAGATTCTATTAATTAAGATTTGGAAGTTCGTAAAAAACACTTACTTTTGCATTCCGAAAATAATGGCGCGATAGCTCAGCTGGTTAGAGCGCATGATTCATAATCATGAGGTCCCCAGTTCAATCCTGGGTCGCGCTACAAAAGAATAGCTAGAAATAACTACTGTAAATCAAAACGTTCCGACAACGTTTGGCTGTAACTCAAGCAAATGCTCAAGCGAAAAATCCGATGTTATGGCTGATAAAAAGATTTACACAGAACCAAAACTCTACTCAAACGACCGCTTTGTTTTGTTGTTGGCAAATAGCTGGTAGCGGGAGTTTGAAGATGAAAACACCATTTTGGAATCACCGCACTTTTTTGGTTGTGAAGATTTTGGATTGCCAACTTATGTTCCGTTATTGCCGATTTCGGCACAAGGCGGTTCTTTGAATGATTTTATCGTATCGGTGAAAGATCGTGATTGCGAACGCATTGTTTCGCCAATAAAAGGCGCTGATTTTGCGATGACGGTCGCGGGCGATAGCATGGAGAAGAGAAGGGAGGCGATCGTAACGCCGTTGTGATTCGCTTGCAAAATTGTATCTTGGTTCATTGAAATACATCAAAGCGATTGAAAAACAATCACTTTTTGATAAAAAATAAGAGTAAAAAAATTTTTACTCTTATTTACTACCGGTCAGCCACTCGCATCCCGCCGCCTTGTTTCATGCGCCATCTATTCAAATAACAGAAAGCCTTGTCCGCTGCGTAGTTATATCCGTAAGTACCTTTCTCTGTCTATTAAAAAGGATTGGTTCATCGTATCCCAAAGCACATTACTAGTTTCTTTATATACTTCGAATTCTCTACCGCCCATGCGAGCGATATACCGATATTTACCAACGTCCGGGTCGTAGAAACAACGATAGCCTATCCTCTCGTAGTCGTTATATATATAAAACTCTTTACGATCTATGAAAAACTCATCAAGATCATCAAGCCATATTTCTTTATATCCTTCCATAACTATACTGTAAAAATACAAATTTTCGATGAATTAGAGAAATTTATAGTCTTATTTTTCTTATTAAGCCGTAATAATCTCTACTCTTTTTTTCAAGCTCTTTTTTCTTGATAACATCCTCATCCTCAAGCACACCATCATCCTCAAGCGCTCTTATTTCTTCATAATACTTATGACCGAGCCCGTGCGGTAACCCTGACTTTTGTTTTATTTTGTTAAAGAGCTCGTCTCCAAGAATAGACTTCGCGTTAACCTCTTTCGCGTAAATCATTAGCGGAGTGTTGACCTGTATCTCTGCGAATGTGGTACTACTGGTTTTTATATTAAAGAGATGTCCGCTATAACCGCTGGTTTCGGAAAAATCCTGTATTTTATATCTAACTATATTGAATTCATCTTTCTAATTTTTATCAGTAAGCCTCCGAGGTTGTGATTCGCTTGCAAAATTGTATCTTGGTTCATTGAAATACATCAACGCAAAAGTTTTAGCGCATCTGGAGTGAATGTGAGGTACAGCTTTTTAAGTGGCGAAAAACGCCGTAAATAACTGTACGTCACAATTTTAAGCGCACGTATCAAGCATGTGTTCAAACACTTGTTTGAACTATTTAAAATCATTATTTTAACTACATAAACCAAAACCGTTAATCAGCATAGTGCGAAAAATACGGATGCTAATTATCAAGTAGTTACAAAGGAAAAGGGCGGACCTTCAAAAGAAGGTCGCACACCGGATAAAGTCTGGATGCACCCGTTTCTCTTCATTGATTTTGCCATGTGGATTAATCCTAAGTTCAAGTATGAAGTTATTAAATTCGTTTACGACCGGCTTATACAGTACCGCAATGATGCCGGGGATGCCTATAAGGAGATGGCGAAAGCGATAGCCAAAATTGTAGACAAATCTTTCATGCAAACCGCCATGTAGTTTATAGCGCAAGCATTAAACCATGTTGTTTATGGAGATCATATCAGCGGTATAAGAAATAAGCAAGCGGAAGAGGCTAAAACGAGAGTTGTATGAGTTAGAAAAGGATATCGCCAAGCTTATTAACAACGGGTTTATAACCGGCTTTGAGCAGCTTAAATCTTACCTACGCAAAGAATGGCGCAATAAATGGCAGCTAAAAGTATTGACTGCCTAGCGATGGTTTATCCTCCTCGTTAAGCCCAAACTCCGCTTGTTCGTCAAGATCAATAGCATAAACTTTTACCTTTTTTCGATGACTGGGCCGTATTGCCGCAGTAATGCCCTTATCTATAGTCCCAGGAAATACAAAGCTTCCGTTATAGTCGGTATGCTCTCCAATAAGGTTAATACGACCGGGAGATGTATATATATTCTCGCTATCGTAACCGAAAACACGACTGAAATTTTCTCTTACCAACTTTTGTTCCGTATCTTTTTGTATTGGGGTTTTCTACTTTATAAATTCAAAATATAGTATCTCCGCCATAAAGTTAAAGGTTTTCTGTTCGATTCAAAACCTCGCACTTAACTTTCTTTTCTATAAGAGCCACATTTTAAATACTCTGCTTTAAATCACTTAGCATTACAACAATTCAAAATAAAAAGAGAACCTTCAACAAAAATGTTGAAGGTTCCACCAATCAAAAAAACCATCATTTAATACTCCAAGAATAATCGAGGTGTTTTATTAGAATTACGCACTTTTGGCTTTATACGAAAGCCAAGCATAATTTCGTGTGAACCTGATGAGTAAGACCCGATATCGCCTACATTTAAGTCATACGCATAACCTACTCGTAAAAAATCGGTAATGTAAAGCCCCAGCATACCAACTACAGATTCACTCTCAAATTTATCGTTTACACGGTATGAAGCTCCTGCCCAAAAGCGTTTCTTATAAAACGTCATAGCGTTAACCTCCAGCTGAAAATCTTTGATGTTGTTCTGCGCAGACAGGGATGGAACCAAATCCCAATCCGATGTCAACTCTATCTTATACCTGCCATATAAGTAAAAGTGCCTTCCCGATACCAGGTCTTTACGATCTGTTGACGAGTTGCTAAGATGGGTGACTGCTGCCCCAAACGCAAAGTTTTCATGGTTAAGCTCAACTCCGAAGTTAAAATCCGGATTAGTTTTGCTATCATCTTGCAAAAACGCTCCTACGTTCGGATCGGTTGGGTCTGTGAATATCGCGGCATTTTTATCTACAGAACGATGTAAAATACCCACACTTAATCCAAAAGACAAGTTTGTTTTAGGCGACAACCTTATGTGGTACGAATACGAAAAGTTTACGTTGGTAGATTGTTCTATACCTAGCTTATCAACAAGTGCGGATATCCCTAAGCCAGACTTAATCTTAGGAAGATAACCATCCGCCGAAAATACTATCTGACGAGGTGCTTTTGAAAAGCCTGTCCATTGTTGGCGAGCCAACAGTATCCCGTTAATATATTGAGAAGCCCCGGCTGATGCGGGATTATAGTACACACGGTTAAATAGCTGCTGACTTAGCTGCATATCAGTTTGTCCATTCGATGCAAAGGGACACAAAATAAGCAAAAAGATTAATACTCGTTTGTACATGCAGTAGGTATTGGTTATATGTTTTTTCATCTCCTCGAATGGTTTTACCTCTTTAAATCTTTTACAAAACAATCTGTTATACCTGCTTTCTTTAGCTGATTGGCGGCGCTTACAGCCTGATCTCTATCGCGGAATTTACCTATATAATAACGGTAACTTCCTCCTGATGTTTTTTCGTGCCAAACTTTTTCTTTTAGCGCACTCTCTGCCTTTCGCACCTTAGGGTCTGTCATATCCAGCCTATTCGCGGTAGATATTTGTACGGTAAAGTTTACATTATCGTTCTGCTCGTTTACACCCGGAGTAGATTGTTGTACTGGTTGAGTAACCATAGAGGTAGCCGTACTTGCAGCCGGTTCAACTACTGACGATTCCGGTTGAATAGCGGTACCCGACAATATATCAGTATCAATAAAGCAGTCTGTCAACCCTGCGTTTTTTAAACGGTTTACTGCAACAACAGCCTGTTCTCTGGTTTCGTACCTACCTATATAATAGCGATACCTGCCATCCGCCGTTTTTTGGTACCAAACCTTTTCGCCTGCCAACGTACTTTCGGCAAGCTTTACTTTTGGATCAGTCAAATCCAACCTGCCTGCAGTTAACACACGCGCCGTAAATTGTCCGTTGCCTGAAAGAGTTGAAGCTACATCCGATTGTTTCTCTGCTTGTATAAAGGTATTGAAGTCTAGCGTCGGTGCATCTCCCAACTCCAGCACCTTAAAGGTTGTACGGCGATTCTTACGATGCTCTGCTTCTGTTTTGGCATTCTTAATTCGTAGCTGCGTTTCGCCATAACCTTTCCATGTAAGCTGACTGGCACTAATACCGTTTGCTACCAAGTAATCTACAACCGATTTAGCACGCGCCTCCGACAACTTATTGTTATAAGAATCGCTTCCTCTTGCATCGGTATGCGAACTTATCTGTACTTTAACACCGGGTTTACTTTTTAGTAAAGTAATAAACTTATCAAGCTCCACCTTAGATTCAGGTAATAAGTTTGCCTTATCCAAATCGTAATAGATATCATCTATTTCTATCTCCTCGCCAATCTTTATTTTAGCTAAGGCAATATCCATATCGTAGCCTGTAACTTTAGCATATAGCTCTGTTTTATCTCCTTCCTTAGCTATAATTTTGAGCTCTTTTGATTCCGGGAAATAATCTTTATTTTGAGCTGTTACCTTATAAAGCACATCCGGATTAACATCCTCGAATACATATACACCCTGATTATTTGTACGCTTTACCGAAGTTTCTTTACCATTAGCGTATAAGAATACGGGTTCGTTTACAAGCGGAAGCCCGGTTTCTTTTTCGTACACGCGTCCGCTCATCGAGCGAATTATCTTTTCTTTTTCGAGATAAAAATCCATATCATAACCTGATGATAAATTAAACTCCATCGGGAATGTTATGTTATATGTCTCTAATGGCTTACTTTGGGAATCATATCCCTTATTGCTTACTTCAAATATATAAGCAACATCCGGCTTTAAGAACGAGTAGTAATAGCCATTTCCATCCGTTTCAAATAAATCTTCTTCATCATCCGAAGTGCTGTTCCTAACCGCTATTTTAGCGCCAGACAAGGGAACTTCGGTCTCTTTATCAAAGACATATCCAGATGCCAATATTACCGTAGGGTAACCATCAAAAGAGTAGATATCATCGCTACGTTCCTCGTTTCTACGATTACTTACCAATAGACCTTCTTTATTGTTGAAGCTAACAATCAAGTTGAAATCATCATACGATGTGTTGAAAGGCGGACGTAAATTTACCGCTTTACCATGACTACCATGTGTTATCTTAGAAGCGTAGATATCTAAACCACCATAGCCATCTCTACCATCTGAAGAGAAGAATAAAACTTCGTTTGTTACATATGGAAAAACTTCGTTCCCGGCAGTATTTACTTCATGCCCAGCGTTTATCGCTTTTCCCCAAGAGTTATTACTACCTTTTTCAATATACCAAATATCACTTCCCCCATAACCTCCTTCTATCATTGCAGAGAAATATATTCTTTTGCCATCTGGCGTAATAGAAGGGTGAGCTATTTGAAGTATCTTACTATCAATTTTTAGTCGTCCTTTTTCTTTCCAACTACCGTTCCCTAGTTCAGAGTAATATATGTGGCACTGATCCTCGGATGGCTCGCATCTTGTATAATAAGCAATTTTTGCCTTATGATCGTATGAGAAAGTGCCATCATTAGAACGATCCATATTAAAAGAATTCATTTCTACTCCTCTGCTGAACTTACTATTTTCAGCCGGATCTGCTATATAAATTTTGGAGTATCCTAAACCTGTACGCATTGACACTCTGGCTTTATTGGTAGATTCGGTAACATCTCCGGTAGATGCATAAACCAACTGATCGTTCATATATGCAATACCATACTCGCTACCTGTTGTATTAAGCGGCTCTACAGGTTTTAGCGTAAAATGAGGGTTAGACTTAGGGTATGCTAAAGCAAACTCTATGGAACTGAGCTTAAGCGCTACTCTGTCATCATCGGGGCGCATATCACGATAGCGTTGAAAGTAACCCCGCGCTTCTTCATAGCGTCCTAGTATAGTAAGCATATCTCCGTATGCGTAGAATAACTCCGAACGATTATAGCCATTCTCTTCTGCCTGTGCATACCAAATAATAGCCTGGTCAGGACGATTCATACGCCGATAGCACTCCCCTATTCTATATAGGGTAAACGCTTTATCTACTCCTTTTGCATTTGCAATTAGCGCTTTATATTCTGCCACCGCTTTAAAATACTCCTCTTGCTCAAATGCTTTATCGGCAGTTTTTATACTTTGTGCCGCCAAGGGAGCAGCTATAGCTGTTAGTACCAGCGCTACTATTAACTTATACACTATCTTCATCTATCAATCTCCTTTTAGTATGCTTATTTCTTCTTAGCACTGACAACCATTACAAAACTTTTTTCTTCTGTAACAGTACCATCATCTTGCTTTAAATTCACTACATAGTAATATGTTCCCGGAGCAACGTAAGAACCTTTATAACGTCCATCCCATCCTTCTGTACCTTGATATAATAGATGTCCCCAACGGTTAAAAATACGCAAGTCGTACCCTTCTAGGAATATCTTATTATCCGGATTGTCTCCTTCGGGAATAAACGCGTTAGGCAGCTCTGCTTGATTTACTGCCAGCCTCATGTTCTTTATCCACGAACAGCCTGCGTAGTCGAAAATTTCGACTGTTAGTACATTATCAGCACTAAACTTATCTCTATGCACTTGTATTTCAGAACTACTCGTAGTACCAGGAGTAAGCGATGTCCCATTCAAAACAAAATCGTAACTATATAAACCGGATGTTGCTGCAACCGACACCATTTGACCAGGCTGTAAAGTCATAGGCGATATGGGAGTTGTAGTAATATCCCACTGTGGCTCACTTTGTATTCTTATCTTAATTTCCGCACGCTTATTAATAGGTACTTCATAATCTTCATCGGGATTATAGTATCCTACCCAGAATGTATAAGTTGCACCTTGTTGAGTGGCATCTACCACAGGTTCCGGTATTTGTACCGCAGAAGTAGGAGTAGCATACCATCTAACTTCATAACCGGAAGGTATTGACACAAAATCCTGTATCTTTTGAGACTGAGTCGAAGCATCATCACCCTCGCAGTAGATAAGGTCTTCATTTAAATCTAAACCGCCGGGTACGCTAAATTCGTCATCATCAAGAATTACAGTTCTTTTAACCTCTTCATAGAAAGCCACGCCGTCAGCTTCTAGGGTAAACGACATGGTAAATACCTCGTCATTTTCCGGAATGGCGTCCGGCTCCACTTCTATTGTAAAGCAAGCTTTATTTTCTCCTACTGGTATAGGGAAAGCATAAGTTGCGTTGCTATAGTAATCTTTATCACGAATAGCTGTGTCATTCTCATTACCAACATTAACCTTAAGAACTAATGGTTGCGGAGCAGGCATATTTAGCGTAACACAATAACTAAACTTTGTACGCTCCGTTGTACTGGTAAGCTCGTACTGACTAAAGTCTCCGATATATGGGATCGGTCCTTCATCCTCTTCCAGGTTAATATCGTCAATTATAATATTAGGCTGAGCATCATCATTGAGAATAGTAATAATTGGCGGTTTACACTCCATAGGATGTGCTGCCGGCTTTACGTCGAGAATGAACGGTTCGTCTTTCTCAAATTTATCATCTCCAACTATCGTAACAGCTATAGTTTCGTTTGAACGAATATCTCCTGCCGGTATGCATACTACCGTTGGTGGTACTTTAATATAGTCGTTATCTTGTATGGTTGCTATACTATCGCGCGTATATACGGTAAAGCATAGATCGTAGTCTAATGGCTCTCCATTCTTAAGCTTAAATACGAATTCAAGCGGTGTTAGCGCTCCCTCATTGCCTTCGAAGCATTCTACCCCATCAACAGTAATTGCAAACCCAGGAGGAGGAATATCCACTACAGGTTCAACAATTCCTATAGGAGGATTAGTATCTATAGGATCGGTTATTGTTGGTGTATCATCCGTTAGATCAGGGTCAGTCCCGTTATTCGAAGTATCTTCATAATCGGTACCATTTTCGTTACTTCCGATAATTATACTCGTATTAGAAATTGTAAATGTCTGATTTCTCAAATCTTCATTGAATACTATACTAAATGATAGTGTAACGGTTTGGATTTCGTTTGGCTGTAAACTACTACTTCCCGATGCTAGTAGGTTTATATTTGTGCTACCATTGTAAGCTGTACTGGGCATTAAACCAGCCGAAGAGGTAACGATGTTTATTGCACTTACTGTTCCTTTAGTATAGAATTCACTTAAATCGTCTTCTAAACGAACGTTGTTTATCAAAAGATCACCAAAATTCTTAAGCGTAAAAGTATAGGTAAATACATAGTTCATTAAAGAGTTTGCCTGGTAGCTAACGTCCTTAGCTAATGCTGGGAATAGATCAACAATCCTAAAGTCCATAGTCCCCTCTCCTGCTTTAGCATCTATGTTGGGGCATGAAGATGTTCCACATGGCAATCCGGCTACTTTATTAATTATTGCTGCTGTGATTGTACCATTTAAAAGGTCTCCGTATGCAGTAGGATTATCCATGATAAACGTTAATTTGTATTCTTTCTCTGTGGTAGAAATAGATGCCGGAGCGGGCCATATTACAACACTTTGCTGATTTATACCTGTTCCAATGGTTGAGCAAGTGGCGCCCAAAGAATTACTTGGATCGCAAGGATCTATATTGTCGTCTATCATTACCCTTAGCAATGCCGGCATGTTAAGCGTAATCATATCGTTGACTCCAACATTTCCGCCACTAAGTTTCTTTATGGTAAACGTAGTTTCTTTCTGCTTATGCTCTTGGCTCTTATCAAAAGTAAGCGTAGCATTGCCAAAAGCTACCTGTGCAGTGTATGTACTTTGCAGACCATCTATTGTTAAATAGCCTGTAGGAACAGGAATACCACTTCCTTCGGAGTTATATGTATCACAAAAATTCTTTCCATAGGCGTAACTTGTTAGCCTGCTATTAATAGGGAAAAAGCAGGTAGGCTTAAGCTTAACGATAAGGGTTACATCCTGTCCTGCCCCTGCATGAAGTTCGCTAATTCCCGCTATAGCATTCAAATCAAAAACAAGCGTGTCCAAATCACCTGTATAGATATAATCTCCATACGAACCATTCAGCTCTCTAACATCAATAAACTCAATACCCATAAAACCAGAAGAGGTATTGATAGGAAGAGCAAGCTTTGCTATAGGATCTTTAACTACACCTTTTAGTGCAGAAATAACCATTGACACTTCAAACTCCTCACACATGGTAAGATTATTGCTACTAGGAGATGCACTCACCTGAATAGCCGAGGGTGGAGTTTTATATGTCAACTCTTTTGAAGCTAGCTCTATGGCTTGTCCTCCACAAGGTTTATACGCCAATACAGCTTTAATCTTTTCGGTATTACTACACGCGTTCTTCACTATACCTTTAATTTCTAAGGTATGTATTGCACCTGCCGGTATTGGATTTAAAGCAATGCTGCTACCTAGCGTCACAAATTGGGCTGGGTATCCGGCTTGCTTAACTGTAATGCTAGAAAAAACTCCTCCTGTTATATCTTCAAGCGTTAAACTAAGATTATCTAATAGCGCAGCGCCGGATGTATTATTAGCAACTGTATGATTCCAAACAACTTCACCAGTAAGAGGCGAAATTTCAACTTCTGCACCTGGCGGATCTACAACATTCAGCTGTGGATATATAACCGGTAAATTTACCGTCTGAACCGCCGATAACGATGGCAGAACTGCCGATGGAATAGAAGGATTTGCCGGTTTTGCTACATATAGTATTGCCGATGATTGAGGTATTGTATTTACCGAATTTTCAAAAACAATGTCAAAGGTTGCCGTTACTTCGTGCGGCTGTTCATCGGTAAATAGAGGAGATACTCCATAAGTTCCATATTTACTTTCAAGAATAAATGTATAACGTTTGGCTTCTGAGTATGTATTACTTCCATCTGTAAATGTTGCTGTTACAGGAGTTGGCAAATCAACTCCTGTAAATGTAAACGGCGTTGAACCAATAGTAATAGTACCGGAATTAATAGTACCCTCTGCCGGAACATACACCTCCAACTCCCTTACATAGTAGTTAGACCTAAACTCCTCTGTAAAACAGTTGGTACAAGAAACGTTTGACGGCGATACTGCGCTTGATCTAAATATTGCTGTTGAGGCAACAGGTAAGCAGCTACCTGTTATTGCAAGAGGCGCAACAAAATTATTCACTACTACAACCTTATTTAATGGTTGTGTTTCGAGCGCCTTGCAAGCATTTGTAGGATATCGATTGCTCGAGTTTGATTCAGCAGTAAATATATCTGCCTCAAGAATACAAGAGCCATTGGTAGCAGCATCATTTTTCATTACAGTAGTAGCGACCAGCTGCACCTCATCTCCAAATTCCAATGGAGAAGTTCCGGGTGCAGAAAATCTATAGGAAACTAAACCGTTAGCAATTTGTACATCGCCAACTATCGCATAATCATCCCAAGCCGCATTTCCTTCTTTTTTTACCTTAACAAGAACTTCCTGATTCCAAGAGAACTCATCGTACGCTCCGTCGCTCATTTTAATAGCAGCATACAGCTGATCGATATTTGAAATTAATGATGATGTTCTAATCGTACCTGTAACAGAAAGTTCTAACGTATCGCCATTACGAATAAGATTCTTTAACGGAGTAGCAGAACTCCACGTTCCATTAACAGTACCATTATCTAAAGCATCCGGAAAATCGTAGTTTCGACGTTCAATGCTAAATGATGACAGAATAAAACCAGGCGATAGCACATTTATCACCAAATCTGAGGCAGCATTATGCACTTCGTTCTCGCAATGAGTTGTAGAAATCTTCATTACAGCAGTATTGCCACACCGCTCTATCGTTGGGCTGGTTTTGTATTTTACGAATAGCTCATCGTGCCTTGGCTGCTGGGGATTGGGATAGTAAGCTAATGCACCATCGCTTAAACCCAAATCGATAAGCATTTCCGTAGTAACTATAAATGATGTTGTATTGCCAACTGTAGCTATATCAGCAGCAGCAACTTCTAGCTCAACACCGTTTATCTCTAGAATAATATCTCTAGGCGTTTCAAAATACTGGTGTGTAATGCTAATCTTAAAGTTTGCAGCATACGAATGCTGTCCGGTATTAACTATTTTAGCAGAGAACTGCGTCTCCCGCCCTGCAACAATATTAGGTAAAGCATTCGGAATGATTTTAATTTCTTCCGGATTTAAATAAGCTCCCCATATAGAATATTCGCTTTCAGCAGAAAGTTGCTGCCCTAGCCCTAAATCAATAGTTGCGATATCTTTACATAAAGGATTTATTTCGGCTTTGCAAATAGCCCTCCTTGAAAAAGGAATTGTCATTTTTTTCCCTGCCGGAAATATACCTGTACCTCCGGTTAACTTCAGGTAAAACACATTGGTATTACTACCTTCAAGCATACTAAGAATTGTTCCGTTGCCTAAACCCGCATCCACATTTGTCCAACTCGTATTCTCTAAATGAACTTCATTAGGAATTCCGTATGGATCGCAAGCTCCAAGCTGAACTTTAATAACAGGCTCGACTATATCCCCTCCTGTAGTATTTTCCAGTACAATCAGCTGCTCAACAAAACCTCCTCCTATTATCAAATCCTGAGCGCGGAGAGGATTAGCGGCTAAAAAAAGAAAAAAACCAATAGCTAAAACGAAACGAATACACGATTTTTTTGCAAAATTCAATTTGCAAAAAGACTTGGCAATTGCTGTTCGATGTATCATAAATTTAATAAGTCTTATAATAATTACAAAGAAAGCCCTCCGAAGTCTTAAAAAGAGTTATCGAAAGTGAAAAGCCGCTGTCGGCATCAATAAAGAAATCAACACCGAAATACCTATTTTGTTAATAACTTAAAACTAAATCAGCATAAATCAACTAAATAGATTATAAACAATTTAATAACACCTAAAACACTTTTGTTAGCTGCCAAAATTTTCAACCTAAGGTGCAACGCATTTTAGCTTTTAGAATTGCCTATTCCTGAAAAACAACTTTAAGAGAGAAATACCTTTTCAAATTATATGATTATATGTCTTTTCATTTTTATTACAGCTCCCGCCAGATGACAACTTATTGAAATTTTTCCACTTATTGACACAACTGTTTTTATTCTTAAACTAAGTGAAAAACCAATGAACTTAATGCTAAACTTAGCTGTTATTACTAATAGTTAAAATTATATTAGATAGAAAACCACAGATAAATGAAAAGAATATTTCTTTTACTACTAGCGATAGCTTTATATACTACCGTGATAGCTCAAAGTGGTAATCGCTGGTATGTTGCCAAAACAGGGAGCTGAAAATAACCCGGCTACTTCGCGGGAATCTGCTTCGAATGATTTACGTACTAAATAATGCTAGCAGTGGTGACGAGATATGGGTTGCCAGAGAGAAGATATTTACCCACTAGACCAGCAAGTAGTTATACCGGACCTATAGATCAATAAATGCATTTGTAATAGATAAAGATATAAAGCCATATGGCGGATTTAGCGGTAGCGAAACTACTATTGAAGAGCGTAACTGGTTCGAAAATCAAACCAGACTTAGCGGTGACTTAGGGGGCGATGACGATAAAAACGACCCTGCTACTATTACCGATAATGCTTACCATGTGCTAATAATAAATACCACAAACGCCACAGCTGATAATGGGGGTGGGGTTTTTATCAACGATTCCGATCCATACCTTACAAACCTTACCATTGCCGGTAATACAGCCATCGAGGGTAGCGAAATGCTAAATACCAACTCTCACCAGAACATTCGTAATACTGTTATTTGGAACAAAGAGGCTAATCCTGTAAGTAATAAGAACGGAAGCGTACCCGAATACTATTACAGCCTGGTGAAGAATATAACAAATAGCAGCAATGGCAATATAGACGGCGGTATCAATCCTATGTTTACAGGAGAAAACGGCTATTTCTTATCATTTGCCAGCCCCCGATCTCAGTAGCATTACAACCGACCTACTAGGGAAACCTCGTATATACGGAAGTACCATTGATATTGGTGCTTATGAATACCAAGACACCTATAGAGTTGTTGTGCCAAATGCTAACGGAATTATATATGTCAACAGCTCCATTACCAGCGGAAATAAAGACGGCAGTAGCCGGAGTAATGCGTTTATAAGGCTTTGCGATGCACTAAAGTTTAGCGAAGCAATGAATGCGGTAACCCCCGAAACCGTTAAACAAATTTGGGTAGCCGAAGGTACATATTACTCCATACATAAATCAGCAGAAATAGATGGTAATGGGAAATTCACTACCGATAGAGATAACGTATTCTCTATGGTAAAAGAGGTTAAAGTATATGGTGGTTTTATTGGTACAGAATCTGATGTTGATGAGCGGGATTGGAAAAATAATCCCTCGATTTTAAGCGGCGGTCTTTTAAAGAATGACGACGAAACCGACCCTACCACTTTAGAAGATAATACATACCATGTTGTTCTATTTGCAAACGATGCGGGCAACGCCTTAATTGATGGTTTTACCATTACCGGAGGATATGCAAATGGTAGCGGATCCAGACCAATTAAAGTAAACGATATCGATATATTTAATGGCAGAGGAGGCGGACTATACGTAAAGTACTCATCCCCTATATTAAGTAACTTAACTGTCATTGAGAATAAAGCCAATTTTGGAGGAGGTATCTTTATAAACTTCGCCTCACCAAACACAATAAATATAACCGTAACAAAGAATATAGCATATAATAGCGGCGGAGGTGCTTATAATTTATACTCTACTCCAGCTATAACAAACCTGATAATTACAGAGAATACGGCGTTGGGTGGACTGCCCGGCGGTACACCAACAGGCGGGGGTGGCGGCTTAGTCAACTTAAATTCTGACGCGATAATAACCAATATGCTTATTGCTAACAATACGGCAGCAAACGGAGGCGGATTATTCAACTATAACTCATCGCCTAAGCTTACCAATATCACCATAGCCGATAACAGCGCTAATTTAGGCGGTGGAATGTATAACGGCGGCGAATCGCACCCCGTAGGTAAGAACAGCATAATATGGGGTAATGGAAATAATGGTGTTTATGCCGAAGCTGGTTGCGCCAATAATTGTTATTATAGCCTGGTTGAAGAAAAAACTGAGACTGATAGCAATGGAAATATTTCGGGTGATGTCGATCCGCTATTTATTGGTAGCGGAAATTACCGGCTTTCCGCCGCTAGTCCAGTGGCTAATAAGGGCAATAACGAGTATTATGAGGCAGGACAGAACCCTGACATATCCGCAATTACTACCGATTTAGACGGAAATCCTCGTATCCGATATGGTATTGTAGATTTAGGTCATACGAGTCTGATAACTCCAGTAACGAGGCAGACCTACAACAACTATACATTAATGGGGAACCACATGACATTAACCAAGCTTATACTATTCCCTGCGATTATACGAGAAGTGTTATTGATGTCGAGATAAAGATACCTCTAAATGCATCCATTAACATAGACAAAGTATTTTCGTTTGATGTAAGTACCCCTTCTTTATATAAGAAAGAGTTTATCATAACATCGCACGATAGCGCTAAGACCAAAAACTATACCCTCATCGTAGAAAAACGTTTTAGCTTTAATGAGATAGTAGTACAGAAATGGAACAACATACTTGCAGTTAATAATAACCCTGCGACTAACGGAAGACATACATTTACAGCATGTACATGATATAAAGACGGTATTGAAGTTGGCAATAAGCTATACTACTCTGCCGGAAATAGCTCGTCTGATAAGCTAAATGAGAGTGATATATTTTATCTTGTACCAACAAAAGATAATGGCGATATAATTCATACATGCTCTGGAAACATTACGCTACAGAACGCACAGGTTATTGCATATCCAAATCCTGTACAATCAGGTAGCCAGCTTAATATTAAAATATTCTCAGATAGCAATATTGAGCTGAACAACGGAACTATAGAGGTATATGATTTGAAGGGAGTACGCTTAAGCAGTACAAAAGTTCAAGGTTTTATTACACCTATTAGCATTAAAAGCACTCCGGGTGTATATATTGTTCGACTCCGTTCTGACGACTTAGTCGAAGATATGAAAATAATTGTTCAATAGTAAACAATAAATACATGGCTTCTCCTAAAAAAACACTATTAACATCTATACTGCTTACCTGTGTAAACGTATATGCTCAACATGAATTTCACATTGAGGCAGGCGGAGGATTATCGACGCTTAACTACGATGTTTTATTTGGCGATCAGAAAAATGGTATTGCCGAAGAGTTTGGCGTAGGATATAGTTTTTTCTTTTCACCAAACTTTGGGATCCGTAGTGGTGCAAATCTTTCGTACTACCATGCTAAAGCAACACTTAGCAACCTTTTTGACAGCTATGATGCTTACGATGGTGAAGAATACTTCGAGTTCCGCTATAAAATTAACCATTACGAAGAAAAGCAACATGCCCTATACCTCAATATTCCATTGATGGTTCAATTTCAATATGGAAAGAAGCAAATGCTTTACGTTGCGGCAGGCGGTAAGCTGGGAATTCCTTTGCTTGGGAAATATAAAACCACAAGTAATAGCTTTAAAACAAGCGGATACTATCCTTCGATAAATATCGAGTTCGAAGAGCCTGAATTTATGGGGTTCGGTACATTTTCGGATAAGCACTATAAAGATGATTTCGATTTACACATAATAGGTATGTTATCGTTAGAGGCAGGCGTTAAATGGCAGCTATCAGATAAATTTTATCTCTATACCGGAGCATATTTTGATTATGGGTTGAATAACGTAGTTAAGAATAACTTTAATAAGGCTCTGGTCAAATATAATATCGACCGTCCGGATTGTTTTAGACTAAACGGCATTCCAACCTCTAACTATACCGATAGATAATAGCGTTCGCTCTCTTACCGAGAAGATCAAGCCTATGGCAATAGGTTTAAAGGTAAGGCTTTCTATACTAAAGGGTGGCAATGAGCAACTTATAGAGTAAAAACACCATTAATCGTAATCGTTATTTACAACGAAATAATGATATAGGTCAACAAATAGAAAATCAGCATCTTAATGCCTATTTTTCAACAAATTGTAAAAACGTTGTTAAGAAAAACAGGAAAGTTTAATCTTATATCAACATATAGTTAATAATGATTTGGTACTTTTGTTCCGTCCATTTGGATGATATGTTTAACTAAATCAAGCTATTTGAGGAGATTCATAAAAATATTTACCGTACTTGCTACTCTCTTTATCATACTTTGCTCCAGCATTTCGATCGGAGTGCCAGTTCATGAAAAGTATGTAACTCATGAAAAAAAAGTAGCCGTTGCCCTAAGTACTAGTAATAGTTCTTATTTTATCTACAAAGCACAACCGGTAGGTTATCAGCATGATTTGATCAATGCTTTTTCTCAAGAAATCAACACGAACGTTCGTTTTATAGTAGCGAATACACTTGACGAACGCTTACAGCTTTTAGAGTCCGGTGACGTGTCTTTTATTGTTCTTAGCAAAGATGAAACCGACAGCATATCGAAAAACAAAGACATCTATACAAGTGTAGCCATAAACTCTCAAGAACCATTTACATGGGCTGTTTCGTCTGATAATCCGCGGCTTCTATCTAAAATAAACCTGTTCTTATCGAATTTTATTTCCGCTAGCGATTACCGTATAATTAGGTGGAAGTACTTTGAGGCAAAAACAAACATGGCAGAGGCAGCAAAACAAGACAAATCGCTATCGGAATATGATGATTTGATAAAGAAATACAGCGAAAATATTGGCTGGGATTGGCGTTTACTTGCATCTCTCATTTATCAGGAGTCTCGCTTCATGACCGATCTAAGTTCTCGTAAAGGGGCATACGGTTTAATGCAGCTAATGCCTGTTACTGCTCTAACCTTTGGATACGAAGATATGAGCGACCCTGAAACCAACATTCAGGCAGGAACAGCTTTTCTTCGTTTTCTCGACAAACAAATTGGTAAAATTGATGAAATTGACGGCGAAGAGCGCATAAAATTTATACTGGCATCTTACAACGCCGGACTAGCAAGAATTGTAGAGGATTGCCGCGCATATACAAGCGTTATGGATAAAGATCCTAATATTTGGACGAATGTAGCATCAACAATCCCGTTGCTTAGCCATCCGGGACATTACACTAACGACACATTATCATATGGTCGCTTTAAAGGAAAAGAAACGCTGCATTTTGTAGAAGAAATTATGGAGCGATACCATCACTATCAAAATTTAATAGACTACTAAATGGCATGGGGTAGCTTATAAGCTACCCCATGTTTTTTTCATTCTATTCAACTCTTCGTACGCAGTCATATCCGGATGTACCGGAACTACCGTAACATATCCTTGCTCTAAGAAATACTCATCGGTATCGGTAGCGTCAGGTTCATTATTAATATACGTACCTGTAAGCCAGTAATATTCTCCACCATGAGGATCTACGCGTTTTTCATACTCTTCGCGATACGTTCCGTCTGTTTGCCTACATAGCTTTATACCTTTTATTTCTTCTATAGAAAGCTTAGGGATATTAATATTCAGGTATGTCCGAGGATGAAAGCTATCTTCCAGCACTTTCTCAATAATTTTTCTTCCATAATGAATTGACGCTGAGAAATCTGCATTGCGAGAAGTATTGAGCAACGAAAAGCCGATTGATGGGATCTCGTATAGCGACCCCTCGGCTGCCGCTCCCAACGTTCCCGAGTATAACACGCTAACGGAAGAGTTTGAACCATGATTAACGCCAGAAACTAAAAGAGTAGGCGTATCGCTTACCGCGTGCCCCATTGCCAACTTTACGCAGTCAACCGGCGTGCCGCTACAGGCATAGATCGATATATCTTCGGTTTTACTTACCCTACGTAAACGTAAAGGTTGAGCAAACGTAAGAGCATGCGACATGCCCGACTGCGATCGCTCGGGCGCTACCACAACCAACAGCCCATATGGTTTTACCATTTCTATCAGAGCAGCCAGCCCCCTAGCATCCACGCCATCGTCGTTTGTAACAAGAATTAAAGGTTTAGACATTTTTATTTTATTGCTCTTTATCCGATTTGTAATATAGCTTATACTTTTTAATATAATCCCACACACCAAGCGGTAAGTATGTGCTAAAATTATACCCATTACCTATGGCAGCACGAATAAATGTAGCCGATACCTCAATAATAGGCGCACCTACAGAAAGAACTCCATATCTTTCGGTCAACTCATGCATATCATATCCCATACGCGGATATACACAGACTTCGTATTCTGACAACAATTTTTTATAATCCTTCCATCTTTCAATGTATGCAAGATTATCGGCACCCATTAGAACGAGATAAGTTATATTGGGATTTTGCTTTTGCAGCTCCGCAAGCGTATCGATAGTGTATGATGGTTTAGGTAAATCAAACTCTATAGTATTCACGCTAATCGGCAATTCAGGGTATGCCTCCAATGCTATCTCCAGCATTTTTAGCCTATGCTGTTCTGATACTAGTTCATTGTTGGCTTTTAATGGGTTTTGAGGGCTAAGTATAAGCTGCAAATCATCAATAGGAGTAAAGTCCAAAAAGTAGTTTGCTAAAGCCATATGCCCTATATGTACAGGGTTAAACGAACCAAAAAACAAACCCGTTTTATGCCTGTTACTCTCTAATATCTTCATTTGAAAATTTACTTTGTAAACGTAACGCTAGAGCTGCCAACCTTTCCACCTACAGGTGGGTTCATTTTTGAAACTTTCACAGTTATTTTTTTTATCTGTTCAAATTCTTTATAAAGAGCATCAACAATGCGACCGGCAACATGTTCAAGCAAGCGCGACGGCTGTTCCATCTCTCCTTTAACAACCAGATATGCCTGTTGATAGTTCAGCGCACCTTCTAAGTTATCCGATTTCATTGGCTTTTCAATATCAACCTCCATCCGCAGGTTAACGATAAACTGATTACCTATTATCCGTTCTTCCGTAAAGCACCCGTGACGTGCGAAGAACTCCATATTTTCCAATTCAACTATTCCCATATTATTCTGTAATTATACTTACAAAAATAGCCTTTTCCTTCAACTTATTTTCTCTTCATAAAACAATGTAAACTCTCTAAAGATAAGCAAAACATACTATCTTTGTACGTTAAAGATTTTTGCATCAAATTTATTCTATTGAAATACCATAAGCTATGAGCGATATAAATACCAACAAAGAGGAAGATGTAAAACCTCTAAACTTTCTGGAAGAAATTATTGAAAATGATATCAAATCGGGTAAGCTAAAAACTATTATGACTCGTTTTCCTCCGGAACCTAACGGCTATTTGCATATTGGGCATGCAAAAGCTATCTGCTTAAACTTCGGACTGGCTAAAAAATATGGGGGAAAAACGAACCTTCGGTTTGACGACACCAACCCGGTAAAAGAGGATACAGAGTATGTAGATTCGATTAAAGATGATATCCGCTGGTTAGGGTTTGAATGGGCTAACGAATTTTATGCTTCCGACTATTTCGAGCGACTGTACGAATGGGCTATAGTGCTTATAAATAAAGGGCTTGCATACGTTGACGATCAAACGCAAGAAGAAATCCGTCAGAATCGTGGGACAGTTACCGTTCCGGGAAAAGAAAGTCCATACAGAAATCGCTCGGAAGAAGAAAACCTCGATCTATTTAAGCGTATGCGCGCCGGCGAGCTTAAGGATGGGGAGAAAGTACTTCGTGCAAAAATTGATATGGCTAGCTCTAATATGCTAATGCGCGATCCTATTTTGTACCGTATAATACATGCGCACCACCACCGTACGGGTGACAAGTGGTGTATCTACCCTATGTACGATTTTGCCCACGGGCAGTCAGATTCGATAGAGCATATTACCCACTCGATTTGTACGCTGGAATTTGATGTACACCGTCCTCTATATGATTGGTTTATCGAGAAGTTGGAGATTTTTCCTTCGCACCAATATGAGTTTGCCCGCTTAAACCTTACCTATACAGTAATGAGCAAGCGTAAGCTGCTTGAGTTAGTTAAGAATAACTTTGTGAAGGGCTGGGACGATCCACGTATGCCAACTATTGTAGGCATACGCCGTAGAGGTTATACACCCAAAGCTGTACGTATGTTTGCCGAAAAGGTTGGCGTAGCAAAGCGCGATAACGTTATAGACCTTTCGTTGCTAGAATGGTGTATTCGCGAAGATCTTAATAAGAAAGCCAACCGATATATGGCTGTACTAAATCCTCTAAAAGTAGTTATTACCAACTATCCTGAAGATAAAGTAGAAGAAATGGAAGCGATAAATAACCCCGAAGACGAATCGGCTGGAAAACGTAAGGTTCCTTTCTCAAAAGTTATTTATATTGAGAGGGATGACTTTATGGAGAATCCTCCTAAAAAATTTTTCCGTCTGGCGCCGGGTAAAGAGGTACGCCTACGTTATGCCTACTTTATTACCTGTAATGAGGTAATTAAAGATGATAACGGAGAAATAGTGGAACTACATTGTACATACGACCCCGAATCGCATGGTGGTAACTCGCCGGATGGGAGAAAGGTACAAGGCACCATCCATTGGGTATCAATTGAACATATGGAGACCGCAGAAGTCCGGCTGTTTGATCGGCTGTTTACAGAACCATTTATGGGCAACATTCCCGAGGGAAAGGATTATAAAGAGTATCTTAACCCCCACTCGCTAAAAACAGCTACAGCATTTATAGAACCTGAGCTTGCTAAAATCAAAAAAGATGAGAGAGTTCAATTTGAGCGCATTGGTTATTTTTGGCAAGATTATGATTCAAGAAGAGATATGCTAATCTTTAACCGAATTGTCACGCTTAAGGATACTTGGGCTAAGCTGAACAAGCAATAAAGGCTGTGTCCCATTCCAGTTGAATAATAATTAGAACTTTTAGAGATTCTTACTTCTAATAGAAAAAGCGGGCTATTTAGCTCGCTTTTTCTATTACTTATATACGTTGGTAAGCTACTTCTTCTTTTTATCGTCTGTTTTTGCCTTATCTTTGCAGCATGAAGCACCTTCTGCCTTCTTTGCATCTTTTGAACAACATGAAGCGGTAGCATCCTTAGATTTATCGCATTTTTTGTCGCACTTCTTATCGTCCTTCTTATCTTTCGAGCAGCACTCGGTTTTTGCTTTATCTTTACAGCATTCTTTCTTTTCAGGAGTTTGCGCGTTTACGGCAAGTACAAAAACCAACGAAGCTAGTAGTAGTCCTATTTTTTTCATCTTTAAAAAGTTTTAATGTTAGACATTGTCTATAAGCATTTATCAAAGAACAAATATAACATAATAATATATTGCCCGACATTCTTTTAAAACTTTTTAAGGATTAAAAGGGATATCCTATTGCGAAATAGAACGCGGAATTACCTTTTAGCCCTTCAGAAAAGAAAGTCCAACGGTCGCTTACCCTAGCAGGATCGTACACTCGTTTGGCAAAGTCGAAGCGAACAATAAGGAAACTAAGATCTATTCTTAAACCTAAACCGACACCGATAGCCATTTCTTTAAAAAAGTCTGAAGGCTTAAACTTTCCACCCGGCTGGTTTTCATAGTCGCGAAGAGTCCAAATATTTCCTGAGTCCACAAATGCTGCTGTTTCTAGGAAACTGAACAGCTTATACCTAAATTCCGCACTAAGTATAACGTTCATATCTCCCGTATGCAGCGAAATATCTGCGACGTCCTCACTGCCAAACGAACCGGGACCAAGATAACGAGTGCGCCAGCCCCTAACCCCATTAGGACCTCCACCATAAAAACGTTTCTCGAAAGGTAGAATAGTAGAGTTACCGTAGGCATATGCCGCACCGATACCTGCACGTACAGCAAAGCCGCTCTTACTATCGAAGTGAATCGTTTGCGAATACTCTATGTTACTCTTAACGTATTGGGCAAAGGGGTTCCCCAAGATATGGTATTGCCCGCTTGATGATTTACTCGCACTCGATAGAGAAAATATACCGTACAGCAAATTACCTGACGACTCGAAATTAAACCTCAGGGTGTAATTACGTCGTCTATTAGCCTGCTTGCTTAGCACCATGCTATAGCTTAAGCCTGCTGTAAAAACATCTTCATAGGTATGCCGCGTGAGTGTATTTACTTCCTGATCAAGATATTCTTGGAACCGAGCCGATTTCCATGGCATTGTTACGTAGTTAATGTTAAGAATACTAAACGAGTGGCTTATCGTTTTTCTTTGATTAAGCCAGTTAAACCTCCAAGCGAAGCTGAAGAAATTTCGCTGATATTCCGGACGTTTTTGTATATCGAACGCTACGCTGTATGTCGTACTAATATTTAGATTCCGTCGAAGCTTCTCGCCCGCAAAAGGAAGGTGAACCTGGGGAAACATTAATGAGGTTTCTATTCCAGTAGAGTAGTAATTTCTACCACCAAGAGAATCGACGTTACCCGTCATCATCTCGTATGCCCCGCGTAATTTTACATTCAGCACTTCGCCACCATTAAACAGATTATAATGACTATACGAAATGTTAGCAGCAACACCTAAATCTCCAGCCTTATTCGTTCCGTCAAGTCCCGCTTGTAACCCGTGAATATTACCCGATGTTAGGTAAACATTACAATCGAGCATTGCCGTATCGCCCCGCGTTACTTCATCGTAAGTTAACGTTGTACGCTGAACTATACCTAATGAGCTGAAGTTGTCGTACGTTCTGTTAGTCAAATACTCCGAATAACGCATCTTTGGGCGGATATAGGTATTATATCCAATCATTGAGGGGCGAAGAAACTTCGCTCGATTGTATAGTATCTTTACACCATGATAATCTGCTGTATCTGTAGCCCTAAAATTTCTCCTACCAAAAGCATCGAAGCCACTATAAACTGTAACGTTCCGTATATAATACGGTTGTATTTGCATAGTGTCTCGCAACGAAAGCCTTAAATCAACCTGATTAGAGTTTAACGATGTATCTGCATAGTAATGGAGTACAGGAGTTGCAGCTGAGTAGTAGCCGACATTACGAAGCAGTTGACTAATGTTTACCCTCTCCTGTTCCAGTATATCCATATCAAAAATAACTCCCGAATCTATAACCGATCTACCTCTCGCTTTCCAACGAGCAACTATAGTATCAGCCTCATCATGTGGGAAATCAATCGTGTAATTTTTTATTCTATGAGGTTCGTTAGCCTTAATGTCATAGGTTACTTCCGCTTTTTTACCATAAGCAGTATCGCTTACGGTAATTTCGAAGTTAAGATATCCCTTATTCTTAAGTGCTTGTTGCAGCTCCGCAACGGACTGGTTCGAGCTGTTAGCGCTATAAACTACCGGTGCGCTACCAATTCGCCTAATCCATCTATTAAGCCATTTAGAAGTATCTGATCCCGACCAATTATATATCCATAATCCGATGGCATTATCGTTAGGTTTTTGTACTAGGTATTCCTTCAACTCGGATTTGCTAATGTTACTATTATCAACATTAATATGAACCTTTCTTAGTAAATACTGTCCCTCCGGTATATGCTTAGTAATGCCGCACGCTGCTATAATAAAAACTGCTATGCTATACAAAACAACGTTTACGTAACTGCTATATCTCTTATTATCTTTCCTCTGTAGCATACTGTTTACTCATTACTAGTGTTAGCTTGCTCGGTATTTCTTTGTTCGGTTCTGTTTTGCTGCTGCCCGCCTTCTCTATTACGCCAGCCACCTCTACGTCTCTTCTTGAAGAGCTCTTTAAACGTTTTTGCCTCTTTTCTATAAACTACGCCTACCCCTTGCGTTGTTGGAGCTTGCTCGTAAAACTGATCGTTTGTAACGTTATAGGCTTTTATTATCCATTCTCCGCTCTTGGTTAGCTTATACTCCACGCTAAAATCGCCTGTGAAATCATCGGTTGCAGTTGCCGTATTCCTATAGCCGAGGTTGGTTGTTACTGTAACTCTGTTGTTGAAAAGATTGGCAGATACCATAACGTTGGCTTCTATATCGTCTGAACCGTCTTCACCAGCACGCAGCTCTGTTCCCACAGACCAGTTTTCATTCAATACGTTTGACAGCAAGTTATTCAGCTGGGTAGAGAGTGTTGATGACAATATTGATGTCCATGAAGTAGAAGAACTCGCTCCCACCACTCCTTCCGGCGGATAAAATCTGCCTAGCGCGAGCAAATATGCAATTTGCTTAATCTTCAAATCGTCGTTATATAATAAGCCTTCTACTTTACGCTGTACACTTTCGTCAACATTAGGTATTTTAATATCGTAGGTTATTACCATATTGTCCATGTCACCCGAAATATTTATTAAACAGTTGACCTGAACACGAGAAGATGAGAGGTAGGGATCGGATGTAAAACTTTCGTCAAGAGTCGCCAAATCTGCTCTTAAACTATAAATAGCAGTAGCATTAAACCTTGTTGCCATAGGGTCTCCTCGGAATGTTACTTTACCTTCGTCAGCCAGCTGAAATTGCTTTTTAAGTACATTCTGGAAGGAAAAAGCGGCACTCCCCTTACTCACTGTATAATCGCCATGAAGAGACATTTCATCCTTCATCATATCATATATCATCTGTATGTTCCCACTACCGCTAACGCTTGCAATATCTCCGGCTGCCTGGTTAAGCACCATTCCGGCGGTAAGTTCCGGTGAAAGCGTTAAAGCTAGCTCTACACGTAGAGGAAGCGAAACCGACGAACTTTCAATAGATTCAAAGATTCTATTAACGCCGTCAGCCTCATTTACTGTTGTATCCTCGCCTGTATTAATATAGGTTATACCAGTATATTGCTGGGCTGTTCTGGCAGACTCAGGTAGCTGTATAAATACTCTGCCTGTACCGCTATTATTGATAGAAGCTTTTGCCAACATATTATCAGTAGAGCCCGATATATCAATAGTTCCGTTTAACCCTAGCTTACCATATATCATGCTATCACGCTGGTTTGGGTTATTCAGCAAGAGAAAGTTGCGAAGCCTTATATCCAAATCAAGATTCACATCGCTAAAACTTTTATGACCTATGCTTCCGCTTATTGTTGCCGTATTATTTGTGTTATCTACTATTCTGAACTGGTTAAACGCTATTTTATTAGGTGTTATAGGAATAGTATCGGAGAGCTTATACTGTACGTTGGTCATTTTTACACCAATATTTACATCGTTTAAATGCAGCTCGCCATTTAGGTTAGGACTACTTAAAGCCCCTTCAGCAGTGAGCTGTAGCCCAAGCCCCCCTGACAAGCCAAACAGGTAATCGCGGGTTATCGGCTCGATCCAGTCCAGCTCTAGCTCTCTCATATTAGCAACAAGCGAAAGTTGGTTTTTTGTTGGAAAAACGTATCCGTTAATTCTGGAGTTGTTGCCATTGGTCTGCCACAATTCAGCATCAATCATAAGCGCCTCCTGTTGGTTATCCCAAGCGCTACCTATTTCCAAATTTCCGATTGACTTGTTATTAACCGCGATATCGTTAACGTTGAAATAGTCTGTCGAGACAATAGGATTCGACAAAATGTTTGTTGCCCCGATACTAGCATTAATTTCCCCCTTTAAGTCAATATCAGACTGCAATGCGGCCATGATAGACGATAGGTAAAGCTGATCTATTGTTACATTTAGCACATCGTCTGTTGATGAAGAAACAACGCCATCAACTTTAATGTTTCCACCGCTTGTATCGGCTAGTTCAAATGTATTTATGGTATATCGATCATTATCTATCTGAATACTCGAAGGTATAACATTAAACCGCTGCCTGTTTACATATACCGCTCCCGGATTTAGCTCCACATCTATAAGTGGCATTGCGGTACTATCTTCTCTTGCGGTAAAATGAATATCCGCATCAACAAAACCAAATAACGCCATAGCATCTGATGGGCTACTGGTTGCCGCCCTAATATTTATACTATCTTCCAAAACCTTAGCCATTAAACCAATCTTGGCTGTATCGCCTGCCCCTTGAGGCATTCCGGTACGGGCAAAAATTGCCATTTTCGGAGCGAGTGTATCATTATCCACTCCTATTACTGTTTGCACCAACTCCATCCCTCCCATTGTTAACTTAGGAATAGCGGCGCTCAACAGCACA
>JAIRNF010000008.1 GCA_031258195.1 Prevotellaceae bacterium
GGCGCGGCGTTTAGCGTTGCGAATCTTAACAAAAACAAGTACCTTTACGGGGGTAAGGAGTATCAGGATGAGGTGTTAGGCGGTACGCTCTTTGGCTTGGCGGACTTCGAGGCGAGGTTTCTGGATAGCAGAATACCTCGGTTTACAAGTATGGATCCGCTGGCGGAAAAGTTTTATGGTGTTTCGCCGTATGCGTATTGCTTAAATAATCCGATTATTTTCGTTGATAGGGATGGAAGGGACGTCAACATTGCTAACCTAACCAGTAAGCAGCATCAGGCAGCCTTGGGGAATAAGCTGAATACCAAAGAAGGTAGAGCTTTTATCGGTCGGTACATGGCAGAAGGGCAAAGCCTGAAAGTTGGAGGAAGAACCTACACGTTTAGCTCAACAGGCGATAGGGCAAAAGATGAGCTAAGAATAGCCTCTGCCGATCTTGGTAAAAATGTTTTGGGGAACAATAAAACCCTGATTAAAGGTTCGGAAAAAAATATTTTGGATGCTACAATAAATGATAACGTGGTAGACGGTGTTATCCAGGTTATCAGCCTGGATAACAGCCTTTCTGAGCAAGAGGCAACCTACACCATAGGGCATGAAGCGTTTGTACATGCCGACAAAGATGCCGATGAGCTGAACGTAATAGATGAGAAGGTAGCAAGCGGGGCATACGGTGAAAACTTTAATAGATATACTAATGAGGTTCGAGATATTGGACTTAGCGGTGAAGGCGACCACAGAGCCCTCGCAAGGGGGTTGGCTACCAAGCTTCGAAGCTATGTCAAACAGCTTGACCAGCAGAAAAATACCAACTATTACTATAAGGAATATGAAAAAGACGTTAGAAGCTACTAGCAAACATATGCAGCTTATGCTGGGCTTTGCCACTTGCTGCTTTATGCTGGCATGTACGACCAAACAGCAGGAGCAAGGCATACAGAAGCAAAGCAAGGTAAGCCTGATAAGAAGCTACCATGCCAACGGGCAGCTCGATCAAATCGGTGCCAAGGTAGATTCCTTGCGACAGGGATACTGGGTATGGTACGACACCTGTGGGATAGTACAGGGGGAGTGTACCTATCTTGACGGTAAAATGACAGGTCCCTTTAATCTGTACTATCCAAACGGCAACCTGAAATCAGAAGTATATGGAGTTGATGGTGTTTGGGTTGGTGAGTCAACTACTTATCATTATAACGGTAATGTTTGGCGCAAGGGAACCTTGAATAACGATGGTGAGTATGATGGCATATGGGAAGAGTATTTGGAAGATGGAACACTGTACGAAAAAACGTTATGGAGGGCTGGAAAGCTGGTAAAAACTTTTGATGTAGATGAATAGTTGCTCTTACCAAATAATACTATGCTTCGCCGCATGCTGTATTATACAACTAAACAGCAGGAGCATGGTATATAGTTATATATTTGTTTTATTGCTTGGATTGTTTTTTTTTGGTTATCAGCTTGCGAAAAAGCGCATCTATGTTTTTAGCAAAAAAATTAAAGAGCATTATTAAAAATTAAAAAAAATAGATTAAACTGTCAAGATACCAGCTTTACAAGCTGGTATCTTCTTATTACATACTTAGATATTATGCCTAATTAGCTAAAAATTCTATACCTACAATGCCAACGGCAACACCGCCTTTGACGCCTTACGGGGTATGAGCGTTGCGTATAACCGGCTGAACCTACCCCAGCAGGTAAGCAAGGGCAGCGACGAGCTACGATACGGCTACAGCGCCGACGGGCAAAAGCGGGAGAAGAAGTTTAACGATGTCATAACCCGGCAGTACCGCGGCAGCATGGTGTACGATGGCGCCGGCAACCCCGAATACATACTAATACCCGAGGGGATGGTACGCAAGGTGGGCAATGGCTGGATACGGCAGTACAACCTGGCCGACCACCTGGGCAATACGAGGGCGGTTTTGGAGCAGAACGGCGCCATTCTGCAACAAACAGACTACTACCCCTTCGGAACGGCGTTTAGCGTTGGGAATATTAACAAAAACAGGTACCTTTACGGGGGTAAGGAGTATCAGGATGAGGTGTTAGGCGGTACGCTCTTTGGCTTGGCGGATTTCGAGGCGAGGTTTCTGGATAGCAGGATTTCCCGGTTTACGAGTATGGATCCGCTGGCGGAGAAGTTCTATGGGGTTTCTCCGTATGCGTATTGCTTAAATAATCCGATTATTTTTGTTGATAAAGATGGAAAACAGCCCGCAGTTACAGCACCACGGAGAATTTTAATATATATAAATGGATTAGATATGGAACAGGAGCTGCGGCTGCCGGAGGAGCATGGGTAGCGGGAAAATACCTTACAAAAGAAGAAGTGGATAAGCGTGCAAATGAAGTATTTCATGCTTTAACAAATCCAACCTATAAACATTCTATGTCAAGCGATAAAGCAACAACAACATCCAACGAGGATTGGAATTATACAAAAAAACGTCAGAGAGATTCTGACAAGGAAGATCTAAAACATGCAAAGAATGGAGAAGAGATTACCCCAAAAGGAGATGGAAATAATGGAGGGGGTAAACCTAAAGGAGGGCTAATTGGAGAAGGCATGTTTATGGATGCTGCTATAATAGGTATTATAGAACAACTTACTAATCCTGATCCTTTGTTTTAATCAGGTACACATCAAACTTATGACTAAAAAAGCAATGAATGATGATGAAGTATTAGGAGTTGTTCATCATGGACATAACTTAAAGCGTATCCGTATTGCTAAGGGAGAAAAACAAGATGCTGTAGCAAAGGCTATATTCGGTGAGAAAGGGTAGCAATCTATGATTGCCCGGCTAGAGGCTACAACTGTCATTAAGGATGATATATTGCAAAAATTTGCCCACTATTTTAATGTTAACATTGATATACTAAAGAATATGGAAGAAGACATAGCCCAAAAGATTGTAAACAACACTTATGAGAGTGGAAGTATTAATAATACCTTTGAAGATGGTAGCACCAGCAATATACATCAAGGCGAAGGTGATCAAGTAGTCAATAATCCACTCGAAGAAGTCATCAAGCTTACTAAAGAGAAGGATGCATTACTACAGCAGATAATAGAGAAAGACCAAGAACGAGAGAAGCAACTGCTAAAAGCACTTGAGTTAGCGTTAGGAAAGATTGGATAGTGAATAGAAAAGAGGGTTAAGCCCTCTTTTTTGCATAACCATCTGATGAATAAAGTAGACCTATAATTTGTATAATCCGCTACCAAATAGGAATTATTTTTCTTAAACTTCAGGACATTTTTTGAGAAAAACAGAGATACTATTCTTTCAAAATAGATTATAAAATCAATAATCTCCCACAATATTTTGAAGCGATTTAAAATACAGACAGCCTGGCAATGTTTCAGTAATAGTTTCAGTCAAAACAAAAGCGGCATTGTAATCATTTGATTTACAATGCCGCTTAATTTCAAAAAGTGACCCTGGAAGGACTCGAACCTTCGACCCAGTGATTAAGAGTCACTTGCTCTACCAACTGAGCTACAGAGTCATCTTAAATCAGGGTGCAAATATATAGCATTTTTCTTTCAGACAAAAGAAAACAAAGAAAAATATTTGCTTAATCGCTATAATATCTTTTGCAAACAAGCTTTATATCGTACTTTTGTAGCTACTAGAAGAAGGCTGTAAACCTCTTTATTAATTATGCTTATGAAAAACAAGATTCTTGTTACGGGTGGTACCGGTTATATCGGCTCTCATACAGTTGTAGAGCTGCAAAATGCGGGCTTTGATGTACTTATTGTTGATAATTTATCCAACTCATCACCTGATGTAATTAATGGTATTGAAAAAATTACAGGTAAAAAGCCAGAACTGATTGTTGCAGATTGTGCTGATATTACAAAAATGGATGAAATTTTCAGCACACAGCCAGCTATTGTTGCTATTATCCACTTTGCCGCAAGCAAAGCCGTTGGTGAGTCGGTTGAGAAGCCGCTACTATACTATCGCAACAACCTGTTATCGCTCGTAAATATGCTGGAGCTATCGCTGAAGTATGGGATACATAATTTCGTATTCTCATCGTCGTGTACAGTGTACGGTCAGCCTGAAATCTTACCGGTTACTGAAAGTTCGCCTATACAAGAAGCAACATCGCCATATGGTAATACCAAACAAATAGCCGAAGAGATTATTCGTGATACAGTACGCGCCAACTCATCGCTAAAAGCTATTTGCCTTAGATACTTCAACCCCATAGGAGCGCATCCATCCGCACTTATCGGCGAACTGCCTAACGGTGTACCCAACAACCTCGTTCCTTTCATAACCCAAACGGCAATAGGTTTACGAGAATGCTTAAGCATTTTCGGCAATGACTATAATACCCCCGACGGCTCGTGTATTCGCGACTATATAAACGTTGTTGATTTGGCAAAAGCACACGTCGTTGCAGTAAAACGTATGCTAGATAATAAAAACAAACAAATGTTGGAATTCTTCAACATCGGAACGGGAAAGGGTTTATCTGTACTGGAACTCGTTCACGTTTTCGAAGAAACCACTGGTGTTAAGCCGCGTTATAAGATCGTAGGGCGACGTGCCGGAGATATTGAGCAGATATGGGCAAATGCCAGCTATGCGAATAACGAATTGGGATGGAGAGCTGAAGAAGCCATTACCGATACGTTGCTTTCCGCATGGAAATGGGAGCAGGCATTGGCATCGAAGAAATAGAGGTGTATGAATACATCAGCAATAGCTCATAGTATAATTCTTAATCCATACAGACAGCTAAAACGGCAAGGGCTAACCATCGTGTGGTTAGAGTTAATTATTATCGTATGGATGATTGATTCTTTATTTACAAACTCCGGAGAGTTTGGCGTATTCTCTACCGAATATGGAATAAAATTATTATCTTTAGTATTAGCTTTAGCTATCCTTTTTTTACTATACGTACACATAAAATCTTTACCGAAAGAAATAGACACCACCACATTATTTAATCCACAAGAATTTGAAAAGCCTACTCTTTTAAGAATGCTATTAGCCATTCAGATCATAGTATTTTTATACGGGGCATTCTCTACTAGCGCATGGGGACAGCTATATGCAATTAACTTGTTAAGTTTGGATAACTTCCGCAATATTTTTAACCTTACAGTATTCTTTGCATTACACATGGTTATCATTATGGGTATTGCCTTTTTTATAAAGCTAAGCCAAATAAATAAGCTGGTAAACAATCGGGAGACAGAAGAAGCCATAAATACAAAGTTAAAGAAGCTACATATACAAAGCGCTGTACTCTGTATCATAACGTTATTTCTACTGTTATTTTTACTTATCCCTGAGTTACCTACAATAATTACCGATATCAGCTATTTCATCTGCTCAGCACAAGTACGGCTGCTTATATACGTGACTCAGGTTATTCTTGCCGCTCTTTTAGCTTATATTCTTATACCAATGTTTAGAAGAAGAAAATTAGACTACACAAGCAGCCTATACAAATGGACAACCATTTTTTTAGCTATAAATCTGTATATATCGCTAGAGGTATTTGAAGGGGGAGTCAGGACGCTTTTAGAATTTCCGGTAGTAATAGTGTCCATGCTACTAAAAGGTATAGCCGAAGCATGGCTTTTAGCTGTTGCTATTCGTATTTCTACATATTCTACTATAAAGAAATGCATACTACAAAAAGTTAACTTCAAACTTTTTACTGAACAAATCCACATGCTATGAGTTGGTAAATAAACTTCATAATAGAACACTCAGTATATAAAGCCTAATAATGGAAACAACACAGCTAATATTCGCCACTCTCTTAGATATGGTAATGGGATTTTTAGTTGCCATAGGTTGGAGTATGCTGTTTAATATCCCAAAAAAGTACTTCTCGTTGCCGGATTACTAGGAGGATTAGGGCATAGCCTTCGCTATCTATTACTTGAAGGATTTGACTTATCTATTATTACCGCAACATTATCAGATAGTGTTTTAATAGGATTGCTGGGGATTATTCTTGCCCGAAAAGTTGATACACCTCCTGTAGTTTTTACTATGCCTGCTTGTATTACAATGATACCAGGGCTTTACGCGTACCATGCCATGCTTGGATTTGTAAAAATTGCAGGTACCGAAGCTGCCCAACAAGACCCTATGTTAATACCCGAAACGATTCGATATACTGTACTCACCATGTCGTTATTATTTACGCTATCTATTGGCATTACAATCGGATCGTTGCTATTCCGAAAGAAAACAGCACGAGAAATAAGCCTCCATATTCCCATATTTAAGTTTATCCGGAGACGAGAGAACCTCAGCAAATGAATACTCTTTCAATAAATATCGATTCTACAAAAATGTCAAGGCTTAACCGTATAGTAAATTTTGCTTTGGACGTAGGTACTTTCTTACTTTCTTCGGGAGCACACTGTGGTCGTATCAACCGTAATATTAACCGAATGGTTAAGTCGTGGGATGTAAAAATAGAGCTTTACTTTTCATTTACCGGTATATTGGCAACCGCATATTATATTGATAATCCAAACGAAGTTGTTACCCGCTACAAAAAAGCGCCTGAATATGGCGTTAACTTTAATGCTATTAACGAAGTCAGCCAGCTATCGTGGTTGCTAGATTCAAAGAAGGTGTCTGTAGAAGAGGCGAATGAAGCACTACAAGAAATAAAAGCAATTAAGCCTTATCCAAAAATATTGCTACTGCTAGGAATTGGTATGTCGTGTGCTTGTCTTTGTTTTGTCGCAGGAGGAGATTGGCGAGATGCCATTTTTGCATTTGTTGCTGCTATTTGCGGTATGCTTGTAAAGTTGATGGTTCAAAAGAGAGGCTTCAACGCCATGGTTGCTCTTACGTTTGCAGCATTCGTAACTACATTTATCGCCAGCCTGAATATGGTTGGAGCATTAAACCCTATATGGGGTGCGGGGTTAGACCCTCATAGCGCTATGGCTACCGCTGTACTATATCTTGTACCAAGGGTACCGCTAACCAACAGCGTTATCGACCTCATCGAAAGCTATATTTCAACCTCATTATTCAGAGCAGCGTTTGGGGCATTCATTCTGCTATGTATAGCCGTAGGAATGTCGTTGAGTATCGTTCTATTTGGAATAAATAACTTCTAGGTCTTCCTCTTTAAATCGGCTATGCCGCGTATGCCGATATTCCATAGATATTCCGCAATAGACTTACCCACTCCCCTAATAGCCGTTAGTTCCTTTATTACCTGTTTTTTATTCGTTGTATCCATCATCGGATTTTGTTAGGCTAGCTTCGGATTATTCTTATGCCTGTCACCATCTCTATTGATTTTCTTTTCGAGGTTTTTAGCAAAAGCCTGCTCAAGATCAACGCCTGTTTGGTTTGCAATACACACAAGCACAAATAAAACATCAGCCATTTCATCTGCCAAATTGGCTGGCTCTTCCGTTGGTTTAGCCAATTGCTCGCCATACCGTCTGGCAATAATGCGGGCAACCTCTCCTACCTCTTCCGTTAGCAAAGCCATATTTGTAAGCTCGTTAAAATAGCGAACACCGTATGCCTTTATCCATTCATCTACCTTTTGCTGTATTTCTTTTATTGTCATATTAGTAAACTATTTAAACAAAAGTACGAAGAAAACATTCTCCGACACCCTATTAGCAAGCAAAATATTGCAAATCTAAATTAGATATACTTTCTTTGTTACTCCATATAAAGCTAAATATAAATGTATAAAACAATATCGCTAGGTACATTAATCGGTAAAACTGTTTTGTGGTACGAGGAGGTTGACTCTACGAACAACGTTGCCGCGAAGCTGCTAACAGAAGGCTGCGAAGATGGTACTGTTGTTACCACAGACTTTCAAACAAAAGGGCGAGGACAGCAAACCAAAGGCTGGGAAAGCGAACCTAAGAAAAACCTTATGTTTACCGTAATTTTTAAACCTACTTTTCTGAAAGTTGAAGATCAATTTCTACTCTCTAAAGTAGTTTCGTTAGGCGTTGTGGACTTTCTGGCTATACACGGATTAGCGGCAAAAATCAAATGGCCTAACGATATCTATATCGGTGATAAAAAGATTACAGGAATACTGATCGAGCACAACGTTATGGGTAATACAATATCCGATAGCATTGCCGGAATTGGCATAAACATTAATCAGGCTGCGTTCCTTTCAGATGCTCCTAACCCAACTTCAGTAAGAATCGAATCCGAAAAGGAATTAAACATTGAGCAATCGCTAAAAGAAGTTCTTGGCTGCATAGAGAAACGCTATATTGCTTTATCCACAGGATATGTAAAAGATATAGAGGATTGCTATTTCGATAAGCTATATCGGCTAAATAAGCTTTATCCTTACGAGCGGAACGGCGTTATTTTCAAAGCTAAAATAGTGGGAATAAAAAATACCGGAGAGCTTATACTTGAAGATGAGAGCGGAAAGCAACAGCACTATGCTTTTAAAGAAGTAAACTTTAGTGGAATATATTAAACGAACATACAGAGATAACATGGGAAAGGAGCGTTTCTGCTCCTTTTCCGTATCCTATTTTGAAACCGATTTATGGATTGGTGTCGATCCTGCCCATGCCAAGCAGATAGCAGATATGAGTAAATTTTCGCAATCCGAAATACAAAATTTACGAAATACTCTCAACCAATACATTGCTTACAATCCCGATTTTTTTAAAAGCCTTATCCCTATTATTGTTTCAGAAAACGCCCCTTCCCTAACTCTTCAAATGGTCAATGCTTCGCGTATAGCAAATGTAGGACCTATGGCAGCCGTTGCGGGTACCTTTGCCCAACATATTGGGCAGCAGCTAAAGAAAGAGTTTGAGCTAAATGAAATTGCGGTAGAAAACGGCGGCGATATCTATCTTAACTTACAAAACGAGCTGGTAATGTCTATTTTTGCCGGGCAATCCCCACTGTCCGAAAAAGTTGGAATACGTGTTCCTGCCGCTTTTGGCGAGGTAGGTGTTTGTACATCGTCGGGAACTGTTGGACCATCGCTAAGCTTTGGTAAGGCAGATGCCGTTGTAATAGCCTGTCGGGATACAGCGCTGGCAGACGCTTATGCAACAGGTATTGCAAATAAAATACAAACTCCTGATGATGTAGAGCCTGTACTGGAAAAACTGAAGAATGAAAAAGAAATTCTTTCCGCTGTTATTATTTATCAGGATAAAATGGGAATAAGAGGAGTTTTTGAACTAGAGGTTCTATAATAAGATCTACTTTTTATCCATTTTAGAGAGCAGCACTACAGCATACGCAGAAACGCCTTCTTCTCGTCCTTCAAAGCCCAGCTGTTCAGTAGTTGTAGCCTTTACCGATATTCTGTCTTCATTGACACCTATAACTTCAGCCAGTACTTTCCGCATTTGCGGAATTATAGGTTTAATCTTAGGGCGCTGTATGCAAATAACGGTGTCAATATTCACAATGTCATAGCCTCTGTCACGAATAAGCATTATCGTTTTTTTGAGTAGTATTTTGCTGTCAACTCCTTTAAAAGATGCATCCGTATCAGGAAAATGGTAGCCGATATCCCGCATCGCCAACGCTCCGAAAAGGGCATCGCATATGGCATGTATTAGGACATCACCATCAGAATGACCAACAGATCCCTTTGTATGCTCTACTTTAATACCGCCCAGCCAAAGGTCGTAACCTTCGGCTAAGCGGTGAACATCATATCCGTTTCCGATACGTAGATCAATCATGCTGCTACTTTTTCATTCCGTTACGCTTCATCATTGCGTCCGGACTAGGCTCTGCACCACGAAACTTAACATAAAGATTCATCGGCTCTTCGCTACCTCCGCGTTCCAAAATATTTTTTAAGAATGCAAGCGCCACTTCCCTATTGAATACATCGCCGGTTTCGGTAAATGCGCTAAAAGCATCAGCATCTAATACCTGCGACCATAAATAGCTGTAGTATCCAGCCGTATAACCTCCGGTAAACGGATGCTTGAAGTATGTACTACGATAGCGTGGCGGTATTTGGGGAATAAGACCAATGCTCTTCATAATATCATTCTCAAACTGGTTAACGTCTGCTATTCTATCGGTTGTGGTACGGTTATGGTAAGCCATATCGAGGATACAAGCCGCAAGATTCTCAACCGTTGCAAATCCTTGGTTAAACCGCTCGCTCTTTTGCATTTTTTCGATCAATGCATCCGGAATAGTTTCGCCGGTTTCGTAATGCTTAACATATAGCTTAAGTACATCGGGATGGGTAGCCCAGTTTTCCATTACTTGCGATGGAAGCTCTACAAAGTCTGTTGGTACAGCAGTTCCGGCTAAACTCTGGTAACGATTTTGTGACATTAGCCCATGCAAGCCATGACCAAACTCGTGGAAAAGCGTAGTTACTTCGTCTATTGTTAGCAATGCCGGCTTGCCCTCTGTTGGTCTGGTAAAGTTACAAACGTTAACTATAATAGGACGGATATTTTCTCCGCTCTGGCTGTAATGTTGTGTACGGTACTCCCACATCCAAGCTCCTACAGCCTTTGTAGAACGAGGGAAAAAGTCGAAGTAGAATATACCCAAGTGCTTACCTTCGCTGTCTTTTGCCTCGAAAACAATAACTTCCGGATGATAAATCGGCATGTTATCCAGCTTTGTAAACGAAATGCCATAAAGCTTGTTTGCTACAGTAAATGCTCCTTCAAGTACATTCTCCAGCTTAAAGTATGCCTGCAGCTCTTCTTCATTCAAATCATAACGTTGCTGACGAATTTTTTCAGCATAGTAGCTCCAGTCCCAAGATTCAAGCATAAAGCTATTACCTTCTTTCTCAATTAATGCCTGCATATCTGCGGCTTCTTGCTTTGCAAGATTCAACGCAGGCATCCATAACTCTTCTAAGAAAGCGTTAACCCGCTCGGGCGTTTTTGCCATTTTCTCGTCTATAACATAGGCGGCATAACTTGGATAACCCAACAGCTGCGCTTTTTCTGTTCTTAGAGAAACCTGCTCTATAATATTTGCCTTATTATCGTTAACGTTATTTCTATCGCAACGCATAAGATATCCTTTCATAATATCCTCGCGCAGTACACGATTATCGGCATATTGAAGGAAAGGCATAATACTGGGCTTATCTAACGTAAACACCCATTTACCTTCCATGCCTTTCTCTTTAGCAACCTCTGCTGCTGCTGCCTTTAGCGTTTCAGGAAGTCCTGCCAAATCTTGCCCTTTTTCTACTACCAGCTGATAGGCATTAGTTTCCGCACGAACGTTAGCTTCGAACTCCAACTCAAGAACAGATAAACGTTCATTAATTTGGCGCAGACGCTCTTTCTTATCTGCATCAAGGTTTGCACCACCACGTATAAAGGATTTGTACATGTTATCAAGCAAACGCATCTGGTCGGACGCTAAACCTAAAGATTCGCGCTTCTCATAAACTACCTTTACACGGTTGAAAAACTTCTCATTCAACCATATATCTCCTGAATGGTTTGTTATCAAAGGAACTACTTTTGGTGCGATAGCATCCATTTCTGGAGTTGCATCAGCCTCTTTAAGATTAAAGAAAATAAGAGAAACCCTGTTCAATAGCTCACCGCTATACTCAAATGCCTCGATCGTGTTAGCAAACGTAGGTTCATCGGTATTATTAACGATAGCATCAATCTCTTGGTTGTGACGTTTAATGCCCTCTTCTAACGCGGGAAGATAATGCTCCGGCTTAATTTCATCAAAAGGTGGAACTCCAAACGGAGTCTTGTATTCATGCAAAAAGGGGTTGTTAATTTTTTCTCCGTATCCCATAAATAGGCTCAAAGCTGCTCCTGTCAGCAAAATAATAGCAATATGTTTCTTCATATGTTTGGTTTTAATTGGTTTTCGTAATACAAAGAAACTAATTATAATACACCAAAACAATAACTAAAGATATTTAAACAAAAAATATTTTGCGGATAACATATTGATAGCATGTTAATTATCGTAGTCAATAAGTTAATAGGAAATATTTGTAACTTTGCACTGCACGTATTTTTAGCTGAACAAATAGTGGCTTTATATGTGTATAGTAACTAGATTAGTACTAACTTAATTTTTTTGAGATGAAATTACTTGAAGGAAAGGTTGCCCTTATTACCGGTGCAGCACGCGGTATTGGAAAAGCTATTGCACTTAAATTTGCTGAAGAAGGAGCTAATGTAGCATTTACCGACTTGGCAATTGATGATAACGCTAAGGAGACCGAAAAAGCTATTAACGATATGGGTGTTAAGGGTAAGGCTTATGCCTCTAACGCCGCTGACTTTGAGGATACGGCAAAAGTTGTGGCACAGATTTTAGAAGATTTCGGTCGCATCGATGTACTGGTTAACAATGCAGGTATCACTCGCGATGGCGCTATGAAGCGTATGACTGAGCAGCAATGGGATATGGTTATTAACGTAAACCTTAAGTCCGCCTTCAACTTTATACATGCCATTACTCCTATTATGATTAAGCAGAAAGGTGGCAGTATTATCAACATGTCGTCTGTTGTAGGTGTATCGGGTAATGCAAATCAGTCGAACTACTCGGCATCTAAATCAGGTATGATTGGGCTTGCAAAATCTATTGCGCAAGAGCTGGGTAACCGTAACATCCGTGCCAATGCTATTGCTCCTGGCTTTATTATTACAGAAATGACAGGACAACTATCTGAAGAAATACGTGAAGCGTGGAACAGCCGAATTCCGTTAAAACGTGGCGGTACTCCCGAGGAAGTTGCAAACGTTGCATTATTCCTTGCTTCAGACCTTTCATCGTATGTAAGTGGACAGGTTATTACCGTTTGTGGCGCAATGAATACTTAAAAAGATAGTATCGCGATACACGCTAAAAATAAAAAAGCTTTGGGTTGTTTAGATTTATACCTACCACCGTCATTTCGAGCGTAGCGAGAAATCTACTGAAATTGGCAGATTTCTCGCTACGCTCGAAATGACGGTGGGTTTATAGACTCTGTACCGAATATCATAGATGTGCTACAAAAAAATATTTTTATACAACAGGTATCCTGCAAAAACAAAAATCACAACTGCCAACAACCAACGTATAAAATTAGCCCCCCAACTGATGGCTACTTTGGTAGCAACCATCGCCCCTGTAACATTGCCTACGGCATAAATAGCAGCAATGCCCCAATGTACCTGCCCATGAAGCGCGAATATTAGTAATGCGATGGGAGTATATAGCAATACCGTATACTGCTTTATAGCGTTAGCCCGTTGTAAGCCGTATCCCAGCAATAAAACTGACGCAATAAGAATAAATATGCCAACTCCTATATGGGTAAAACCTCCATAAAAACCTATTACAAGATAGATAAGCCAAATTTTCCAGTCTATTTTTCTAAACAGCTTATCGGGTTGTTCTTGAAGGAATTTTTTGGAGTCGTAAAACATTAAAAAAAGCATGATGAGTAAGGCGAACGCCAGGGCCACCTCAAACGCCTGTACATTTATAACGGATGCCACCTGCGCTCCGCCTATAGACCCTAAAACTACCGGTACACCAACTATTGTAGCCTTTTTTAGGTCTAAATACCCTTTCTTATTGTAAATAATAGATGAGGTAAGAAATTGAAGCGTAACTCCTAAACGTGTCGTACCGTTGGCTTCGTTTGCAGGCATACCCATACTCATAAAAAGCATATACGACAGGGCTGTTGCACCTCCGGCAACTGTATTTATAAAACCCACCAACGCCCCTACTCCTATAAGTATGGCAATCATTGGGATTGAGAACACATCGGTTGTTCTCAAGTAATCGAAAATAAATTCCATTGAAGTAAACGACGCCAAAGCAACCGCAATGCGAAATTAGTATTTCTTCTTTATGGTTGTACCTCGCATAAAAAGTCGCATTACCTGCTCCGCCTGATTCTCGAGCAGAGACTCGGCATCACTCATAGATTTTTCTATTGACATAGGAGAATCGGCTATTGAAAAAACTGCTGTTAAACCTGCTTTATACAGCTCCGACATATCCCCTACCTTTCTTCCGCATAAAGCAGCTACAGGCTTGTCATGCTTTTGACCTAAGGCTGCGATACCGCTTATAACTTTGCCGAATGAGGTCTGAAAATCTACGCTACCTTCGCCGGTAAAAATAATATCAGCCTCGGTAACAGCGGCTTCAACATTTAGCAGCTCAATCATCAGCTCAACACCTTTTCGCATCTTTGCTCCCATTAGCGACATAAAAGCAAAGCCCAAGCCGCCTGCCGCTCCGGCTCCCGGGCAACTTGAAAAATCTGTTCCAGCTGTTTTAGCAATAATAGCCGCATAATACTTCAAGTTACTTTCTAAAAGCGGTAAATCTTTTTCATTAGCACCTTTTTGCTGAGCAAATACATAAGTTGCTCCATTTGCGCCAAGCAATGGGTTGATAACGTCCGATGCCAGTATTAACTCACAGCCGTCCAATAAATCGTCCATTTTAGAAGTATCGATACCATATACTTCAGACAATGCCTGATTGCCTGTACTTATACATTTTCCGTCGTTTTTATACAAATAGCACCCCATAGCCTGCAGCATACCCGCTCCCCCATCATTTGTTGCCGTACCACCAATACATATAACAATTTTACGATAGCCCGATCCTATGGCATGCCGTATAAGCAAACCTACTCCGTAGCTGGAAGTTTTTAACGGATTTCGTTCCTCTTGTTTCAATAAGCCCAGACCTATAGTAGCGGCACTTTCTACCACTACAGTTTCGCCATCGCCCAGAACGCCATAAGAAGCAGGAATAGGAGTTAACAACGGATTGCATACATGCAGATCAACATAACTGCCTTGTGTGTATTCAACTAACGTTTGCATACTACCTTCGCCTCCGTCTGCCATAGGACATAGCTGTATTTCAGAAAGAGGGTCGGCATTTTTAATACCTTTTTCGATAGCAGCCGAAACCTGCTTTGCATCAAGGTTTTCTTTAAACGAATCGGGAGCAACTAATACTCTCATATTTACGGGGCTTTTATATTTTGTATGCTGTCAAGTTGAACAGCCAAATTATAAACTTGTTCGGGCGATTTATAAATACTAAGTTTATACAGGCGGTAATCTTCTTCTATATCTGCATCATGAATAACATAGCGGGAGTAACGGTAAATCTGCCACTGGAGCCCTTTACTCATTGCCAACGAATCGGTATAATGCTCCATCTGCCGACGATACTTTTTGCTGAAAACATACTTTATCCCCATCCAAGTAACTGTCCATCCCGACCTATCGGAATAGTCGAGAATATGCGCCAACTCATGACCAAATACCCCAACCAACGCATTAAACGGAGCGGTATTAACCAGCTGAGCAGGTTTATAGCTATTCTTATTTCCAATAGTAATTTTATACGAACGTTTATTCCGTTTTCTAAAAACGGACAGTATTCGAGGACGTGATGTCATTGTAGTTTTAACCTTTCCGTATTTTACCCGAATCTTCTTTCCCCACAGCTTAGGGTAATAGCTAAGCGCATGCTGAAAGGCGAGTCTTAGCGTATCATTATCAACTTTTATAAGGATTGATGGACTAAAAAGTGTAGTATCTACAGTACTTTTAACTTCTTCGTACGTCAGCACCTTACCGTCCGGAATGCCCTGACCGTAGAATGGCAAAAATGCCAGTAAAAAGCCGCATAGAAGAAAAAAACAGTATCGCTTACTTTTCAATCCGTATTCGTGCATCAACCGCAACCACCTTATCGGCTGTACCTAGCAAGGGGTTTAAGTCCATTTCAAATATTTCGGGAGCGACAGTAACCAATGCCGAAACCCGTACAACAATATCTGCAAGGATATCTTCATTAATCGGCTCCTGACCACGTACACCTTGAATAATCTTATAGCCGCGTAAGCTACGAATCATGTTATGCGCTTCGTCTTTAGAAAGCGGAGCCAACCCCGAATTAACATCCTTCAATACTTCGATAAAAATACCACCTAATCCACACATAACCAAATGTCCGAACTTATCTTCTTTTTTCGCACCTACAAACAGCTGTGTTCCAGTTAGCATAGGTTGAAGAAGAATTGCCGTGGTATCTTTTATTTTAATCATACGGTTAAACTCGGCACGTACGGTATCGTCATTATCAACGTTTAAAATAACGCCGCCCACATCCGATTTATGGACAGGACCTACAACCTTCATCACAACAGGATATCCTAACTGGTTGGCAAACTTTACAGCGTCGTCTGCCGTTTTAACAACAGCTTCTCCGGCACGCGGAATACCCGCCGCATCAAGCAATACTTGTACATTTGAAGGAGATAGATACCCATTGGAAGCGTTATCCACTACGCCACGAATTGTTTTTACATCAGCCGAAGGTAGCTTAACCTTTTCTACCTGAGGCTTAGGGGTATAGTAAACTTTTGCTAATGCGTTTCCAAAAATTACTTCTTCGGGGAAATTAATACGTCCTTTTGCTATGAAGTGCGCAATTTCATCTTTAGCATTAACAATAGAGGTAAGCACCGAATATATTGGTTTTTTACAAGTTTTCATTTTCTTATCCAGCACATCGTAAACATCAAATACAGGGAAAAGACCGGGGTTACCAAAGATAACAGCCATTGCGTCTATGTTATCGAAATCGTTCTCGCAAGCATCAATAATGTAGCCTAGCTGCTCTGCCGTACCTGTTGCTAAAAAGTCGATAGGATTTGCCACAGACGAACCTCCGAATAGCTTTGAAAGCAACTCCCGCGCCTTTGGACCTTCTATATGAGGAACGTTCATTTTGTTATTTGACAATGCATCGGTAAGCATAACGGCAGGTCCGCCCGCATGCGTAATAATAGCTATGTTCTTACCTTTTAGCTCGGGGTGCATGAAGATACCTGCAACAGTAATCAGCTCTTCGCGACCATAACAACGAACTATCCCAGCTTTACGGAACAGCGTATCAACAGCCACATCGGGGCTAGCCAACGCACCTGTATGCGATGATGCGGCACGACTTCCGGCTTCGGAACTTCCTGCTTTAATTGCCGCAATCTTACATCCTTTGCGAATAAGTGATGATGCATGTTTCAGCAACATTTCGGGATTGTTAATGCTCTCCATATAAAGCAGCTTTACAGGCGAACTTTTACCCTCAACATAGCTTTCGTCCATATATTTCAATACGTCTTCAACGCCCATTTGCGCGCTGTTTCCAACAGAGAAAACGCTGGAGAATGAGAGTCCTTTAGTAATGCCTGTTTCAAGAATAAATACGGCTGTTGCTCCCGACGCAGTTATAAAATCAACACCCAAGCTATTGAACCGAGGTATTGGATGGGTAAAGACGCCTACGTAGTTGGAGTTCATAACCCCAATACAGTTAGGACCTATAAGGCTTCCGCCAGCTGAGTTTACAATATCTACAATTTCTTTTTCTAAGCGGGCTCCTTCCTCATTTTCTTCATGGAAGCCTGCTGAAAGAATTATAAATGCTTTAGTGTCTTTCTGACGCGCCAATACTTCTACCGTTTGTGGGCAATACTTAGCAGCAATAGCCAGTATAGCCAAATCAACTTGGGGTAAATCCTCAACATTACGATAAGATTTTACTCCCTGAACCTCGTCTTGCTTAGGGTTAACTACATATAGCTGACCGGAAAACTTATTCAGAATAAGATTTTCGAGCACACGCCCACCCGGTTTATAAACATCGTCAGATCCCCCCACAATAACAATACTTTTCGGATCCAAAAGCTGATTGGTAATCATAATCTATAAGTTTTTATTACATGAAATTTTTATTTATAAGCAAAAACCATAAAACAAGCTACAATTCGCTCATTTTGGATAAGATTTGGTAAAAGTAGTAAGTTTTGATTAAAGAAAAGAATAGTATGCTGAAAAAGAAATTATCGGCTGCTGAGCCACAAAATGCATCGGCTTCTTTTTGTCATTTCCAACATACTAAGAAATCTGCTCATAAGTTCATAAGATTTTTCAGTACGTTGGAAATAAGGGACGTTTTCTACAGATAGCTACTTGATGTTCTTTAAGGCATTGTATATACCATACTCATCAAAACCGCATTCTTCCTGTAGCTCAATGGGTTTACCGTGTTCAATAAAACAGTCGGGAACGCCAAGCATTATAATCGGAACGGTATAGCTATGTTGAGTAAAAAATTCACTTACAGCGCTACCCAAGCCGCCAACAACCGTACCATCTTCAACTGTAACAACTACAGAAAAACTCTTGCTTATTTCGTGCAGTATTTCTTCATCAATAGGCTTTACGAAGCGTATATCGTAATGAGCCGGAAAAATATTCTCAGCATTTAAACGCTCTATAGCATTTACTGCAAAGTTACCGACGTGCCCGATGGTAAGTATTGCTATTTTTTCTCCGTCTTTCAGCTTACGCCCCTTGCCAATAGGAATGGTTTCCAGCTGGCAACGCCAATCGGCAAGCACTCCGTTACATCTGGGATAACGGATTGAGAATGGTCCCATATTGGGCTGCTGAGCTGTAAACATCAACTTGCGTAACTCGTGCTCATTCATTGGAGCCGAAACGATCATATTAGGAATACAGCGGAAGTATGCCAAATCGAAAACACCATGATGCGTTGCCCCATCTTCTCCGACCAAGCCTCCTCTGTCGAGGCAGAAGGTTACGTTTAGATTCTGAAGAGCAACATCGTGAATTACCGAATCATATGCACGCTGCATAAACGACGAGTAAATATTGCAAAACGGCTGATATCCGGCTGCTGCCAAACCTGCCGAAAACGTTACGGCGTGAGCCTCTGCAATACCGACATCGAATGCACGGTCGGGCATCTTCTCCATCATAATATTAAGTGATGAACCCGTTGCCATAGCCGGGGTTATACCCAAAATTTTAGAGTTCTGCTCCGCCAATTCAACTATTGTCTCACCAAAAACATCCTGATAACGAATAGGCGAGAATCCATCAGCTACGACTTTTATACGTTCGCCCGTATTCTTATCAAACATTCCCGGAGCATGCCATTCAACCTGATTTTCTTCGGCAGGTTTATAGCCTTTTCCTTTTTGTGTTTTTATATGTAGTAGCTTAGGTCCTTGTATGCCCTTAAGCTTATTCAGCGTTTGTACCAGCCGTTGTACGTCATGACCGTCCACAGGTCCGAAATAACGGAAACCTAATGCCTCGAACAAATTACTCTGATGAAGCATCGCCGATTTAAGCGAGTTGTCGAACTTTTGTATCAGATTTCGGAATCGGTTCTGCCCTAAAAAATTCCAGACATCTTCCTTAAACTTATTGTAAGAGCTGGATGTAGTGATATTCAACAGATAAGAATCTAATGCGCCAACGCTACTATCAATAGCCATGTGGTTATCGTTAAGTACCACAAGCATATTGGCTTTTTGCCATCCGGCGTTATTTAATCCTTCGAAAGCAAGACCTCCGGTCATAGAGCCATCTCCAATAACAGCAACCACCTGCCGGTCTTCGTTATTCAATCTGGCAGCCACTGCCATGCCTAAAGCAGCAGAAATAGAGGTTGAGGCATGCCCTACGCCAAATGCGTCGTACTCACTTTCATTTATTTTCGGAAAGCCGCTAATCCCTCCCAGCTTACGGTTAGTATGAAATTGCTCTTTACGCCCGGTAAGAATTTTATGGGCGTAGGCCTGATGCCCTACATCCCATACCAGCTTATCATATGGGGTATTAAATACATAGTGTAATGCTACCGCCAATTCTACCGCACCAAGACTTGCGCCAAAATGCCCCGGATTGCACGAACATACATCAATGATAAAATCACGTAGCTCCTTGCATAGTTCAGCGAGCTGTTCTTCTTTCAACTTCCTTAAATCGACAGGACTATTTATATTTGGCAGTAATAACTGCATTTTTCTAACAATTTTTTAGTGATTTTGCCTACAAAGATATAATTGTAAACTTACCAATCTATTTTTTATTTCTAAATATTTTTAAATCAAAATCAGGCGAGCAACTTTTTTCCACTAAAACACCTGAAATACTCGGCGCTCTTAACCCATCTTTTAGCTCTTTACTTGCAGTAAAGATGCGAGCCTCATCCCACAAACCTTTATTGATAAACCGATTTAGAATCTTACCACCTCCTTCAATAAAAACCGATTGAATATTTCGTTTATATAGCTCTATCAGTAGCTGTTCGTCCATATCTTTTGTAAGAGATATAGGCTGAATCTCTACCGAGGCTGGGTATTCCTTTATATCAAATTTTTCAGCATATGTAAATACAAGCGTACTTGCCTGACGGTTAAAGACCGCTGCCGTTTTTGACAAGCTTAAATCTTTATCGAAAACTACCCTAAGCGGATTTTTACCAACCCATTTACGGGCTGTTAGCTGAGGATTATCGCGAATCACAGTATTTGCCCCCACCATAATGGCAGGTTCCTCGGTACGCCAACGATGAACCAATAATTGTCCTAGCGGTCCTGTAAGCCATTCGGGAGGTGTATTTATATCCCGGTTTTTATCAATAAAACCGTCGCTACTTTGTGCCCACTTTAGAATAATATAAGGACGCTTTTCCATTTGATAAGTAAAAAAACGTCTGTTCTGCTCTTGCGCCTTCTCTTTCAGTAAACCCACCTGCACATCTATACCCACCTCTCGCAAACGTTGAATACCGGTGCCTGCAACTAAAGGGTTAGGATCTTCTGTTGCAATAACAACTTTTGAAATGCCACAGTGAATGATAAGATCGCAGCAAGGTGGCTGCTTACCTTGATGAGAGCAAGGCTCAAGACTAACATACATTACCGATTGCTTAAGCAAACTTTTATTCTTTACCGAAGCTATAGCATTAACCTCCGCGTGTTTTTCGCCATATCGTTGATGATACCCTTCGCCTATTATCCTGCCATCGTAAACAACAACAGCACCTACCGACGGATTAGGGGCTACATAACCTGCTCCGTTATCTGCCAGTTCAAGGCAGCGACGCATGTATAAAGTATCTTCTTCAGAAAACATATATGGAATAATGATTGGAGACAAAAGAACAAAGGCACCTCTTTAAAAAGGTATAGCCATCAAGCCTTTGCTACTTATTCTTTATACTCTTCTTCATATTTTATGAGAACTGTTTTAGAATTTCGTTCACTTGTTCAAGCTTCTCAGCAAGCATTTCCTCTGTTTTAGCCTCGGCAATAAACCGAAGGCACGGCTCTGTATTTGATGGACGGATGTTAAACCACCACTCGGGAAACTCGATGCGGTAACCGTCGAAATCCATTGCTCCAGTCGGTTTCTCCACGGACTTGAAATAATCGCACACGGCTTTCATCGCACCTGTCTTATCTTCTATCTTATAGTTTATTTCGCCTGAGTTTTTGTAAACAGCAATACGGGCTATCAGCTGGCTAACGCTAACACCATCACTCTTCATACGCGCAAAAATACCGAGTAAAATCAAAGCAGCCATCATCCCGCTGTCGGAGTACGAGAAATCTTTAAAGTAGTAATGTCCTGCCAGCTCTCCGCCAAATAAGCCGTCTATTTCCCTGAGCTTTGGTGCGGCAAATGCACGCCCTACGCGCCATGTAAAGACTTCGGCGTTCCAATTTTTAGCCAAGTATTCGCCCACAGCCTTAGAGCCGCGGATATCTTGCAGTACAACTCCTTTCTGCCCTTTTTCTTCAAAAAAATAATGTCCAAGAACCGCAATCATAAGGTCTGGAGATATAAACTGACCTTTCTCGTCAACAAACATTACCCTATCAGCGTCACCATCAAAAATAAGACCTATATCGTAGCTATTCTCTACTACTGTACGCTTAAGTGCTGCGACATTTTCTCGCACCAACGGATTTGCCTCATGATTAGGAAATGTACCATCCAGCTCTTTAAACAGATAGTGGATATCTGTACCCAATACGTCTTCGGCAATAAGGGCAGCCATTCCGTTAGACAGGTCGGCCGCAATTTTCAGATTAGAATAATCTGTACGGCAACGCCTTAAAAAAGCAATATAGTCATCTTTTACATTCAGCTCTTTAACTTCGCCTTTAATGATAGCGAGTTCTACCTTTCCATTTTTCACCAACTCTTCCAACTCTTTTAAACCGGTATCGTATCCTACAGGAGCCGCATTCTCTCTAGATACTTTTAACCCGTTATACTCGCGCGGATTGTGTGAAGCCGTTATTTGTACCGACCCTTTAAAACCATACTTAAACGTTCCGTAGTAAACCATAGGAGTGGTTGATAAGCCGATATCAAACACATCGCAGCCCGCATCGGTTATGCCTTGTGTTAATGCTTCGAATATTTCGGGCGACGAAACTCGTACATCCCGCCCTACCAAAATACGATCGGTTTTTAAGATTGCGGGTAGAAAGAAGCCCATTTTATATACATCTTCTTTAGAGAAGTCGCGATTGTATATGCCTCTAATATCGTATGCGTGAAATGCTCCCATAGCTTTTTCGGTTAAAGATTTAAGGATAAAAGAACAAAGGCTCTCCGCTATGACAGCTAGCCTATTTTTGTTTTATAACGACTGGTAAAATCTCCCTTTGCCATCTTTTGGAGGCGAGAACTCATTAGCTTTTTACGAATAGGCGCAAGATGGTCAACGAATAAAATGCCGTTAAGATGGTCTGTTTCGTGCTGCACAATGCGTGCAGGCGTACCTTCCCACCATTCGTCGTGTTCTTTAAAATTTTCATCAAGGTATTTTACCCTAACTTTTGCCGGACGTTTAATATCCACATACAACTTCGGAAGGCTCAGACAGCCTTCGTTAAACGCACATTCTTCGTCTGAAAATTCTACTAACTCAGGATTAATAAGCACACGTTTAAAACCCTCTGCGATAGGATCATCTTCGGCAAAAGGCGAGGCATCCATCACAATCAGACGTATGGATTTGCCGATTTGAGGGGCGGCTAAACCTACGCCGCCTGCATGATACATGGTTTCAAACATATCCGCAATTAAAATCTTCAATTCAGGAGTCAGCTCCGCAATAGGCTCTGCAACCTTTTTTAATACAGGCGACCCATAAACATATACTGGTAAAATCATAATGCAACTTTATTATATAAAATAGATACAAAGATACTAATTTACCGTGTATCGCTACTAGCGTGTAATTTATTCAAACGTCCCTTAGCTTTAAAAGTTCACCAAACCACTCGCGGTGTATTTAGAAAAATCTTCGTCATTTCTCCCTTTGGTCGAAATGACGGTATTATTTTTTGAAGGCTATGGTGTTTTTTCGCAAAGTGCTACTTATCAACAAGATCAATATTACAAATGCACTACGGGTTCAAACCGTATTTTTGCAGCAATAGCGTAGATTAACACAAATTAGCCAGCTTAAAATGTTAAACAACCTATCTTTGAATTACTGTATTATTAAGGCTTTTATTTTTTTAAAACAATAATCTATTGAGGTTAAAATTATTTGCTCTATCGTTACTTACGTTACTATTTGTGTCGTGCAATAACGATGATGAGCCAAACAATCAGCTGCCAAAACAGAGGCAGAGCTAAAAGAAACTATTACTAAAAAGTGAGATGTTGCTAACACCACCAGCGGCTATGCCAGCTTTGAGTTCAAAGCCGATGGTACCTACGTTGTCGTAATGAGCGACGGAACCGAGCATATCGGCAGCTATACCATTAGCGGCGATTTAACGACCATAACGCTAGAAGGTCTAGGAACCATTGTTTTAGGCACATTAACCAACGAAAAGCTTGAACTTACGTTTACTCCGGTAGGAACTACAACAGCACAAGCTATTAGCTGCGTACATCTACTTCTACACCGGAGCCTCCGGAGGACTATGAAATGATGCTGCTATATTCCAGATTTATTGAAGACCCTCAACAAGGAGATATTTTGGGGTTATATATTAGCAATATGGATGGTACTAACGAAAAACTTATTTTTAAAGATACCTACGAATTTAATCTTGGTTCGAAAATAGGCGGATTTGAATGGCGTCCAGATGGGAAAAGAGTACCTGTTTTTTATGATCATTGGAATCCTAACAATGAACCCCCAACACGCAAAATATTCTCAATAAATATTGAAAATGCTACAATAGAAGAATTACAGCAAAATAAGGGTATATCTATCTCTCCGGATGGAGATTACATTGCCTATTCCGATGTAGCAAATAAGAATCTATATATTTGCGATATCAATGGGAACAATATTAAACAACTTACCAACTTTACAGATGATACTTATGTAGAGATATGTCCCTCTTGGAGCAAAGATGGCAAAATCATCGCATACGTTACCTATAAACTAACCGATGAAGGTAACGATGTTGAGAGGTGTGAAGTGTGTACTATCAACGTTGATGGCTCAAATCAAAAGACATTAGTTGCTACGGATAGCGGTGATGAATTCGGTATGCCTAAAATATCTCCTGACGGGAAAAATATGCTATGAGAGTATTATGATTTGTGACATTAATGGAGATAATAATAAAATACTTGTTACCCCTACAGATTTATCAAATTGTGATTACCTATATGGTCCATATTGGACTTATGACGGAAAATCAATAGTATTTTCGGGAGAACTTGATAAAGTCGAATAATATGGTGGAATAGTAAATACTGACGGCTCCAACAATCCTATCAGGCTAAATGTAGAAGGTAACACATACGATTTCAAGATTATTTCAGTAAAAAAATAATTTACTTCTTTTAAAGCATAAAAATAACCTTCTTTATCGTCATTTCGAGCGCGGCGAGAAATCTGTTGAATGTTAGCAGATTTCTCGCCGCGCTCGAAATGACATATTTATATAGCTATCTATAGCTTAATCATCATACCCAACCAAACGGCAACAAGACCTGTAATAACACTAAGAGTAATGTATAATAATGCGCCTAAATAGTTTCCGCTCTGAATCATGCTCATATTTTCGTGAGCAAAGGCAGAGAATGTAGTAAATCCGCCACAAAAGCCGACCATAAGCAGAAGTCGAATACGCTCGTCGCCTCCCATTTTTAGCAATAAGCCAGAAACAAGTCCTGCCAAAAAGCAACCCAAAATATTTACAAACAGCGTACCAAACGGAAATGGTTTCTCTATCAGCTTATACAAACCATGCGTACCGAGATACCGAAGCATACTACCAACTCCGCCACCCAAACCAACCAAGAGCATATTCGTTATCATAGCTATTACTTATTTGCCTCCATATACGATTGTAGAATAATAACAGCACTCGTACGATCAATAAGCCCCTTATCTCGCCGATCCATTTTTTTTACCCCTCCATCAATCATAGCCTGAAATGCTATTTTAGAGGTAAAACGTTCATCTATTAATTCGATTGGAATTTCAGGAAATTTACGTCGCAGCTGCTTTACAAATGCCTCTACTAGCGGTGTAGCATCTGCGTCACGGTTCTTTAGATCCTTAGGCATACCTACTACAAACCGCTCTACCGATTCTTTGCCCAGATAGTCGGAAAGATAACCCATTATCTTAGGAGTTTCCACAACTTCAAGCGGAGTGGCTATAAGCTGTAAGGGATCGGTTACTGCCAACCCTACTCGTTTTTTTCCATAGTCAATCGCTATAATACGCGCCACCTATATTCAAATTTATTAAGTACAAAAGTATGCATTTTAGGGGATTACGGAACTAAATTCTCTAAATAGAATCACGATATACGATTAAAAAGGAGCTTTCGCTATTACGCCATACGCTGTTCGCGCTGCTAATGAACGGATTTCTCGCTATGCTCGAAATGACGAAAAGGGTAAGCTCCTGCTACTGAAAATGGTTCATCTTTTCAGACTTACCAAAGGCCGCACAGGGAATAAACTTCTGGAATAACGATTTAAACTTATAGGAAAGAGAGATCTCATGCGTTCCATACTTTGAAATCTTAGCCAAGCCGCCCACTCCGTAATCAAACGAATAGCCAACGCTAAGCTGTTCGGTAATGTAAATACCAGCCATAACCGAAAATTGATGCTTAAAGCGAAATACGCCACCAACCCAAGCCCAATCGTTATACCGGCGTAATGCCGCGAGCGCGACGGGTAAACAACAGCGCCTGCTTCGAAACGGTTAATCCCGTCGCGGCGCATATATGATACTAATGGCGCTATGCTCATTTTGTTTATCCGATTAAAACGAGTAGAAGCATAAACCCAGACATTTACAGAGTTAGTGGGTAGGTTATTGCTTGACGGCTGAATGCCGATATGGCGTACTGCCGCACCAAGCCTAAAATGCCCTTGGTATTCAAGCCCGAAGTCAAAATCGGGAGTGTACTCTGTAATATTTCCGTAGTAAAGCCGCGGGTCGTTCAGATCATTTACAATGGCTCCGCTGGCATCCTGATGACGGACTAAAACCCCACCTGAAACACTAAACGACAGCACCGACTGCTCGGTAAGTGGCATATGATAAGCGTACATTAAGCGCGGATTGTAGGTTTTGGTAAAACCTATCTTATCTGCCATCATAGTAACACCAATGCCGGAGTTTACTTTAGGAATAAAAGCATCGAAAACCAACGCTCCGGTAATAGGAGCCCGTCCGGACCGCCAAAAACGAATTAGCGATGTTGAAAATCAAACGATTACAACATCGCTATTTTTTTTCGGGTACTACTTCGGGTACTGCGACCTTAATCAGTAATTAAAATCATCCCAAAATTCTGTGTGAGATTACAGGTTTTACTATTCTTTTTGACAGATTACCAATTAGCTTAGTGACTTCTTCATCATACTTATATCCCCATTCCATTGCTTCCTGTTTTTAAGTCAGCTAAACTGTACCATGAGCTCAATATGTAGTATGTTATTGCCTGTTTAAGATTTTGAGCAATAAAGTATAAAGCGTTCTTCGGAATTAGTAAGAACGGATTAAACGCCTTAAAAACCACCTTATCATTCTCAACGATAATTGGTTCTTCTTTTTCTTCTGAATATGGGCTAAGTATTTCTGCCAGCTCTAAAGCACCCTCAACCAACGGTTCCGAGAACCTAAACTTCTCATCATCGCTTAACGCATAAAGGTCTAACGCCTCGCCTTTGTCTAATGGTGTTGTTTGTGCAGCGACATTAACGGATGCAATAAATCTTGTTTTCTGAGCTGTAACGCCCATAACTTTCTCATAAAGTGGCTGAATGAATACAGAGAACTCCAACTCGTCTAAGATGCCGTTATTCGCCTTTCTATATTCTAAAACTTTATATATCTGTTCTGGTCGCATCCGTTTGTTTAATCAATAACGTATTGGAAGTTGAAGCCTTCAAGAATACTAGGGTAAAGAGTTAGCAACAAATGAGGTCGGAGTAAATACTATTTCGCTAAGCCTTTCCTCATCAGCAAGCGGTGATGTTCTTAAAGAAATATCGCTTACCATATTTCCAAGACCTGAATTTATCCCCCCTGTGCTGTCAAATACGCTAATTCCCATGTGCGAAGCTCCCGATATGGACGGAATCCATAAAAAGGCACTATAAGAAGTACTCCCTGTCAGCATGGTAAAAATCCGTATATCTTTCAGCTCATAGCCATAATTATAACCCATAGCAGAGCTAATGGTATGAGGTTTCCCCGTTACCCTTGTCGCTACAAGCTGAAACATCGTATTAATGGGTTTTCCGTAGGAGCTGTAACCTACGATTCTCACAACCGTACCATCCGCAACCGTACCATCCCTGAGCTTAACTAGGTAGCCACTTGTAGAAGTATGGCTACCTATTCTCAGCTTCTTATAGATATAACTATCAATAGCAGATATAGTCGCCGCACCAATATCAGCTGCTGTCAGCTGAATATTACCATTTGTATCAGGAACACGGTAGTTAACTGTTTTTACATCCCCGCCATTCCCACCCTTTTTAAAATTTCCAATAAACTGGTTCAGCTCACTCGCCGCAATATCAGCAGTACGGCATGGCTTAGCGTTTACCATCAGCTCTTCAAGCCTAAGCTTGCTTTTATACGCTCCGCCTATCTCCGTAATCAGCACATACTCTCCGTTATCATCACCCCCAACTTTCGCCTTATACACGGCTGCACAAGTCTTGCCGTTAAACGAGATGTTTTTATCATCTATCTTACTTATATCAATCATAGTAGTTACTCTAAACTGTTACCTTTCTTAGCAGCTCCTCAGCATGTTGCTTTGCAATGGCTGCCTCGTTATTCTTCTCCATTACCGTTATGCTATTTACGCTAAGGATGAGCGTAGGCAGGGGTACATTTGCTTTATGAAGAAAAGTAAGTACATAGAGCAGGAGAGAGCCTACGCCGTAAGCATCGTGGCAAGGTTCAACGGTAGCTATGAGGCAGCTGCCAGCTACCTCAAAGAAGAGGGTAAGATTACCGTTACAGGTAAAACCCTGAAAAATTGGCGCAATGATGTAACCTTACCAGCTCTAGCCGAACCTGTACAGGATGCGCTGTTAGCTGCTGCTGAGGTAGGCTGTCTAGCTGAGGTAAGCGATGATGTTATACTAAGCAACGCTACCAAAGGATTAAATGCGGTAGTTGACCGACTGAACGAACGGCTATCCGATGATAGGTACACCAAGCGCATTACCAACAACGAGCTCGTGAATATCGGAAATTTCTTTGCCTCTTTAAAAGAGCTGGATAAGGATAAGCAGACCAACAGCAGCGGTACGACTAACATCTACCAGCAAATCATCAACCAACACTACCATGCAAAAGGACATTAACATACAGGGTATTCAACGCAATAACCCCGATAACAAAACGCCTGACGGCACTTGTCAGGAAATACTAAACCTTAGATACGATTCGGGAGCGTGGCGACCTGTCGGTACTAAGAGAAGCATCGGTAGCCATCCTCACGCTCAGCAGAACTTCTTTGTACATGATGTCGGGATAACGAAAAACCTTATCTCTAAGTATCAGAATACCCCGCGCTGGGACAGGATGGACGGCTACGAGCATTACCCCTATATCGACCAGATTATCGCCTATGTAGATACCAACGACACATTTCGTTTTGATGCGGTAGGTAACGTTCTCGTCATCTTCAACGAAACAACACAAACGATGTCATGGGCATTATGGTCGCCCGAAGATAGAGCAGGGCATTTATGGCGTAAGTATGATTACATAGAGAAGCTACCTGAATTACCGATATTCGACTTTTACCCTGTTAATGCCATCACTACCGATAAGTACGACTATGCATATGAAGGAGCTTCGCCCTCGTCCGAGAGCGAAAAGCAGGAGTACGTCAAGAACCATGCAGCTGCGTACATGGCTAAGAAGCGGAATGAGTGGTACGATAAGGGCTGGTTTGACGGTTACTTCTATGTTATCTACGCCTTTGAGCTGTTCGATGGTACGATAGTTAAGCACTCAAACCCTATCGGCATCTACGGCGGAAACCTCGAAATGTTGGATGAGGAAAGAAATTACCCTTCGGGTGGCTGGTATGGTGAAAATACACACCTACAGCTGTACGTTGACTATGGGGGTACGATGTACGTAGGTTGTCGGAATGTCAAGGCATCTTCTCTAAAGTATAAGCTGATGTATAACGTTGACCTGTCAGCCTACAAGCAAGTTATTCGTAGCGTACACATCTATATTTCTACTTCTATAGGTATATCAATATCTGTGCCACCACTCTTATTTCCTGGAACGCATGCCTTTTTGCATCCACTCTCACATTTATCACCCGCTTCAATGCCTAACATCATATCATCAGATAAAACTTGTGTTTTATCTATTGATATAAACTGATTTTTAAATTTATTCTTTTCCATAACTGAAAGTTTTTAGTTAATAAATGAACTAGTTTAAAGAAGGGGGTATTTATCTGTTGCCGAATCTACCAATATCATTAGAAATATCA
>JAIRNF010000051.1 GCA_031258195.1 Prevotellaceae bacterium
CCAGTAAGCCCGATTTGTTCTTGATGATCTTCTGTTGTGTCGTCATAACTTAATCTTTTTCAGTTAGTGAATTTATAAACTTTTATTCCTAACTGTCAGATTAAGTCGTGACTAATTCATATTTGTAGCCTTTACTTTTTGCAAAAGTTCTGTTCTTCGCATACTGAAATATGTAATCTGTCCATCGTGGATTACTGAATATTTTTCGCCAGTTGTGTTCAGCGCCGTTTTGTTATGGAGTTGCGAGGGTAGTCAAACTTATTAACCAATATATCTTCTATCAATATGTCATATGTTTATATTCCAAGAATTATTAAAGATTCTATTCAACAAAGAGAGGTTTTGCTGGTTAGCTGCAAAACCTCTCTTTGTTGATAATTGATTTGTTGAATTATCTTCGCCTTTCGGTACCGGAGGTGCTACGTTCTCTTTGGCGTTCTTGCTCTTCTCTTTGTCTCCGTTCCTTGGTTTCTCTGCTCGTTCTATCTTGCTCTTATCGCTGTTTTCTTTCCTGAGCTTCTCTGTTCGCTCTATCTTGTTCTTCTCTATTATTTCTTTGTTGTTCATCACGTTGTCTCCGTTCGTGGGTTTCTCTGTTATCCCTATTTTGTTGCCGCCTTTGATCTTGAGACTCCCGAACATTTCTATCTTGTTCTTCTCCGCCTCTTCTATCTTGGTTGGGGGTTTCCCGATGTACGAGTTCAACCCTTCTCCGATTTCTGTTAGGAGGTCTGTTGCCAGGTCTTTCATCAACATGAGGAGGTCTGGGTGCTATAATAGGCGGCTTAGGTCTTGGGTGTGGTTTTGGAGGATGGTAGGGTTAATATAGTAATAGAGTTATACTCATATATATTCTGGTAATAGTTGTATTCGTATATATTTGTTGTATAATAGTTATATTCATACGTGGGGAAATAGTAGTAGTTGTATATTCTTTCGTACCAAGGGTAAGGTTCCATATTAGAGTTATAAAAAAGCCAAGGGCTATCTGTTGAATAGTGATATGAGTCAGAACCCTCGTAACTACTGTATTTTTGCTCTTCTCCTTGCTCTTCAATCCAATCGAAAATCCATATTATATTAATATCCGGATCGTAAACTTCGTACTCTATTTCTTTATTCTGCATATCATAGACAATGATTACACGGCTGTCTTCAAGGTAAATCATTTTATACCCGGTTTTTTCGTAGTCAGGATTTAATATGTTTATTATTTCCTCATTAAGAGAATCTCTCATCTCATATCCAATCAGCTGATCTTCCGTATCTGTTAAGAAGGTCAAGTATTCTACGGAGCGACTTTTTCGCTTATGCCCCACTAAACTGTCGGACATATTATAGATATCCATTCTATCTGTATTAATGGAATCTCGAACAATATATAGCTTGTGGTATTATCCGTATAGTGAAACAAGATAGAAGGCTGATAGTAATGCGGTAAGTAGTAGCTTTTTCACGGTTGCCTCCTTTTGAGTTAAGGGTTAATATCTATTCTTAACATACTCTATAAGTATGTAAGTTAGTCTAATTTTATACTCGTTTATATTCAATAATTATGCCAAATAAATGTTAATCCGGTAGTATGGAAAATAAACTTGAATAAGCGTTGAATAATGAAATAAAATACGTATATTTATTGGTTATCTAAAAAGACTTATTATTAGCTTTAGTATATGAGTTTAGGCGGAAGCTGATATGATGATCGGTTTAACAGCAACAGATCACAGTTGAATTTGGGCAGAGATAGAGTTGTCCATGTAAAGCCGCAGTTATAAAGATGTATTAGTTTGTTCGGGTAAGCAGAACATACGAAAAATTCTTTTTGAAGAGCAGGAGCATATTAAGGCTGCTATCCCTAAGAAAATAGAGAAGGCAAGTAATGATACGTTTATATATCGTTGTAGTTCTTTCAATTATAGGTCTAGCAGGAGGATGGTGGGTATATAGCCTCTTTTTGCTTAGAAAGATCTTATTCAGCAAATTTTAATTCCTGTAGTTTATCCCATGCGCCGCGTGTAAAATCAGGTATTTCAACAGGAGCGCCGTTGTTTAGCACTGATTTCTCGCTTAGTTCAACAATGCACGACCATTCGGCAGCGTCGTACACATCTTGGTCTAAAGGTAAACCGTTGCGTAAGCAGTAAACCAAACGGTAATCCATAATGTAGTCCATGCCGCCATGCGCTATCGCCCCAAGTTTTGCCGCCTGTTCGCCAGCCTCTTTGTAGAATGGATGTTCGTATTTAGTAAGAACCGAATCCATTGCTTCTTTGCCTAAGGCATGGTGACCGTTGGGTTCTAACGCTATTTGCCTTATCGGATATTTTTGAGCAAAACCTTTTGTGCCGCTAACCATATGAATACGGCTGTATGGGCGGGGGCTGGTAACGTCATGCTGAATCATGATGGTTTTTCCTTTCTGCGTTTTAATAATTGTTGTATTCATATCGCCCAGTTTGTAGGTTTGTTTGGCTTCCGGAGATTCTTTCCCAAACCTTTCTTTGGCATATTCAGTCATGCCGAACTGGTTGGACGATACCGATACTAAATAGTTCATCTTATCTCCACGGTGTATATTCAGTATTTGGCAAACAGGTCCTAAACCATGGGTGGGGTAAGGGTTGCCGGTATGCTCTATATTATAGTTCTTGCGCCAGTGGTTCCAATAGCCTATTAAGCCGGGTTTTTTGTTGGTCTCACTGCCAACACCGGGCTGATACGACTCGCCTGAAGAACGGCGAGGGTTAAAGTTTAACGAACGTAAATCGTGAATATAGGCACCCTCAACATGTACAATCTCGCCAAACACTCCTTGCTGAGCCATGTTTAGCGTAGCAAGTTCAAACTTGTCGTAGCAGCAATTTTCTAACATCATACAATGTTTGCGAGTTTTCTCCGCTGTATTTATCAGCTGCCAGCACTCATCTATATTTGTCGCTGCCGGTACTTCAATGGCAACATGCTTTCCTTTTTCCATAGCATATACAGCCATTGGTGTATGCGTTAGCCAATCTGTGCAAATATATACTAAATCAATATCATCCCTTTCGCACAGCTGCTTCCAGCCTTCATCTCCGATATATTCGGCGGCTTTAGGTCGGCTTTGTTTTTCGATGTATGCTTGCGTGTCATCTAAGTTATACTGTTCAAGATCGCAAAGGGCAACAATTTCTGTTCCCTCAATTGCCATAAGTCTATTTACGGCTCCTTTACCTCGCATACCTAATCCAATAAAACCAACACGAACTGTAGGAATAGGATCGCACTTAAGGCCGATTACATCTGTTTGTCCGTCAGGTCGAGAAGGAACAGGTGTCTGAATTAATTTAGAAGACTCTGTGCTGCCCGAATTTCCACATCCCCATAGTATAGTAGTTATTACCTCTAATGCGATAAAAATAAATATGACTATTTTTTTCATGATGAGTGATAGTTGATTTTTTGTAAAAATAGTAGAATTATTGTGAATGATTAAGTAGATATTCTTATTTTCGTTATAAATTATCTCAATAACATATTGCAATGGAAGAGTCGTTAAAAAAAGTTGCCGATCAGTTTGCTTTTGAAGGCGAAATAAAAGATGTTCGCCCCCTTGGAGAAGGGCTTATCAACGAAACTTTTTTTGTTGAAACAACCGGCGGTCGCCCTAGCTATATTCTACAACGTAAAAATAAGCATATTTTTACTGATGTGCCTGCCATGATGGATAATATTAGCAAGGTTATAGAGCATATTAAAAAGAAAGTTATTACGGCAGGCGGAGATCCGTTACGAGAGGCGCTTACTATAACTCCCACAACAGATGGAAAGCTATATTACAAAGATGATAAGAATGAATATTGGGCTGCTTGTTTATTCATAGACGATACCCTGGCATACCAATGTGCCGATACTCCGGGGCTAGCAGAGCAAGGAGGAAAAGGTATAGGTAAGTTCCAAGCTATGCTTTCGGATATGAACGAGCCATTAGCAGATATTTTACCCGGGTTTCATAATATTAGGTATCGTTTTAAACAATGGGACGATGTTTTACAAAGAGATCCTGTGGGCAGAAAATTGAAAGTAGCAAAAGAGGTTGAAGAGATTGAAAAGCGAAGAGACGAAATGCTCGCATTTTGGATAATGGTTGAGCAGGGAGAAATACCAATACGAGTAACGCATAACGATACTAAAATAAGCAATATATTGTTTGATAAACAAGGGAACGTACTTTGTGTCATAGACCTAGATACAGTTCTTAACAGCACATGTCTTAACGATTATGGCGATGCTATCCGATCATATGCCAATGCGGGTTTAGAGGATGATGAGAATTTGGCAAATGTTTATCTTAACCTACCTATCTTCGAAGCTTACACCAAAGGCTACCTGTCGGAAGCAAAAAGTTTCCTTACGCCAACCGAAAAGGAGTATTTAGCGTTTTCTGCCAAATACCTTACTTTTGAACAAATACTGCGTTTTCTTATGGACTATATCAACGGTGATACTTACTACAAGATAAAAAACGAAAAACATAACTTAGTTCGTACTCATGCTCAGCTTAAGCTGTTGCAATCTATGGAAGACAGCTATAGCGATATGCGCAGCATTGTATGTAAGTATATTGATTAACATTATGTATTCCAAAATCCTTAAACTTTTTATTTCGAAGGTTGTTTAATCTGTTTTGTTAATTCATTAAACAGCATTGATATAGGAAGGAGACAAGTATTAGAAGAAGAAATAGAAAAGCTTCAGAAAGAAATAAACGAAATGTCTGAAGATAGTCCGTATGAAGACGTAGATCCTTTGAAAAAAGGCTTGATGAACTATCGTTTGAGCTGAATAACTTATATGACGACGATGAAATACTGCTGCCGGACTAAACCCATAAAGATAAGACAAAGGGCTATATTATGTATAAAGCCCTTATTGTCATATCGAATGAAGTGAGACATATCTTTTTTCAACCTGCTGTTCAGAAAAACACCATTAAAATAGCTTGCTTAACATAAAGGCTAAGAAAAACCCTAAAACAGTTACCAGAGCAACAAATCGCTCACCGAATTTGAAGGCTTCCGGAATCATAGTATCGCAAAGCATGGCAAGAATAGCACCTGATGCAAATGCCATGATAGCAGAATGGACAAGCGGACCCGCGGTACCTGAAAAAGCATATCCTGCTATACATGAGAGTACCGTTACGATTACAGTAATAACCCAAAGCAGAATAATTGATTTAGGCGACATGCCTGCCGTTTTCATGCCCATTGTTCCAGACATTCCTTCGGGCAGATTGCTCAAAAAACCGCTGTTATAAAAACTATTCCGGTTGATCCTCCAATAGCAATAGAAGCACCTACAACAAACGATTCGGGGATGCCGTCTAGCGAAGTACCCAAAAGAATAGCCGTGCCGGAGTTATTTTGGGTGTTGTGATTTTTTTGACTTTCGCTAATTCCATGTGATCTTTTTCTAAAATATCCTCCCTTTTTATCTATAAAGTAATCGCCCAGTACAAATACTAATGCCCCACCAATGAAGCTTAAGCCTATAGATAGCGGATCGTGACTTTTGTCGAATGCATCGTTCATTAAATCAATCGATAAGGCTGATATTAGAACGCCTGCCCCAAAAGCCATTATAATAGCAACCAGCTTATTTCCTAACTTTAGGAATAAACCCAAAAGGGCGCCTATCAAAACGGCAGAACCGGATAGCAACCCTATGAATGCGGCATCTAGCATGTGTTTAACTACGTAATAGGTTATGCTAGCGTAATGCTCTTATCAAGATGGATATCTTGTATTGCATTAAGCAGCTCAACACTTTCGTTCATGGGCTTTTGAAAAGTTTTACGTCCGCTGATTAAACCCATTCCTCCGGCACGTTTATTAACAATAGCGGTAATAACAGCATCTCTTAAATCATAAGCGCCGGCAGATTCGCCGCCAGAGTTTATCAGTCCAACTCGCCCCATATAGCCATTTGCTACCTGATAACGGCACATATCTATCGGATGATCTGAACTTAGCTGGCTATATACCCTGTCGTCGGTTTTGGCAAAATGCAGCTCTTTAAACCCTCCGTTTATAGTAGGCACCTTCTGCTTTACAATATCTGCTTTTATGGTAACGCCAAGATGGTTTGCCTGAACAGTCATATCTGTCGAAGAATGGTAGTCGGCTTTATCGGTTTTAAACGCATTATTTCTTAAGTGACACCACAAAATAGTTGTCATTCCCAGCTCATGGGCATACTCAAATGCTTTGGCAACTTCTACAATTTGTCGGCGGCTTTGCTCCGACCCAAAGTAGATGGTAGCACCTACAGCCACAGCACCCATATTTTACGCCTCTTTAACGCTGCCAAACATTATTTTATCGTAGCTATTTGGGTAGCTTAGCGGCTCGTTATGGTTTATTTTTACAATAAACGGAATTCGGTGTGCATACTTGCGAGCAACGGATGCTAGTACTCCGAATGTTGAGGCAACAGCATTACATCCTCCCTCTATTGCAGGCTTTACGATATTCTCTTGGTCAAAATATAGCGGATTAGGAGCGAATGATGCTTCTGCTGTATGTTCTATGCCCTGATCGACGGGTAGGATAGATACATATCCGGTATTTGCCAGCCTTCCGTGGCTAAGGATTGATTGAAGACTTTTTAACGTTTGATTATTTCTGTCTGTGTCGTTCCACACGTCTTCAATAATGGTAGGAGATGGGGCGTGAATAAGAGATTTATCAATACTTTTACATGTATGGTTAAGATAGTAATCCTACTTATCCCACAATAAATCAATGATTTTTGATGAGCTCATGGTATTTCTTTTGTTGTTTACATTTATAAACAAATAAATGGTGTTTATGCCTAGCAATATCAGCTTGTTTAATAGCACTATTTGGTAAATGTTTAGGGGATTAAAATGACAATAAATAGAGTTAAACGCTAAAACATTTCTACACATTTTTCCGTTTCTTTATATAGAATTAATTTCTCAAAAAGATTGAATTATGAGTAGGGAAGAAATGTTAGAAGTTGAGATTGGAAAAATCCAGGAGAGATTGGATCAGATTCCAAATGATACTCCGGAAGAAGAAATTGATTGGTTAGAACAAGAGTTGAACGAGCTTTCAATAAAGCTAAACGAACTCTACGTTGAGAGTTAAATAGTTTTTCTAGCACAAAAAAGGGCGGTATTGTATAATATACAATACCGCCCTTTTTTGTGCTTATTGGCTACATTTAGTATCGGCGAGTATCCCTACGGACGAGAAAACGCGAATAGTGAGGCGGGCCGCCGATATTATAAAGCGGCTGAAGGTAGAGGGGGAGTACCTGGCGAAAAGCGATAACGCCAAATGGCGCGCGGCTCATCAAATGGCGTTAAACGTCGAGAATCCTAAGCGTATCGGCCTGTACAACCTATACAACGATACGACGGTACTGGATACGCATTTAAGCGGCGTCGTGGAGCGCACCAAGCTGGGCGTTAAGCGGCGCAAGTTTAAGATTACCGACGACGGCAGCGGCAAGGAAGACTACGAGGCGACCAAGCTGTTCATGGCGATGTGGTTCTGGTCGTTTATGGACTTGGCGCTCGACGCGGAGTACTACGGGCATAGCCTTATCGAGCTGGGCGACGCGGTTACGACGGAGGGTAAAATGGGTTTTACGGGGGTAAAGCTCATACCGCGCAATAACGTATGCCCCGAATACGGGGTGCTGCTGATAAACCAAGGCGATACGCCGGATCAGGGCGTACCCTACCGGAACAACCGGCTGTCGCCTTGGCTGGTAGAGGCGGGCGGCGAAAACGGGCTGGGTCGGTATCTGAAAGTAACGCCGCACGTTATCAGCAAGAAGCACGTACAGATATTCTGGGATAACTTCGCCGAGCGGTTCGGCATTCCCATTATCTACGCCTCGACGGATACCCGCAACGATAGCGACAGAATCAAGATAGAGAACATGCTCTCCAGCTTCGGCGGCAACACTTGGGGTTACTTTCCGGCGGGCACGAATCTCAGCTTGATCGAGACCGCCAAAGGCGACGCTTTCGAGGTATTCGACCGGCGTATTATCCGGGCGAATAGGGAAATATCCATAGGGCTGGCGGGGCAAACGATGGCGTTCGAAGACGGCAGCAGCCTTAGCCAAAGCGAGGTGCACGAACGCGGATTCGAAGAGGTAAAAGACGCCTTCGCCACAAGCCTGCGATTTCTGATCAACGACCAGCTGCTGCCGAAGATGCGACTACACGGTTTCCCGCTGCGGGGCAAATCGTTCGAATGGGACGACAGCGCGGAATACACGCCCGAGCAAACGCTGCAAATAGAGCGAATGCTGCTCGACAGCTACGAGATAGACCCCGCCTACTTTAGCGAGAAGTACAACATACCCATAACCGGGATAAGGAGCGCGCCGCCCGACCCTTTCGGGTAGGGAGCGGCGCGCCGAGCCGCGCCGCCGCTCCGACCGCTAACATACAGGCTCTATACCGACACCCGGCGGGCTGCGCCTGCTGCGGCGGCGGCTTGGTCGTACCCGTCGCGCTAAAGGGCGATAAGGAGCTGATCGAAGAAATCTTTACCGACGGAACCGACGGCGTTAACGATAAGCTGCTGCGACGCTACGCCGGGGGCTACGAGAAAGCGGTTAATAACGTTTTCGGCTCCGGGAAACAGCTCCCGGAGCTGGAGCGGCGGCTACAGCTTAACGCCGGACGATTCGGAACGTATAAAGCCTACGACCTCGGCAAGCGGCTGGACGCCTTACGCTCGTTACCGAGAGAAGAGTACCAAGAGAAAGCGAAGGCCCTGCTGGCCACCTATAACGGGTACCAGAAAACGGAATACGATACGCTGACCTCGCGCTGCAGAACGGCTAAGCAATGGGAGCGGTTTAAAGAAGAGGCGGACCTTTACCCGAATATCGAGTGGATAAGAACGCGGAGCGCGACGCCCCGCGAGGTACACCTCGCCTACGTCGGTATTATCCTGCCGCGAAACGACCCGTTTTGGAGCGAAAACCAGCCGGGCAACGAGTGGGGCTGCAAGTGCGATTGGAAAACGACCGACGCGCCCGCGACGGCGTCGCCCGCCGTTAGCATAAAGCCCGCGCCGGGGTTAGAGGGTAACCCGGGCGAAACGGGAGAGCTGGTAACGGAACGACACCCGTACTACCGGCGCAATACGGACGCCCCGAAATGGGTAGAAGATAAGGCGGTATTACGATGCCCCGACAGGGTAGTGTATAGCGAGCGAGCGACGACGGCGGGTAACGCGTACAAAGAGCATCTGCTGGTGGTTGGTACGCGAGAGGTGGCGCGAAACCGCCTTATCGCCGCGCTACTCGCCGATAACGGCTATAGAGACATAGCGCTGCTACCTCGCATAAACGAAGTAGAGAAAGCGCAAAGAATACGCTATTTTGGGGCGAAATACACAACCAAGCATCCAACGGCTAATCCTGATGCCGTAATAGATGGCATTAATGTAGAGTTCAAAGTAACAAACTTTAGAAATATGAGCAGGCAGATAAAAAGAGCCGCTACACAGGCGGATATTGCTGTGTTAAAAGTTGAGCAATCGCTTACGGATAACTACATACAACGATTTGTAAAAGGGCAATGGGCGCATGCTGACAGGCAAAATTTAAGCGAAATAATAATAATCAATAACGGTAGGCTACATCGTTTTAAACGTCCATAAAAAGCCATGGGCAGCCGTATTTGATAACAGCCGCCCATGGGGGCGTCCGTCCCGCAGGTCGAACTTAAGGCTACAAATATAACCATTAAATCCCAATTAATCGCTATTTAAACGCAAAAAAATGAAGCCGGAAGAGTTTACCCTGAATTTAAAGCGAGTACGCCCGGATATCGAGCGCTGGACGCGGCTAACCGCGCCGCGCGTCGCGGGTAAAATAGCCGCCGATCATTTTACCGAGAACTTTCAGAAACAGGGATTTGTAAACGGCGGGCTGCGTAGATGGAAAATGGCGCGGCGTAAGGAGGTCGAGCCGAAAACCCGGCGACAGCGAACGCTGGCGGGCAGACCCGTACTAACGGGAGATACCGCCGATCTGGGGCGCGGCGTCGGCTACGAGGTCGGCAGGGCGAGAGCGACCGTATTTAACGACGTATCGTACGCGCGCGTACATAACAGGGGCGTAAAGAACGCGGGGCGCGATCATAATGTGGTTATACCCAAGCGCCAATTCATGGGCGACAGCGAAGAGCTGGATAAGAAAATAAAAAAAGAGATAGCTAAGAAGCTAAAACGGCTAAGCGAAAAACGATGAAAGAGCTGATAGAACGCTTACAAAAAAGGCTCGTAGACGCTAAATTTCCTACCGGCGTCGAGCCTACCCGAAAGAATGACAGGCTTTTCGAGTATGTCGATCTGGACTGGGGGCAGGTTGATTTTTACCAAGATCTCCCTCCCGTCAAATTCCCCGCCGCGCTAATAGATATCGACAGCGTAAGCTACGGCAATCTTGGTAACGGTACGCAGCAGGCGATAGTTAACATACAAGTACGTATTATAGAGCTAACCTTAAGCGCCGGCGGCGGGCGGGCGCCCCAAGAGCTAAAGAAAAGGGCTGATAGGGTGTTCGATTTGGTAAACGAAGCTAATAAGCTGCTGCACCTTTGGACCGACGGCGATACCTTTGGACCGCTAACCCGGATAAGCCTTGAAAAGGTAAACAGGCGAGACGGATTAAAAGAATACCGACTTGTATATCAGGCGCGCGTTTACGACGAATCCGCGAAAAAAGAGCGTGAAACCGTACAGGCGTCGCCTGTTATCAAGGGGCGGCTATATTAAAAGAAAAAGCCCCGACCGGGGGCTTTCGAAGCTTGACTTAGCCGCCGTCTTCGTTCGGAACTATATCTATTCTACAATTTAGCGCGTCGGCTATATAGCCGAGAATATCGATGCTAGTCGCGTATCTCGCGCTCTCTATACGAGCGATATTCGGCTGCTTAAATCCTATCCTACTCGCTAATTCCTCTTGGCTCAAACCTCGCGTTTTTCGCAGCTCTTCCAATCGCTTGCCGATCGCGACGCGAATAGCGCATTTATCGCGATGATTTCGCCAGAGCCAAATCGACATTTCTCTAACGATACCGGCTAGCGTTTCGGCGG
>JAIRNF010000034.1 GCA_031258195.1 Prevotellaceae bacterium
CCAGTAAGCCCGATTTGTTCTTGATGATCTTCTGTTGTGTCGTCATAACTTAATCTTTTTCAGTTAGTGAATTTATAAACTTTTATTCCTAACTGTCAGATTAAGTCGTGACTAATTCAGATTATGATATGGCGAGGGTAGCTAATACCCCGCTCTAGTAACTATCCCACCGTATGGCAATATAATCGAGCGTTTTATTTAGCTCTTCAACGTCAAGAGAGGTAACCAGCGTCATTCTGGTGTCTCTAAAATTTGGTAGGGCTTTGAAATATGAAGAAAAATGTCGGCGCATTTCCAGAATGCCCACCTTATCGCCTTTTACCTCTACCGATTTTGCCAGATGCATTTTAGCAAGCTCAACCCGTTCTGCGACGCCGGGCTCGGGTAGCAATTCGCCTGTTCCGAGGTAGTGCTTAATTTCTCCGAATATCCACGGACGACCGTAGGTTGCGCGCCCAACCATAATTCCGTCTACCCCATAGCGGTCGAACATTTCTTTTGCTTTAGCGGCACTATTGATATCCCCATTTCCGATAATGGGTATTTTCATCCGGTGGTTACGCTTTACTTCGCCAATCAGCGTCCAATCCGCTTCGCCTTTATATAGCTGCGCCCGCGTGCGTCCGTGTATGGTAAGCGCGGCAATACCCGCATCTTGCAGCCGTTCCGCCAGCTCAACAATAATTTTGCTATCCTCATCCCAGCCAAGCCTGGTTTTTACCGTAACGGGCAGCTTAACGGCTTGTACTATCTGGCGTGTCATTTCCACCAGCTTATCAGGCTCTCGCATCATACCCGATCCGGCGCCACGATTCGCGATTTTTTTAACCGGGCAACCGAAGTTGATATCAATGATATCTGGTTTCGCTTCTTCTACAATCTTCGCCGACTCTACCATTGCGTCGGTAAGATGACCGTAGAGCTGAATGCCTATAGGGCGCTCGTAATCGTAAACGGCAAGCTTCTCCAGCGTTTTTCGTGTATCGCGAATTAAACCGTCAGACGAAACGAACTCGGTGTACATCATATCCGCTCCGAACCGCTTACAGACGAAACGAAACGATGGGTCGGTAACGTCTTCCATTGGGGCAAGAAGTACGGGTTGGTCGCCCAAAGCTATATTTGCAATATTCATAGGGTACAAAAGTAGCAAAATAAAAAAGAGGCTGTCTAAAAGTTTTTTGTCATTCCGAGCAGAGCGAGGAATCTGCTTAAGCTTAGCAGATGTCTCTCTTTGTTCGACATGACAACTTTTTAGACAGCCTCTTTTAAGATATAAAAGATATTTTACTCTTCTATTAGGTAGATATCCTCGCCTTCTTTCTTAAGGTAGTACCGCTCTCGCGCGAACTTTTCCAGCGATTTATTATCGGTATTGAGCTGCTCAAGCTGCGCTGTTATATCTTGAATACCCTTTTCGTAATGCTCTTTTTGGGCTTTTAACGTACGTATTTTTCCCTTATCGCTAATGTAGTCGATAAGGTTTGTTTTATCAAAGAAAAGTAGCCATAGTAAGAATACGGCGGCGGTAAAAATATACTTGTTCCTTAAAAAGAATGGGAGGCGGCTTGTTATTTTAGAAAAATTCATGGTTGTTTTCGGCTTTTTTGAGCTACTTCGCAAAGTTATAAATTAGTTTTAATTGCCGAACTATCCGAACGGAAATGACAGAATTCGGCGAAAATTGAAATAATTTATATTCACTTTTATTTTTTTGCTGATATAAACCCTAAGACGCTACGAGACTTTAACAATATTATGGGTTTATTGTTTCGCCGATATATTTATTAATTCGTTACATTTGCACCGATCAAAAACAAAAGAACGAATTCAGCATAATGATAGCTATAGTAAAAAGAACACCTATCTCTTTAAAGGCGGCAACCGCTGTTATTGCTCGAACTATGTCCATGCGCTAGGATATAGTACTTATACTTAAGTTCTATATCCGCCATACCTTAAGGCTTATTGCCAAGCTAACCTAAGTTTTTCTTTTAATTTATACTGTAATGCAAGTATTGAAATTTGGAGGCACGTCGGTTGCTAATGCCGATTGCATAAATAAAGCTATAGCCATTATACGGCGCGCGGCACAAAAAGGGCGTGTAGCCGCGGTTAGCTCCGCGCTGGGAGGTATTACCGATTCTCTTATTGAGGCGGGTACTCTCGCCGCATCCGGAAACGAGAGCTATAAAGAGAAATTGAAATATGTAGAAAAACGTCATTTTACAGCTATAGAAGAGCTGTTACCCGGCGAAAAAGGCGAAAACATCCGTAACGAAGTCAAAGGTACGCTTGAAGACCTGGCAAAGCTTTATTATGGAGTTTTTTTGCTTAAAGAGCTGTCTTCTCGTACTAAAGATAGTATAATGAGCTTTGGTGAGTTGATGTCAACTAAGATAGTCTCGGCTAAGTTGGCAGACATGGGCGTCGAGCACTTATGGATAGACTCCCGCAAGGTAATCTGTACCGATTCTACTTTCGGTACTGCTGTCGTGGATGTTGAAGAAACAAATAAAAGGGTTCGCGAGTTGGTGACGCGCGATACCCATCGATTGTATATTTTCCCCGGTTTTATAGCATCGGATAGGAATAACGAAACGACGACTTTGGGACGGGGAGGGTCGGACTATAGCGCGTCTATTCTTGCTGTGGCAACGGAAGCGCATTCGCTCGAAATATGGACCGATGTAAGCGGCATGATGACGGCAGACCCCCGTATGGTAAAGAATTCTAAATCGATACCAAATATATCGTATAAGGAGGCATTGGAGCTGTCGCATTTTGGAGCAAAAGTGATTTATCCACCCACCATTCGTCCGGTGGTAAGTAAAGGTATTCCGGTATGGATAAAGAATACCTTTGCTCCCGACGATCATGGCACACTTATCGAGAGCTACCCGCCCGTTAGCGACAGTATGGTACGCGGACTGTCTAACAGTAACAATATAGCGCTTATATCGCTCGAGGGTAGCGGTATGATAGGCATTCCGGGTTTTTCTCATCGTATGTTCGGGGCATTGGCGCAGGCTAACATTAACATCATTCTTATTACGCAAGCGTCGTCCGTACATACTATGTGCATTGCGATTGAAGAGGGCGACGCCGAAAGAGCTAAAAAATTCGTTGATACGACATTTGTTTATGAAATTTCTTTAGGAGCCATAGAGCCGTTAAAAGTAGAGACGGGATACTCTATTATAACCCTGGTGGGCGACGATATGAAACAGCAATGTGGTACTAGTGGTCGGATGTTTAACGCTTTAGGGAGTGGCAAAATAAACATTCGGGCTATTGCTCAAGGTTCGTCCGAAAAAAATGTATCGACCATTGTTAGCTCATCAGATGTTAAAGAAGCATTGAATATCATTCATAAGGAATTTTTCGAATAAAATAGCGCTAAATTTATCCCTATCAACAAGCGCGAAATTCATTAACTAACCAATACCATTAACTAACCAATACCGTAAAAGAGATGGCAAGAACCAAATCTTATGAAGAAATCAACGCGAAAATAAAGAAGGGCAAAGCCGTTATTCTTACAGCCGAAGAAGTCGCAACCATGTCGAGAGAGTTAAGCCCTAAGCAAATTCTCAAGAAAGTCGATATTGTCACTACCGCTACATTTGGGGCTATGTGCTCGTCGGGCGCATTTCTCAACTTAGGACATACCAATCCTCCTATGCGCATGGAGAGGATTACGCTTAACGGTGTTAGCGCGTATGGCGGAATTGCCGCCGTTGATACCTATATCGGGGCAACGCAAGAATCTAGCGAGAACGCCAGATACGGCGGAGCCCATGTTATTCAAGAGCTGATTGAAGGAAAGGATGTTTTGTTGGAGGCATGGGGTAAGGGAACAGACTGTTATCCCCGTAAATACATTAAATCGCTTATTAATAAAGACAGCATTAACGAAGCCTATCTTTTTAATCCCCGCAACGCATACCAAAACTACAATGTAGCGGTTAACAGCTCGGCTCAAGAGATTAATACGTATATGGGTAAGCTAAGCCCAAACCTAGGTAATGCCACTTACTCAACATCCGGGGAGATGAGCCCTTTACTCAACGATCCTACTATGCGAACCATCGGTATCGGTACTCGCGTTTTCATTGGAGGTACACAGGGTTTTGTGGCGTGGCATGGTACTCAATTCGACACCTCAAAGCCTAAAAACGAATTCGGCGTACCTGTTAATGCCGCGGCAACACTTGCTCTTATTGGCGATTTGAAGAATATGAGCAGCGAATTTATTAAAGCGGCATATTTTACAGGTTATGGGGTTACATTATTTATCGGTATTGGCATACCGATACCTATTCTGGATGAGGACATAGCGAAGGGTGTTTCCATACGCGACGAGCAGATAGAAGCATGTATTTACGATTATGGTAAAAGCGGCAGACCGCCGTTAGGGCGTGTTAGCTACTCACAGCTACGATCGGGCAGTATAGAGCTGAATGGCGGCTCTGTAAAAACAACCGCTTTGTCTAGCCTGACTAAAGCGCGCCAAATAGCATCTATCCTCCGTTTAGCAATTAAAGAAGGGCGCTTCGATCTTGTTAAGCCGGTACAAGCATTTCCTACAAACGCTACCGTAAAAAAGCTGATAGAAAGAGAACCTTAGCCAACGTTGATAAGTATAAGTCGAGGCTGTCCGAAAAAATTAGACTCTTTCGGACAGCCTCGACTTTTTCAGACAGCCGTTCTATTTGTTAGTCTCTCCAAAATACTTATAGAATAACGGTATCGTATTAATGCCATTAAAGAATTGTTCTAAAGGATAATTTTCGTTTGGAGAGTGAATAGCGTCAGACCCTAAGCCGAATCCCATTAGAACGGATTTTATACCTAATATTTCCTCAAACGTAGCAATAATAGGAATACTTCCGCCAGAACGTACGGGTACCGGCATCTTGCCGTAAACCTCTTCGTAAGCCTTCTCCGCCGCTTTGTACGCGGGCAGGTCAATCGGACATACATACGAAGGTCCGCCATGTAGGTGCTCAACGTTTACCTTTACATAGTCGGGAGCTATAGATTCAAAGTGCTTCTTGAACAGCTCCGCAATTTTTAGATGTTTTTGATGAGGCACTAAACGACAGCTGATTTTAGCATACGCTTTAGATGGTAAAACGGTTTTTGCTCCTTCGCCTGCGTAGCCGCCCCATATGCCGCAAACATCAAAGCTTGGACGGATACCGGTACGCTCTCTTGATGTGTATCCTTCTTCCCCCCAAAGCGCTTTTACGCCTAACGATTTTTTATATTCTTCTTCGTCGAACGGTGCTTTTGCCATTTTTTCGCGCTCTCCCGCGCTTACCTCAAGTACGTCGTCGTAAAAACCGGGAATGGTAATACGTCCTTTTTCATCTTGCATTTCCGCGATCATTTTGCAAAGAACGTTGATAGGATTCGCCACCGCGCCGCCAAAAATACCAGAATGCAGATCCGCGTTCGGTCCGGTTACCTCTACCTGCCAGTATGCCAGACCTCTTAGTCCGCCGGTAATCGAAGGAATATCGGGCGCGATCATACCGGTATCGGAAACGAGTATGACATCCGCTTTAAGCGTTTCTTTATGCTCTTTGCAGAAGTTAGGCAGGCTGGGCGATCCGATTTCTTCTTCGCCTTCAACCATAAACTTTACGTTGCAGGGTAGGGTATCGGTACGTACCATATACTCAAACGCTTTTACATGCATAAAAGCCTGCCCTTTGTCATCGTCGGCGCCACGCGCCCATATTTTTTCGTCGCGAATTTCGGGCTCAAACGGTTCGCTCTTCCATAAATCAATAGGATCGACGGGCATTACGTCGTAGTGTCCATACACTAACACGGTAGGTAGAGCGGTATCTATAATTTTTTCTCCGTAAACAACAGGATTTCCTTCGGAAGGCATTACTTCGGCTTTATCCGCGCCCGCTTCCGAAATCAGCTCTTTCCAACGCTCGGCGGCTTTTACCATATCGGGCTTGTGCTTTTCTTCCGAGCTGATGGACGGGATACGGATTAAGCCGAACAGCTCTTCTAAAAATCGTTGCTTATTCTCTTCGATGTACTGTTTTATGTTTGTCATAATGTATTATTTATTGGTTTTATGGTTAATCTTCGAGCATACCGCTATAGGTATGGTAATTCGAGAATGTTTTGCTAATATCGGGTAATTCTTCAAAAACACCAAATACGCTGGACCCGCTGCCCGACATTGCCGCGTAAATGGCTCCTTTTTCGTATAGCTTAGCTTTTATTTCGGCTATTTGCGGATATGCTTTAAATATACTTTCCTCAAAATCGTTTTTGAGGTATAGCCTCCATTCGCGTAGCGGTAGAGAGGGTAAGGTTATAAGTGAGAAATCGGACGGCTTTGGAACCGCGCCCGCGTACGCTCGGGCAGTGCCGACGCGAATAGCCGGATGGATTATAGCGATATATTTTCCCTTAAGGCTTAGCGATATGTTTTCCAGCCGCTCGCCTCTACCTTTGGCGAGGATGGGTTTATTCTCCATAAAGAAGGAGCAATCGCTGCCGAGCCGTAGCGCGTATTCTTTTAAGGCGGCTATAGAAAGGTTTAGGTTGAATAAGCCGTTTAGCAGCATTAAGGAGTAGGCCGCGTCCGCCGAACCGCCGCCAAGTCCGGCGCCGAATGGTATTTGCTTGTGTAAGTATATATCGACAGGAGAGATAGCGTAATCTTTATTCAGCAAACCCCATGCTTTCACGCATAAGTTTGACGATTCGGGAGTATCAATAAGTAACCCTGTATTGGTAAGGGTTGTTTTACCGTTTTTCGAGAGAATGATTTCCAAAATATCGCGCAGTCCTTTTATAGGGTAGAATATTGTTTCGATATTATGGAAGCCATCCGCTCTTTTTTCTACAATATGCAATCCTAGGTTTATTTTAGCGTTGGGATAGGTAAGCATAATCAATTCTTTTTTGAGAAAGAAAAAAGAGAGCTTTTATTAAAGCTCTCTTTACTATACTATAGAAGTCTCGTTGGTTAGTAAAGAACGAACGTATCAGTAAAATCTCCATAAGTCCCGGTACCTCCATTAGTGTATTTTACACCAAATGTATAAGTTTTGTCGCCGTCGTAGCGAGAAGGTTTGGACGCGGATTGCGTATACCAAATCATACCACTCGCGCCGTTTACATATCCCGTTTCCTGTTTGCCGAATATAATGGTATTATCCGCCTTTACTTCAAATATAAAATGGTAGTCATATTCTATCGCATCCAGCAGTCTATAGAAATTTGTACCGGCGGCTTTCTGAAGGGTTAGATCCCAAGTTCCCGTAAAAAGCGCGGGGTCATATTCTCCTTCTCCTACATCTTCCCATTCTAAAAGCAGGTTTGTAGAGATATTAATACTCTTGCTATTAGCGGCTATTTGTTCTTGAGAAGACTCTAGCGTAAGGGTAAAATTATAATATACTCCGATCCCCAGCGCCGATACCGTAACCGGTATAACCACTTCCGCCACGGATTCTCCTTGTTCAAAGGTCACGCTTTGGGGGATGGAAAGTACTCCGGAAAGATTAGCGCTTTCATTTGATACTATCAACTGAAATGTCGCGGCGGCTCCTGTGTTGCCACGAGCAACCACAACCTTGATATCATAGCTTGTTAGACCAGGATCCACTTCGGCAACGATTTTCTTTAGAGCGAAACCCGCTCCGGTATCAACATTATATCCATAGTCTTCTTCACCGCATGAGACAAAGGGTATAATAGTTAGGATACCTATTAAAAATTTAAATATATTTTTCATATTATCTTAATTATTATATTAAAAATTATCGATATTTATAAATATAATACCTATTATAAATATACTAATTATGGGTTCTGATCCGTATCCGGATTCAGAGCGGGGTTAGTCGTAAACTCTCTTGTCGGAATTTGATAGTTCCAACGCTTATCTCCGGCAGGCACGTTGAACATGAGCGAATGAATACCGTCTCTTACCATAGGTTTATTATAGCGTTTCAGGTCAAAATATTCGACGCCAATTTCACCGTAAAGTTCCTTACGACGTTCTAATAAAATTTCATCGACTAAACTTTGACCTGTATTGCCTGATCGTACCGCGCCGGGATCTCTAGCCGATTGAAGTTCGAATAAAACATCTCCGGCGTCGGCGGCATTAAGTCGCGCTTTTGCTTCCGCCTCTATTAAGTACATTTCGGACGCGCGCATGTAAACATAATCTCCATCGGCATCCGGCTGGCGATCTTTAAACTTAGTGCTAGTATATAATCCCCAATTAGGGTCGACATTAACACTCGGAGTTTTAAACATCTTTCTATAGTCGGTACTAGAGAATTTATTTATAAAGGTAGTGTTAATATAGAAATTCTTATATCCGTTTTGCGGACGCTCCATATCAACGTGAGAGAAGAATGAAGCCCATAACAGAGCTTGGTCGGGTCTAAACGGAGCGCCCCACATCCATTCTCCGGTACTTATAGTATTGAATCCCGAAGATTTATAGGTACTTTCGTTCATTAATGGATATCCTTGACGAGCGCTCTTCGCGTCCGCCGCCGCCGCCGTCCAATTTTCCATATACAAATGCACATTCGCTCTTATACCTAACGCTACGTTGCGGTTGATTTTATACTTTTCGCTATCAGTCGGTATCGCGTTAATATCAGCATCGGTTAAATTTTCGTTTAAGATGAAATCATAAACTTGTTGAACAGTCGAACGAGGTTGTCCTTCAATATCTTCCGTGGTTCCTTTTTTATAAATTGGAACCCCGGGCTTGTTTTCGTTGCCTTTATATGTAAACTGCATCACTCTGACTAAGTTGAAATAGCTGAAAGCTCGTATCGCTTTCGCCTCTCCTAATAAAGCGGGCTTCGCAGATTCCGGAATACTGGTAGACGCGGTAACGCCGTCGATAAAGCTGTTGGCGTTGTTGATAATAACATACCAAAATCTCCATATTTGATTCGCGCGATATCCTGTCGCGACGCGGATCACTTCGCTCCATTGCGCTTCGTATGTCCACCATTGGCTAGGATTAGAAATAATATCATTAGCCATAAAATCGAATCCGAGAGTAAAATGCTTATATCCGTATGATACGTGGCGACCACCATCGGCATTATACATACGCAATAGATCGTAAATTCCCGTTAAAACACCTTCCGCGTTAGTAACGGAAGAATATGCTAAATTTTGAGGAATGTTACCAGTCATTGGCGTTTTTTTATCGAGCCAATCAGAACAACTTACCGTAATTAGACCGGCAAGTAAGATCGCCGCTATATGTTTTGATATTTTCATAATATTTACCTGTTTAGAAATTTAAATTTACACCAAAAGATACTGATTTAAGAGCGGAGGTACGGTTAGTGCCTGTTATTCCGGAAATTCCTTGCTCAGGGTCAAGACCTTCAGCCCCAAATAGTGTTATAAAGTTTGTTCCGGTAACGTATACTCTGGCGCCTTTAAATCCGATTTTATCCAATAAGTACGGATTCTTGAAAGTATAGCCGAGAGTAATGTTATTTATACGAAGATAATCAGATTTTACCAACCATCTGGTCGAAGTGCTACCAAAGTCCGAGTCCGCTGTTCCGATTCTCGGAACGGATTTTCCAATATCTCCGGGTTGACGCCAAACATCGTCGCTTGTATAATCCGCGGACGCCTGATATCCGAAACTCGTGGAAGTAAAGTTATGCATTAAATTCGCCTTATCCAAGTCAAGGGTTTTTCCGCCAATAGAAAAGCTTGCTTGTACGCCAAGATCAAAGCCTTTGTAGGAAACGCTCGTCTGGAAACCTCCGAAAAGTTTTGGCCACGCAACTTCGTTTGTATAGCGCGTAGCGGCGGAATAATCGTTAGTGGTTGCGCGACCCACTACGTTACCGTCGGCGTCTTTTTGATCAACGTACCATAACGGATCTCCAGTAACAGGATCCACGCCGGCCCATTCTCTCAAATACCAAGTATTAATGTTTTTCCCTTCCAGTAATATCTTATTACCGGTAGCCTCTAAACCAAGCGCTCTATTCTCTTCGGGAAGCTTAACAACCTCATTCTTTATATGAGAAAGGTTTACCGATGCCGTCCAAAGTAGATCTTTGGTTTTCAAGATACGGCCGGTAATATCCAGCTCGACTCCTTGATTCTTTACTTCCCCTATATTTGAGGGGATTGAAGATATTCCTCCGGATAAAACTAACGGTTTACTGAATAAAACGTCCTTGTTATCCTTTAAAAAGTATGTAAAACTTCCGCTTATGGTTCCATTTAAGAATGAAAACTCAAGACCTAAATCCAGCTGAGATTGACTTTCCCATGACAGGGCTTGGCTTTCTAAAGACCCGACTATATAACCTTGATTCGCTAACACATTCCAACCCGTTACATATGTTCCCAAATAAGGGAAGTAGCCTTCCGTTCCCGAAATGTACTGGTTACCGGTGGTACCATAGCTGAACTTAAGCTTTAATAAGTCTAGCCACCCGGAAGACGAAGCCATAAAGTCTTCGCTAGTAATAAGCCAAGCGGCTCCCACGGACCAGAAATTTTGCCAACGATGATCTTTATGGAAACGAGAAGAGCCATCTCTCGTTAGAGACGCGGAAATAAAGTAACGACTGTAAAGGTCGTAGTTAACACGAGAGATAAAGTTGAAATTCCTCATTCCTGTTTTTGTGGAATGAGCCGTAACGGGATTCGCCCCGTAAACTAACTCGCTAAAGTCGGTAGAGAAAAAACCTCTTTTTTCTGTTTCCAACGCGTTATAGCTAAAGTCATACGCGTTTGTTCCGGCAATTACGTTAATGTGATGGATGTTATTAAATGTCTTATCGTACGTTAGTTGATTGATCCACGACATTATAAGCGAAGTGTTCCTGTATCTACTACTACGACCGCCGTAAGACGTTCCGTCTCCTAACTCCGGGTTGTAGAACTCGGTTCCTCTTAGCTCGTAGATATCGTAACCCAGCTGAGTTTTAAACGTTAAACCATCTAAAATGTTAATATCCATGTATCCATTGTTACCGATTAGCCAACGATCATATTGAATTTCGTTCATATATGTTGTCATCAATGGATTCTGGCTGGTGGAAACGGGTCTATCGAAACGATCTCCCGACGCCGGATTTACCATACCTGTGCCGAGCCCCATGTCGGGAATCAGGTTGCCTTTTTCATCTTTTACTAACGAGCCATCCGGGTTTCTTTCGTATGCCGGGTAAATATTCGACATGCTACGAATAAATCCATAGATATTGTTCACGCTATTTCCTGATTGAAGAGGAAAGCTTTGCCTAGTCCAACTCGTAGTGGAGTTAAGACCGATTTTAAGCCATTTATAAGGGTTAGCATCAACTTTTATACGAGAAGAGTATCTTTTAAAATCGGAGGTTATCGCAACGCCTTCGTCTTCTAAATATCCAAGCGATATTAGGTATTTAGCCTTCTCGCTACCGCCGGAAACATCCACGGCGTATTCTTGTCTTTTTCCCGTTCTGGTAAGCGCGTCTTCCCAATCTTGATCCCATAACATCTGAGCGTTAAGTTTTCCGTCGGTACCTACGGGGGTAGCGCTATTAGTAGGGTTATATCTTAATTTCCCGGTAAGAAGATTGTTTGTTGCGAAAATACGAGCATCGGCTTCCGAACGACCTTGGTCCATAGCCCAATTTTTATAAGCTTCCCAGGAAACTTCCAGATAATCCTTCGCGCTAAGGTAGTCATAGTCGCTACGAGCCCTGGAAGAAAAACCGTAGCTGGCGCTGAAGTTCACTCTCGTTTCTCCCGCGCGACTTTGTTTTGTTGTGATGTTAACAACGCCGTTAGCCGCTTTAGAACCATAAAGAGCGGTAGAGTTCGCGTCTTTAAGGATTGTGAAAACTTCGATGTCGTTAGGATTGATCGAACTTAAGGCTCCATTGTATTCAACTCCGTCCAGAATAATAAGAGGGGATTGAGTAGCGTTGATGGAACCGATGCCTCTAATTCGAATATCCGGGTTTTCTCCCGGTTGACCATGGGCGCCCACTACCATTACCCCGCTAGCCTGGCCTTGTAAAGATTGACCGATTGTCGCGACTTTGTGATCTTTAAGTGTTTCCGATTTTATGACGCTGGCGGCGCCTGTAAATCCTTTTTTAGAAACCGGCGCGTAAGCGGAAATAATCGCTTCGTCAAGAAGAGTTTGGTCCGGAGATAACGCAACATCAAGAATTGCTCTTCCCCCAAGTCTCTCTTCCAGTGTTTGCATTCCAGCGAACGTAAACACCAGAATGTCTGATCCATCAGGAACAGTAATAGTGTAAGTACCATCATTCGCGGTATTTGATACAACGGTTGTACCCTTTACTACGACCGTTACGAAAGGTAGCGGACTTCCGTCTTCCGCGCTAGTTACCTTACCGGTAACTCTCGTTTGCGCGTTAACAAAGCCAACTCCCAACAACACAAGTAGTGCTAGAAGAATTGTTTTTTTCATAAAAAAGATTTTAGTTAGTGGTAATAATTTTAGTTATGTAATTGAAATATTTTTATATCAGCACGGCGATTTCAGCATTTAGAGATTATCCCATACTATTACGTTTTTTAGTTTATTTTTCGCGAAACAATATTCCTTTTACTTTCCGAATCCGGAACGCTCTTTTAAACCCTAATATATTTCTTTCGAAACACGAAGAAAGCAAACTAAAACTGTGAAAAAAGATAACTGTTTGATAGTTTTCGCACGCTAATAGTGATAAAGTACCAAATACAAATATAACAATTATTTGCAAAACAAAACATTTTTTTGGTTTTCGGTCAATAAAATATTAACGGTCGATATTTCGGACGGGAGAGGACGAATGCTTACGTCGTTGTTTATCAGCGTTAAACGAATATCAGAGAGGAAACGATAGAGTCTGATAAAAAAACGTAAGATGTTGATATTTTAACATTTCTGTTTTTCGGGACGAGACAGCCCGATAGGATTAATTTTTTCGATCGCTCCTCAAAATACTCTTGAAAATACTTGCCAAAACGCTTTTCTATGTAGTCTAAGCTTACTCCCCAGTTTGTTCTTAGAGATGTTAAAATATATTCGTTGTACTTAGCGGGTATATCCAGATGCTCTTCCTCGAAAAATATAGCGGCAGTATTGATTTTTTCAAGATAGCGGATGTTGTTGGAAACATTCCACCTGCGCCGCTCCCCGTCGTACGAGTGGGCGGATGGACCTATGCCTATGTACGGTTGTTGCTTCCAGTAGCCGGAGTTATGAATACCGTACATTTTATTTTTGGCGAAGTTTGAGACTTCGTAGTGTTCGAAACCGCTACTTGCCGTCAGCTCTCTGAGTAAAATAAACTGCCGCTCGCTTTGCTCCTCGGCTATTGGTGTAATTAAATTCTTTTTTTGCCGCTTGCCGAAAACAGTCTTTTCTTCTATGGTTAGGTGGTAGGCCGAAAGGTGCTGAATATTCAGCGATATAGCTGTTTCTAGGTTATATCGCCACTCGTCGACGCTCATGCCCGGAATCCCATAGATTAAATCAACCGTAATGTTGTTAAAACCCAGCCGCCGGGATAGCTTAACGCTTTCAATCGCTTGCCGCGCGGTATGCCCGCGGTTCATCCATTTTAAATCTCGCTCGATAAAGCTTTGAACGCCTATACTTAGGCGATCTACTCCTACGCGTCTCAACCCTTCGAGATACGGCGCCGAAAGATCGTCGGGGTTAGCTTCGACCGTAAATTCGATAATGTTTTGCGAGTAAAAATTTGATTTGATAGCGGCTACCAACCGTCCCAGCTCGTCGGGCGTATAAGCCGTCGGAGTACCTCCGCCTATATATATCGTAGCTATTTCATTGAATGCGGGATTATTCTCTTTCGCTCTTATCTCTATTTCTTTGATTAATGCTTTTAGCATTTCATCTTTTCGCTGTAACGAAACGCTGAAGTAGAAGTCGCAGTAGTAACACAGCCGCTTGCAAAAAGGTATGTGGATGTATAAACCTGCCATGTATCCGAAGTAACGAGGGGGCAATTAAAAAGTTATTTTTTACGTTATGTCGAACGTAGAGAGGCATCTCCTCAAATTTAGCATGTCGTCGCTTACTAGGAGATTCATCGCTTTGCTCCGAACGACGTTTTCGTATTCTTTTCGAATAGCTCTTTAAATAAAAATAATTCCGTCATGCCTGTTTTGCCTCCGTACATTTATCCACCAAATATACAATAGAAGAATAGGGGATACCGCTATTGGTAGTCAGCCCGATCTCGCAAGTACGGCTGTTTGAATATCCCGCCTTAGCCCCCGATTTTTCAACGGCGGGATGCAGCTTACGTAGCGCGTAGCTATTAACTTCGGGGAATGTAAAACCTTTATCTCCCGCAAATCCGCAACACTCAACCTCTTCGGGGACAACAACGTTATCAACACAGGCGGAGGCGAGCTTTGCGATTAAATCGCGGTTACCCATTTTTATTGTCGTACAGGTGGCATGTACGGCAACAGTATCATGCCGTTTATGGAAAGTCAGCTTATCCATTAAGAACGTATCGATAAACTCGACAGGCTCGTAAAGGCGCATACCCTTAATGGTATTACGCATACGGTATAGACAGGGGCTTTGATCGCATAGCACGGGATAAGTTCCATTTTCCGATGCCCCTACTAATGCTTTCTCCAGCTCGGTCGACTTTTGATCAGCCTGTTCTGGAAACCCTTTGCTTTCCCATATCGTACCACAGCACAGCTTATCCATATTTTCGGGATATATAACCTCGTAACCCGCTTTTTTTAGTAGGCTAACCATTACCTGATACAGCGGGCGTTGATCCGGATCGCCTTTTGCGGGACCCATAACTTGATTAATGCAGCTGGGGAAGTAAACAACCTTTAACGGATTGGTAGGGTTTATCTCAGGTCGCTTAGGCTTTGAGATGCCTTTTGGCATAGCCGGAGTCCATAACGGTAGCTTATCAAAGGTTATGGTTCTGGCAGCGCGCGCAAAGAAGCCGAATATTGTTTTACCCATAACCATTCTGGCGCCATGTACAAATTTAAGCCCGACGCGCGCGGTAGAGGTTAACCCGCCAAAGTGATTAGCAGAGTCTCTCGCCAGCTTCTTATCGAAAGAAGTCGCTTTTTGTTCGCGAATATCTCGTATAAGATCTCCCGTATTGATCTTAACGGGACAAGTTGTCGCGCATAATCCGTCTTTCGCGCAGGTTTGGTTGCCCGGATATTTAAACCCTTTTTCCAACTCCTTAAGGCGCTTCGGATCCTCTCCCGTTTGCTTCAATCGCGCTATCTCTCGTTGTGCGGCTATACGTTGGCGGGCGGATAGCGTAAATCCGGCAGTAAGACAGCTAACTTCGCAAAATCCGCACTCAATACACTTATCTACCTTTTCGTTTGTAGGGGTTAACGATTTCAATCTCTTTAGATGCCCCTTCGGATCTTCGTTAAAAATAACATCCCTGTTCAGCAGATTCTTGGGGTCGAATAGGAATTTTGTGTCCCGCATTACTTTGTACGCCTTGTCTCCCCATTCATACCTTACATAAGGCGCGATATTACGCCCCGTGCCATGCTCCGCTTTCAGTGAGCCGTTATATTTATCCACTACAAGCTTTACCGTATCATCTATCAATGCCTCGAAACGCGATACTTCGGACTCGGTAGAAAAATCCTGATTAATGATAAAATGGAAGTTGCCTTCTATGGAGTGCCCATAAATTGCTCCATCCGTATAGGCATGCTTTACCAGCAAATCCTGAAGATCTTTTGTCGCTTCGGGTAGCCTGTCGATCGGGAAGCAAACATCCTCAATTAGGCATGATGTACCGATTTTACGAATCCCTCCCACAGATGGAAATATTCCCGAACGAATAGCCCAATATTTTGAATACACTTCGGGGTCTTCCGTAAACTCAATCGGCATTACTGTTTTAAAATCGGCTAATGCTTTCTTTGCTTCTTCGATCTCTTCTTGTAGAGTTTCGTTGTCAAAAGCATCGACTTCCACGAGAACGGCGGTAGTGTCGTCCGGAAAATCTTTTATGTATGGCGGGATGCCATCGTTGTTTTCAACGGCCTTTAACGATAGCCGGTCGAGCAATTCGGCGCAATGCGCCCCGGTGTGGTAATGAATGGCAAGAGCGGCGCGGCTTGCATCTACCATGCTCTCGAAATATATCATGGCGCTTGCCTTATACCGCTTTATCGGCAATGTTTTTAAGGTAACTTCCGATAGAAACGCGAGCGTTCCCTCAGAGCCTACCAGTAGGTGTACAAGGATATCAAAAGGATCTTCAAAATCCACGTATGAGTTGATCCCTATGCCCGCGGTATTCTTGATGGAGTATTTTTTCCTTATCCGCGCTTCCAGCTCGGGGTCGTCGTGAATACGCTTTTTAATCCCTTTTATTCCGTCAATAATATAGCCGTGACTTTGCATAAATGCTTCGCGGCTTTCGGGGCTTGCCGTATCAAGTATAGCGCCATCCGCCAGCATTATGCGGGCGGAAACTATAGTTTTGTAGCTGTTCTCGTCGGTACCGTTCATGCCGCTGGCGTTATTGATAATAATACCGCCAATCATTGCAGAGCCAACAGAGGCAGGATCCGGACCCAGCTTGCGACCGTGAGGGGCAAGCAGCCGGTTAACCCGCTTACCCACTAATCCGGGTTGCAGAGTGATTTTTTCCGCGCCTTCTTCTATATGGTAGCTTTCCCAACCCTGCCCGGTAAGCACAAGGATAGAATCCGAGATTGCTTGACCCGAAAGGCTCGTACCCGCCGCGCGAAATGTTACCGGCAGCTCATACGTGTTCGCTAAGCGAAGAATATGCTGTACCTCACGCTCGTTATAAGCTTTAACTATGATTTTGGGAATAAGACGGTAAAATCCCGCATCCGTACCGTACGTAAATAGCCTGAGCTCGTCGGTATATATTCGTTTTTTATCTACTACCGTTTTAACCTCGTTGTAGAACTCTTTGTATTTTCCGCTTAACATACGTATTTAGAGATTAACGAGCAAAGAACGATGGTTAAAGGTAAAAGAAGCGCTATATTTAAAATTTCTTTTAGCCGCTATACCTCTACGTTTTCCTTTAGTCTTTATTTTCTCGTCCTTGTTCTTTCGTCTTTATTCTTTTATCTGTCAAAATTAAATATCTGTTCCGGCAGCTCCGGTATCGCATTTATTTCTCTTGCCGCATCAAAAAAGACCTGTACGGCTTTTCTCCCTTCATCTCCTAAATCAACCGTCGATTGGTTAACAAAAAGGGCGATATGCTTTCGCATAACATCCTCGTCCATTTCTCTCGCGTATCGCCTTACGAATTCGCTACTCTCTTTCGGATTATTCAGGGCAAACTCTACGCTTCGCCTCAAAACCCTGTCGAATTTCGCTCGTACGTCTGACGGGATACCGCGTTTAATTGCGATATTACCGAGAGGTATAGGCTGATTCGATTCGTTCTCCCACCATTCTCCCAGGTCCGCTATCGGGCGTAATCCTTTTTTCCGGTAGGTAAACCGACCTTCGTGAATCAGCACTCCCGCATCAGCTTCGTTATCCAGAATCGCGCTTTCGATATCTGAGAAAAGATACTCCCTAGCCCGTTTTACCGACGGAAACGCTAACCGCAGAAGCATTGCGGCGGTTGTACGCTTTCCGGGTATGGCGACAGTAATGTCGCCTACTTCGTCGGGATATATTTTTTTCTTGCTTACGAATAACGGACCATTACCACGCCCAAGCGCGCCGCCCGAGCTAAGAATAAGATAGTCTTTCGCCACATAGGCGTACGCATGGTAGCTTAGCTTGGTAATATCTACGGATGCTTCTAAAGCCAGCTTATTCAGCTCTTCAACATCGGCAAGGTGTAGATCGAATGTTAGCCCTTCGGTATCGATTTTGTGGTGAACCAAAGCGTCGAAAACGAACGTATCGTTGGGGCAGGTGGATATGGCAAGCGTTAGCTTCATACTTGGAAATTAATTTGCTCGTACAAAGATATAACTCTGTTTTAAAAGCAACAATTAAGTTTATCCAGTTAACGTTTAATTCTTAATACCCGTTGTACATTTAGAAAAATCTTCGTCATTTCGACCGAAGGGAGAAATCTACTAAATAGAAGCAGTACGTTGAATCAGTGGATTTGGCTTCGCCGAACTAACGGGTTCTCCCTTCGGTCGAAATGACGGGGTGGCGCTATAGGTTTGGTAAGCCCTCTAAAGTTTTTCCTAAGTTTTCGAGGGCTAAAGCGATATCCCACTTTGCCTTATCCCTTACGCCCGCCATATTGGAGATTGAGCGTAGCTGAAGAAAGGGGATGTTTTCGCAAAGGCAAACGTAAAAAAACGCAGCGCCTTCCATCCCTTCAATATCAGGAGAAAAAAGAGCCTTTAGCTCTTTAGCCCTTTCTTTAGAGCCTGTTACGGTATTTACAGTAGTCGCTTTTACGTTTGGAAGGTTGCTGAAAGCGGTATATTTTTCTAAATACGGACAGCTCAGCCAGCCACCCGTAAAAGGTTTAGTGTTAGGAGAAAGCAATTTCATATCGAAGGCTGTCTTGAAAACATTTTCTTCATATACCCCTAAGTCCGCAAAACAATCTTGGGCAACCGCAACAACCGTTCCTATGGGGTACTCATCCGAAAAGCTGCCGGCGATACCTATGTTAAGAATTAGATCGTAGCCGTTCCGGGATAAGGTTTTAGTCAGCCCATAGGCTGTAGCGACAGAACCCAAACCTGTGATTAACAAATCTATGGTATGTCTTTTTTCGCTATCTTCGCGCCATCTACCGCTAACGGCATTCAGCTCGGGCCGGGTAGCGGCAGTAACAAGTATTCTCATTATAGAACGTATTATCGAGTTGATTCAAACATCAATTCAATGTAAAGTTACTAATTAATATGCATATTTTTGAAGGAACACCCGGATACGAAAAGCTACAGCATAATAATAACGAGGAGCAAACTCAAGAGCTATCGAAGCGCTACAGGCAAGTGCTGGAAATCTTGGGCGAAGACCCCGATCGCGAAGGGTTGGAAAAAACACCTCGCCGTATGGCGCGCGCCATGCAGTTTCTTACCCAGGGATATCAGACAGACCCTTTGGCAATTATCAATTCGGCGAGGTTTAAAGAAGAGTATCGCCAGATGGTACTGGTAAAAGATATAGAGCTATACTCTATGTGCGAACACCATGTGCTGCCGTTTTACGGACGGGCACACGTAGCCTATATTCCTAACGGTTTTATTACCGGACTTAGTAAAGTTGCCCGCGTGGTTGATGCTTTCGCACGCCGGTTGCAGGTACAAGAGCGGCTTACCGTACAAATTCGCGATTGTATGCAGGAAGGATTGAACCCCTTGGGGGTTGCGGTTGTTATAGAAGCGCAGCATATGTGCATGCAAATAAGGGGTGTTCAGAAACAAAATTCCGTAACCACAACATCGGCTTTTACCGGCGCCTTCTTAAAGGATATCAAAACCCGCGAAGAATTTATGCATCTTATTGGTGTAAAGCTACACTAAAAGCCGATTGAGATAGTACCACGGCCGCCGCAGCCAGTATAAACTTAAAAAACCATTACTTACGCGACGGCTTTTGAAATCATTTCTATCTACCATGGCGGTGTTTTCTACGGCAGGCTCATTCGGATTACTAATAATACGTATCGGCTTCGCGTTGCTTATGATGACGCGCGGCTTTGCTAAAATGTCGAACTTTTCGTCAATGAGCGCCACTTTCGATCCTATCGGATTAGGGGGGCCTTCTCATTATCGTTGGTAATATTCGCAGAGGTTTTTTGGCTCTATCGGGCCGCTGGTAGGACTACTTACACGCGCTGCTATGATACCGCTAATCATTAATATGTCGGTGGCGGCGCCGGTTGCTCGCGGAGGCGATCCGTTGGCGGCAAAAGAAACGGTATTACCATATTTGGTAGCCTATGTTACGGCGCTATTTACAGGTCCCGGAAAATATTCGGTTGATAGGTATATTTGGAAATAACGTTAAGCGTTAATCGAGAAACATTAAGAGATAATTGCTAACGTTCGGCGAAGTGAATTATATCGCTTCGCCGGACGTTGTTTTAGAGCTACCTCAATAGTATTCTAAAAACGGTTTTATTGTCGTGTCGAACGGAGTGAGACATCCGCTGATTAGAAGTATGCCATACAATACTTAACTCAACTTTTTGCGGCTATTTAGCAGATTTGGCTTCGCCGAGCTAATGGTTCTCGCCACGCTCGGAATGACGAGGTCGGGAGTTGGAATGATATATAGCGCCGTATTATGTCGAACAAAGTGAGAACCGATAGTTCGGCGATAGGTAACAGCTATACCGAATTTAAAAGTTGTAAAGATCGACTCGTCCTGTGTAGTAAATCAAAAACTTACTATATTTGATGAACCGCTTACTTAAAATACACCTACCATGATAAAACGAATTATACTTATCGCATCCGTTTTGCTTTGCGCTTATTCTCTTGCGGCAAGAGAAATCCCTATCAACGAAGTATTATACGCCGGACCATATAAAATAGCGCAACCTTATATGGTTGACAGCTTAAACGTAAAGGGCGAAAAATATGGAGAGAAGGAAATGGTTAAAACGCCCGTTTCTTTTGTCGGTATTAGAGAACAACGGTCGGTACGAGGCATTTCTAATGGCGAGCTAAAGTTCTCGAATTCAGGCAGTGAATATGCCATACATATTGTCGGGTTTTATGTTACAACCGACCGTTATGCTAAAGGAACGCTGAACGTTGATTCTAAAGGACGGCTTGAGGTATATGTAAACGGTAAGCCGCAAGCCGCAACGAACGGAAAAGTAAAGCTGACTCTTGAACCGCGGAGGTATGAGATTATTATAAAATACCTGCAAAAAGAAGGGGACGCTTCTTCCGGGCTTACTTTAGAAATAGAGGATGCCGCCGCTGTAACGGCTGGCGTTACTAAGGAGAGAGTATATACCATCAACGACGTTTTTGACGGTAAACGAATACAATCAGCTTCCATATCACCTAACGGTAAGTATGTTCTTATTATTTATCAAACAACGTTTGCGGGAGGAAAGCAGGTGTATTCTACAGAGGTGATGGATATGGAGAAGAACGTTATACTTTCTTCTACACAAAGCGGTATGCGCTGGATGCCTAAGAGTAACCTTTTGTACTATACCCGTCAGGGAATGGATGGAAAAGAGCTGGTTACGTTAGACCCGATTACGAAGGCTAAAAATATTCTCGCGGCAAATCTACCCGACGGCTCGTTTACGTTTGCTCCTACCGAAGATTTTCTTCTGTTTACTATTCGCGAGAAAGGACCGGAAAAGGATAAAGACTTACAAGAGATAATTGTTCCGGATGATCGTCAGCCGGGTTGGCGCGACCGTTCTTTTATTCATAAGTACGATCTGAAAACAGGTGTATTGCAACGTCTAACCTATGGGCATAGCTCCACATCTATTAACGATATTTCGGAGGATGGTCGTTACTTATTATTCAGCATTCGCGAGCCCGTGCTTACAGAGCGACCGTTTACACGCGCGTCTTTGTATAGAATGGATTTACAGACGTTGCAAGTCGAAACGATTCTGAATAGCGTTAAGTTTGTTAGCAGGGCGGTGTTTTCGCCTGATATGAAGCAGCTGTTAATAGCCGGCTCTCCCGATGCTTTTGGCGGCATCGGTCTGAATATTGCTCCCGGGCAGATAGCAAACTCAGGCGATACGCAACTTTTCCTATATGATCTTTCAGACAAACAGGCAACACCTCTCACTAAGGATTTCAACCCCTCCATAGATAGGTTTATCTGGAATCGTTATAACAGCCAGATTTACATACTGGCAAAAGATCGCGACTATGTTCGGCTATACAGTATTGATCCGGTAAAGAAAACAATTAAGAATATTCCTACTAAAGAAGACGTATTGTCGGATATATCTATCGCTACCCGGGCTCCCGAAATGGTGTATTCCGGAATGGGCGGATCTAGCTCGCAACGTCTGTACGCGCTGGAATTTAAGAAAGACGTATCTACCTTGTTGGTCGATCTGTCGGCTGAAATACTGAAAGGTATAAAATTAGGCGAGCAGAAAGATTGGAACTTCGCTTCTACTGCCGGAGATACCATATACGGGCGCTACTATCTGCCTCCCGACTTCGATCCGAATAAGAAGTACCCGTTGCTTGTTAACTACTATGCCGGAACTACTCCTACGGCACGTGTGCTGGAGAGTCGCTATCCCTCTCATGTGTACGCGGGGTTAGGCTATGTTGTATATGTTATACAGCCGAGCGGAGCAACCGGTTTTGGGCAGGAGTTCTCCGCGCGCCACGTAAATACTTGGGGAATACAAACTGCCGACGAAATAATAGAGGGTACTGAGAAGTTTTGCGAAGCCCATTCTTTCGTGAACAAAGATAAGATAGGTTGTTTCGGCGCTTCGTATGGCGGTTTCATGACAATGTACCTGCAAACTAAAACGGATATTTTTACGGCGGCTATGTCTCATGCGGGTATCAGCGATATTACCAGCTATTGGGGCGAGGGATACTGGGGATACTCATACAGCGCGCAGGCTAGCGCCGACAGTTATCCGTGGAACGCTCGTAATCTATATGTAGATCAAAGTCCGCTTTTTAGCGCGGATAAGATTAATACCCCTATACTATTCTTACACGGTTCCGAAGATACCAATGTGCCGATAGGCGAGAGCGTACGGATGTTTACGGCCCTGAAGCTGCTGGGTAAAGAAACGGCTCTGGTACAGGTAGAGGGCGAGAACCATCAGATTTTTCACTACGATAAGCGTATCAAGTGGAACAATACTATTTACGCCTGGTTTGCCAAGTGGTTGAAGGATGAGCCGGAGTGGTGGGACGCGCTATACCCTAAGAAAAACTTATAGCTCCACGCGCACAGATATAAACAAACCCTACCGTACGGTAGGGTTTGTCGTTTTTGGTAGCCTGCTTAGCTTTCTATGATTTTTCTTAGATCAAAACGGCACTTTTTATTTTTATTGATTTTTTAATTTTTCTAACGGTTTTATCAAATAATACAAGTTTCTTAAAGTATTGTTCTGGTATTGCTATCGGTTAGCCATTACGTAAATAGAGATGGAGGTGTTGCCGGAATTATACCGCGAAAGCTTTTCGACGTTTATCTTTTGCTTTAGCCTTAATAACCTCGACCAGCGCGGCAATAATCTCGGCGTTGGTTACCTCTTCCTTATCGGAGTAGATTAGGTAGTCTGCAAATCCGGTTTTCGTTATTAAAATGGAAACATCGGCAAAGCCAAAATCTTTTGTCAGAATAGAAATATCCGCAATTCCCCAGCTTTTTAGAACGACAGACCGGTCTCCAAAGCCTGTATGTTTAAGGATGAAATGGGCATTACGCTTATTATTGGTAATACCAACGCTGATATCGGCAAAACCGGAGTCTTTAAAAAGAACGCCGATATCTCCAAACCCCGTGTCTTTAACTACGATTGTTATATCTGCAATTCCCGACTCTTTAATAACCACGGTTTCTTGGCTGTAAGCGTTTATTAATACTGTTGTAAATAGTACCAGTACCGCTAGTCTTTTAATCGCAATATTTTTCATAAGCTCTTGTTTTTCCTTCTTTTCGCTACCTCGTTTTTACAGATCTGATAATATAAAACGCTAGCATAATAAGTATTACTCCAAGCGAGAGCGATAGAACGCGCCCGTTAAGCTCATCGCTCTCTTGTGTTGCCATGCTAATTGTTTTAAACGTAATGTATCCGAATAGCAAAACCAGCATCGACTTTAAATATCTTAACATTCTTGTCGCGGCAGCGTATTGCCGTAAAGCATTCTCCTCGGTTATTTTAATGAGGTAGTTAAAAACGCGCGGATACCTGTTTACTATTGTTAACCCGACAAACAGTATGGTGGCGATAAAGGGGAGAAGCGGAATGGTTGCTTTTGCGCCGTATCCGTCAACCTCTCCGGCAGCGTTGTAGTGGGTTGGTATAATATCCGGCAGCTTATTATAGCTAGCTAGCGTAAAAGCCCAAGCCGCAAATAGCATAGCCCGGCCAACGGCTTCAACAATCCGGTCGGCCGGCGTAAGCTCTATTTTTAGTCTAGGTCGTTTGCGCATCTTTGTCAATATACTACAGTATAATTCTTTTATTCAGCGTTCGCAATGCTACGGCATAACTTTCTATCTCTCTCTAATTCTTTTAATTTCTTAGGGTTGTAAGTCCAATTTAGTAAAGGTGTATGCGTAGATATTAAATCTTTTTCAATAGAAAAATCTCCATCAAATTTTATCCAGCTTACTTCTAAATTTTCTCGCATCCAATTTATAATAGATATTTCGTTTTGGGGAGAGAATGTGTAATTCTTTTTATTGCTTTTATCTTTTAGCGAACCCTTTTCCGGTCGATATCCTAACACTGCGCCTATACTTCGGAAAAAAGTCCCGCGCCCTATAGCATTCGGCTCCTGATTGTAAAATCTTTTTCTTAGTGTTTGACCTTCGGCTTTTCCTATGTATAAAAGCCTATCGGGTAGCAAATATTTTTGATACTCATTGGGAAATTTACTTTCTTTTCTAAGTCGGACGCGGTGGAACCCGCGCATATCAAGTTTTGTTAGATCGATATTTGGAATTCTTACGAATGAGCTATTTGCCGTCAATGATTTCAAATCCGTATTTTGCGGTTTATTTATTTGTGAAATTTGCTTTTTTGGTTTTTCTTGAATGCTTTGAGTAGCTGTTGAACTTGAGGAGTTTTCTATAATATTAATGCGTCCTGATCGAACTTCAATGTCAAAATCACCAGCAGAAAAGCCATTGTGATAATCGCTTATGTAGAATCCGATATTTCTCAACTTTTGACGAACATTTTTTAATGTGCCTCGCCCGAGGGTGTCTAGCTGTTTTAACGAGCGCCTGATTTGATAAGCCTCTTGTTCTGCGAATATATTTTTACGAGTCATATCACAATCAATTAATCCAAAATGGTATTCATACAGGTGTTCATACTGCGGATGGAATTATTCTACCGGCTTAGTCTCCGCATTTCAATTTTATACTGCTTAAAATTATAAAGATTTATCAGAAAAACCTGTATTTAAAGTCTTTCATAGCCAAAAATATTCCCGTCATGTCGAACGAAGTGAGGCATCTACCGTAAAGCAGTAGCGCCTTGAATGAGGAGATGTCTCACTTCGTTCGACATGACGATTGCTGTATTGTTTGTATCTTTGAGTATCTTCATGTACAAATAATGCACGATTCCATGTCTGGCTATAATACATCCAAAGAAATTGCCTACGAGTTTTGCCAGTCGGGAGTTGGTAAGGCTAAAATGCCTACATCAAAGTTTATCTTAATCGCCATACTCGGCGGTATTTATATCGCTTTCGGCGGATTGCTCTACCTAAGGGTCGCGGGAGGCTCGCCTACGTTAGCGGCCGAAAACCCCGGTATGGTAAAATTTCTGGGAGGCGCTATGTTCCCCATAGGGCTTATTATGGTTACCGTTGCCGGTGCCGACTTTTTTACCAGCGATCGTACCGCAATGGCGCTACCCGTAATGCGGAAGCAGCTTAAGGCGACATCGCCGCTTCGTATATGGGGCTTGTCGTACTTGTTTAACTTTGTGGGGGCTGTGGTTGTAGCATATTTTTTGCCTACAAAACGGGCTTTGTAGCCGCCTCGCCCCGGCAGGAGTTTTCGCGTAACAGCGTGTACGTAAAAACACATTCCTCGTTTTTTACCATCTTCATTAGAAGGGGTAGGGGCTAACCGGCTGGTATGTCTGGGCGCATGGATGGGTTTTGCGGGCAAAGATATTATTAGCAAAAGTATAGGGATTTGGATTCCTGTTATGCTTTTCGTAACAATGGGCTTCGAACACTCTATTGCCAATATGTTCTTTATTCCCGCCGGAATATTTGCTGGCGCCGATGTTACCTGGGCGGAGTTTGGTATAAATAACCTTATTCCCGCTACGCTGGGTAATATTGTCGGCGGCGCTGTTTTTGCGGGTTGTGCCTACTGGTATATTTATCTTCAAGGGGATAGCGTTAAGCGATAAGTAAGCGTTTCTTTTTACGCCATGTCGAACGTAGCGATAACCGTTAGCTCGGCGAAGCCGTATTTCCTTAACAGGAGCATAACGTTACATAGCGCGCACGGTATGGAAGACAGCCAGAATATTATCGCGTTCAGCATTTTACCTCTATAGAAGAGATTAGCTTCGCCGAACTCGCGGTTCCTCCCGCTGGTCGGAATGGCGAAGATTTTTTTGCTTAACGCTTTTCAACGAATCCTTAACGTTATGTTCCGCTTTATTTTCTTATATTTGTTGAACTAACAACTAACAGCTAGAATTATGGATGCCTGGTGGACTTCGCTGGAGCTTTTTCAGAAGGTAATGTGGTGTATAGCCATACCGGCGAGTATTATTTTTGTAGTACAAATGATTATGACGTTTGTCGGTATGGATTCCGACGGCGGTCTTGACGGAGATGTCGGAGGTGCTGATGTCGAAGCGGGAGAAACTCCTTTTCAGCTCTTTACCTTTCGTAACCTTATAAACTTCTTCTTAGGTTTTTCGTGGACGGGGATTTCGTTCTATGACACCATCGAGAATAAGTTCTGGTTGGTTGTTTTGGCGGCTTTCCTCGGAGTGCTGCTTGTTGCCATTGTTATGCTGATGTTTTATATGCTTAGCAAAACAACGCAAAGCGGTAATATAAACATTAAAGATACCGTGGGGCTTACGGCTACCGTTTACTATCCTATTGTTGCGAACAGAGAGCGGGCAGGTAAGATACAGGTAAGCGTAAAAGGCGCCATAAGAGAATATGACGCAATGACTGCCGGCGATGCCCTTAAAACAGGAGAGCTGGTACGAATTATAAATGTTATAGAAGGAAATATTCTGCTTGTAGAAAAGGTGCTGTAATTCGAAGATTTGAAAATTCAAAGCTTAAAGCGTCTCTGCCGAATATCTTAAAACCTTGAACCTGAAACCTTAAATCAAAAACCCTAAGCTGTAGCTAATCAATAACCATACATAACTATGATTGAAATGAGCGAAATTACCATTATCATTGTATTTGCAGTAGTAATATTTGTCAGCTTTGCTGCCATACTATCGCGCTACAAACGTTGTCCGTCCGACCGCATTCTGGTTGTTTACGGTAAAACCGGAAAGAATAAAGACGGAGGAACAAACTCCGCAAGATGTATTCATGGGGGGGCAGCCTTTATATGGCCCGTATTCCAGAGCTATGCATTTCTCGACCTTACCCCTATCCCCATAGAATGTAACCTTACCAACGCGCTGAGTAAGCAGAATATCCGCGTTGACGTACCTTGCCGCTTTACTGTCGGTATTTCTACCGAGCCGGATAACATGACTAATGCCGCCGAGCGTCTTTTAGGTCTTACGCAAGATAATATTCAGGATTTGGCAAGAGATATCCTTTTCGGTCAGCTGCGTCTGGTTATCGCAACAATGGATATCGAAGAAATTAACTCCGACCGCGATAAGTTCCTTATCAACGTAAGCCAGAACGTAGAGCTCGAACTTCGTAAGATCGGTCTTAAGCTTATCAACGTAAACGTTACCGACATTAAAGACGAATCGGGTTACATTGAAGCGCTTGGAAAAGAAGCCGCAGCAAAAGCTATCAACGAGGCTAAGAAAAGCGTTGCCGAGCAGAACCGCTTTGGTGAAATCGGTAAGGCGGAAGCCGACAGGGATAAAGACATCCGTATTGCCGAGACGCAACGCGATACCCGCGTACGCACCGCCGATGCAAATGCTACGGCAGTTGAGGGAGAAAATACGGCAAAGATAACCATTGCAAACTCGGATGCTGTACGCCGTGAGCGCGAGGCGGAAGCTCAACGTCGTGCTATCGCGGCAGAAAAAGTTCAGAGCGCAAAAGCGTTAGAAGAAGCCTATGCGGCAGAACGTGAGGCGGAGCTGGTTCGCGCCGACCGCGAGCGCGCATCGCAAAAAGCAAATATTGTTGTTCCTGCTGAAATTGAGAAAGAGAAAGCTATTATCGAGGCAGAGGCAGAAGCAGAAACCTTCCGCCGTAAAGCGAGAGGAGAGGCAGATGCCATCTACGCTAAGATGGAAGCTCAGGCAAAAGGTATTAACGAGATTCTTACCAAGCAGGCAGACGGTTTCGCGGAGATTGTAAAGGCAGCTAACAACGATGCGCAAAAGGCTGTGCTATTAATGATCTCGGATAAATTACCCGAGCTGGTTAAAACTCAGGTCGAAGCGGTTAAGAACATTAAAATCGATAAGATTACCGTTTGGGACGGTCAGAACGGCGGAAATACCAACGGAAAGACATCGACAGCTAACTTTATTTCGGGCTTAATGCGGTCTGTACCACCGCTTAACGACCTGTTTAATATGGCAGGTATGCGGCTGCCCAACTACTTAGGCGACGAAAAGGATAAAGAAGCGGCTGACGAAGCCGAAGTGGTAGAAACACCTAAAAAATAGGCGACTAACGCTACTGGTCAACAAAATAAGCCGCAAGCTGTTTATATATAACCATGTACATTTGGCATACATGTTGTATATCGTTATAGTATATGTTGAATAAAAAATTGAATATGAAAAAGTTACTATTAGCCGTATCAATTCTTTGCCTATCTGCTACCCTAGGGTTAAGCCAGGGTGTCAAGTTCGAAGAAGGTACATGGGCGGAAGTGGTTGCTAAAGCAAAGGCAGAAAACAAGCCCATATTTGTAGATTTATACGCTACCTGGTGTGGTCCGTGTAAAGTAATGGCGAAGAATACGTTTACCGATAATAACGTTGGAAATAAGTTCAATGCCTCATTTATAAGCTACAGGATCGATGCGGAGAAGGGAGAGGGGTTGACTCTTGTTAAAAAATATCCTATCAAGGGCTATCCTACCTGTATATTTGTAAACCCATCGGACGAAAAGGAGATTTACCGGTTTATGGGGGCAAGAACTCCTTCGGAACTTTTAGAAGAAGCCAATAAAGCTTTAGAGAAAGTCAAGAAGTAAATCCGAATTATTGTAAAAAGAAAAGCAGATGAATGTTCATCTGCTTTTCTTTTTTATTTGACATAGGAGCTAGCTTTGAGACTCTTTAATAATGTCTTTTGCCATGTTGAGTATGGCGGGGTCGTCGAATGCAACGATGCCTCCGTCCGGTCCTCCCTGCTCGAAATGAACACCGGGAACCGATCCGTTTATAAAATTAGTCGCGCCGAAATAGTTTCTAACTGTATCGGGCGCGATATCTAATGCATCAGCAATTCTTTGCATACTTCCATGCGGCAGCGAGTCTTTAATCCTTCTAAGTTCGTTGAAGGTTATTGTAATCTTCTCCATGGCTTTAAAGCGTGTTTATAAGTTCGTGTATAAAAGAGTTAGTTCATCGTTTTAGCTTAAATACCCTCGTTAATTTGAGGATACTGCAAGTTAGGAAAAAAAATCAATAATTTGCCTCATTACCGATAATATCTTTCTGATACTTTATTACTGCTTAGCTTTGTATAAGTTACGTCATTTCGAGCGAAGCGAGAAATGACGGCGTAGCGGGTTAATCTATCAGTTCGTAGCCCCAATCTATTCCTTTTTGGGTTGCAGGTACGCCGTATTTCATCCATTTTGGCATTTTATCGCCTTTCAGGTAGTGGTCGAAGAACTGCTGTAAGCGGATGCTTAAATCTTTGGTATTTTTTCGTTCCATCAGGTTATGCTCTTCTTTGTTATACTGAAGCATCCATACTTTTTTACCTAAGCGGCGCAGGGCGGTAAAGTACTCTATACCCTGATACCAGGGAACGGCGCCGTCGTTGTCGTTGTGCATAATCAGCAGCGGTGTTTCCACCTTATCGGCAAAGAATAGCGGAGAATTTTCGATATACAGGTCGAAGCCGTCCCAAAGCGTTTTACCAATTCGGCTTTGTGTATGCTCGTACTGGAATTGGCGTATCATGCCTGTTCCCCAACGCACTCCACCGTATGCGCTCGTCATGTTGGCAACGGGCGCGCCCGCTCCGGCAGCCTTAAACATGTTGGTGCGGGTAATCAGATGCGCTACCTGATAGCCTCCCCAGCTTTGCCCCTGTATGCCGATGTTGTCCTTATCCACCCACGGGTTTTTGCATACCTTTTCGGCAACGGCAACGACGGCATTATAGGCGCTTTGCCCCGGATGCCCGTCGGTATAGTAGATATCGGGTACGAGAACGATGTATCCCCTGCTCGTAAAGAACGGAATATTGATAATGGAACGGCTCGGGGCTGGTGCGTAATGCCGGTAAAGGTCGTCGGTATGCTTTTCGTAGAAGTAAATCATCATCGGATACTTCCTGTTCGGGTCGAAGTTCTCCGGTTTATACAGTAGCGCCTCCGCGTCGATATTATCGAACGTTCTGTACTTTATCAGCTCTACCGAGCCCCACAGGTAGTCTTTCATCTGCGGGTTAATCTGGCTTAGCCGCGTGTCGGTTTTCCATAGGTCGGACGTTACATACAGGTCGGGCGTAGTGGTAAAGTTTGATTTGGTAAAGAGGAAATTGTTGGTATTTTTAGCCTTAACGGGATACGAGTAGTAGTAGCCGTTAAGCACCCTTTTAACGGGGGCTTCCTTGTGTTTGGCAACCGCTTTGGTGTAAAATCCGTTTTCTTTGGTAACGTTATCGAACGTTCTCAGCAGTATGGTTTCCTTTTCGCCGATATAGGGTATATCCATGTCCGTTTTAAGGTAGCGGAAGGTCTGCTTGTTGGCGCGCCCCATACCGTTGGTAAGGTTTATGGCGGCTGTTTTAGCCGTAGGGTCAACCTGCCAGATATCGTAGTAGTCGTACAGGAGGATAGCCTTGTCCTTCTCCAGCCAGCCTGCTATTCCGTAGGCGTGGGGATCGTCCGGAACATCGTTTTCCTCGTCCCAGACGTTTACGTCCAACTCGCAGGTAAGGCAGGCAGTTGTTCCGTTGGCAATATCGTAAGCAAAATATTGACGCTCTTTTCTGTCGTACCAGCTAATATACTTGCCGTTGATAGAAAGCGACGGATAGCCCGATAACGCTTCTTTAACCAGTTTCTTTTGTCCATTGCGCAGGTTTACCGTGTAAACGTCTTTTTTGATATCGCCCGTCCATTGCCGCTCCACTCTGTAAGGCTTATCGGCTATGCCCAGCCCGTAGCCGAGGCTTTTTCTCTTTTGCAGTTCTTCGTTTACCGAAACGGAGTAAACGTTCTCGTCTGCCAGCCGCACCATTTCGCTCTTATCGGCAAGGTACATAACGGCGGCAAACGTGCGCTTGCGTTCGCGCTCAAGGTTTTTCAGCTGCATAGGCTGGTTAAAATCGTCGGCGTAATGCCAGATATCTAACGCCGCAACCTCGAAATCGTAAATGGCGGTGTCTTTCGGGGCGGGTATGGGGGCAGTGCCGAAGAACAGGCTGCCGCCGTCTTCGCTAAATACAGGTTTTTTATGCTCGCTTACCATCCAATTGGCGGGCATGCCTGCGGTAGCCTGCTCGACCAAAACGGAGGCAGAGTCCATGCTGTTGGTATAATAGTACAGGCGGTAAATTTTAGGATCGGCTTTAGCGCTATCCCTTTCGGCCACGTATGCCAGCTGGTTGCCCGCTTTATCAAAAGCCAGCTGCTTATAGCTACCCTTTCCGGTACTTAGCATCTTACGTTCGCCGTTTGCCGTATTGTAAAGCAGAACGCCTGAGTTGGCAAGGCTGTCTTTAGAGTTTGGTGTTAGGGATGCAACGAGGTATTTACCATTCTCGCTAAAAATATAGCTGCTAACATATTTAATCGTATCCTCTACATTTGAAGTCATACGACGAATTACCAGCGGATTACCTTCGTCTTTTTCTTTCTTCAACTTATCTTTTCCTTTGGTTGTATCGGCCGGCGGGTTTAGCTCATACGCAAGGTATAATGCCGATTCTTTAGGTAGCTTAAACGATTTTACGTATGCAATTTTTTCAACCTTACCGTTAGCCGGGGTAATAATAGCCAACGAATCTTTTGGCATTTCATCGGCTTTTTTCTTCTTTATCTTTGCCTCACGGGTCTGCTCGAATGATGGTTTAATAAGCGATACAACAAATTTCGAATCGCTGCTTATGGCGTACCCATACCCTCTGTCAACAGCAGCTGTCGCATTTTTCTTAATATCGGTAATAATCAGCGTACCGTCTCCCTCCTGAAGGTTTACCGCATAAACGGCATACTTACCGTCGTCTGATATTTTTGGGTTGGCTACGCTTTGCCAGCTATCGTAAACAGAATGGTCTAGCGGTTTTTTCTGTGCGTATAGCCCGCAAATGGTAAGGGTTACGGCTAAAAGCATAGCGGCTGTTTTTTTCATAGTATATAAGGGGTTTATTTTTTGTTGAATAACAAATATAAGCTTTATTACCTTATTTTTTCGGCAAAAGTTCAAATTATAAAAAAATCAGAAGAATCCCCGTCGTTTCGAGCGCGGCGAGAAATGACGTATCCTTCCGTTAGTTGTAATTAAAAATAATAGGGATTATAAGCCGACATAGCTAAGCTTACGGTACAGGATCGTAGCCGCCACCTCCCCACGGATGGCAGCGTAAGATGCGTTTTACCGCAAGCCATAACCCTTTTATAGGACCATGCTTTTTCAACGCTTCGAGGGCGTACTGCGAGCAGGTGGGCTCGAAACGGCAGCTGGGTGGTTTTAGCGGAGAAATACAGACTTGGTAGAACTTAACCAGCAGTATGAGCGGAAATGCCAGCATTTTCTTCAAGTCTCTTAGAAAGGCGTTGGAGGAGCGCGACGAGCTTTCGCTCGATTTCGTTGTATGGGAAGATTTCCGCTGACACATATACCAGCAGCAAATTTACGCGAATATTTCCAGCTTCGGCGCATTGGTAAAGCGAAGATTTGTTAATACGGTAAACTTCTCTTATTCTTCGCTTCAGCAGGTTGCGCTTTACAGCCCGCTTAAAGCTTCGCTTAGGAACGGATATGGCTAGCCGCACAGGGCTTGTGGAGCCGTCTTTTCTGTCAGAAACCTCGAGATATAGCAGCCTGAAAGGGTAGTGGTTAAGCGTTTTTCCTTCGCGTATGAGCTGACTGATAGCCGTTTGAGAGCATAGCCGTTCGTGCTTACGAAATGTAAATCGAGCGTTGCTATCTACTTGCCGATCGGGCATATTTTTGCCAATCTCAGTCATGTATACTTAGGGTTTATTATAGCCTATTCGGCTTTGTTGTAGCAAGCTGTGTTAGCTTTGCTTTTTCAAGTAGTTTTCAAGAGCCATTTTAATAGACGGCGCTTCGGGAGTAGGAGCCTGTATTTCGGCTTTCATTTTTGCGGTAGATACCGCTTTTGCTGTTGCGGGACCAAAAGTAGCTATTACTGTACCGTTCTGCTCAAACTTCGGAAAGTTTTCTTTCAACGATTTAATTTCGGCAGGGCTATAGAAAACCAGCATGTCGTAATCTTTTATCGAAAGATCTTTAACATCGCTGAAAACAGTTTTGTAGAAAATGGCTTCGGTATGCTCTAGCTTAGTCTTCGTAAAAGCCTTTGGTATATCGTTCTTATGAACGTCCGAAAGGGCAATAAGAAATTTTTCTCCTTTATGCTTTATACCGATAGAGTCGACTAGCCCGTCGATAGTTCCGTTTCCAAAAAAGATCTTACGCTTTCTGTAAACAATGTATTTCTGGAGATATAAAGCAATAGCTTCCGTCATACAAAAATACTTCATCGTTTCAGGAATAGTAGTTCGAGATTCTTCGCAAATACGGAAAAAATGATCGATAGCAGTGCGGGCAGTAAATACAATAGCGGTATGCGCTAGAATATCTATTCGTTGTTTACGGAATTCTTTGATATCAACGCCTTCAACTTTAATAAAAGGTCTAAAATCAATTTTCACCTTATATTTTTCAATCAAATCCGCATAAGGAGATTTTTCTGTAGCCGGTTGGGGCTGGGATATAAGAATCTTTTTGATCTTCATCTAATCGGGAACAAGTAATGAAACACCAGTAATAGTGGTAGCAATTCGAGCGCGCAAAGGTACAAAATCCAAAAGAAAACTGAAACTTTTTCAACAAAAAATAGCCGAGCGCTACGAATCAAGTATAAGATAAACAGAAAGATAGATAATCCGGCTATGCTGTAAAAAAATATAATCTTATTAGCTTCGTTATCGCTTAAAGCTAAAAGTAGAATAGACGGCAGAACAACAATACCCCACGCGCCTATAAATATTCGCGAGTTGTAGCGCAGCTCATGTATCAGGCTCTCTTCGTAGGTAAGGACTCCGGCGGTTATTAAAATAAAGCTTTTAAAAGCCGAAAAAGCTAAAAGAAATCCTCCTACAACAAGGTATAGCTGATAACCCGCATCAACCGGCAGCCGGTTTGGAAAATTGCTGAGAATATATGTCCCGAATATGGTGGCGGGTACAAAAGCGAATAGTACAAGAAATGTCAGAATACGATTAAAGTTCTGAATATTTCCTTTATACTGCTTGTGGGCAGCCTTATTGCCGACTAGCAGCAGGAACAGCCGGCTGAGGTATCCGCGGGTGTATCGTAGCAGTAGTAGCGCAAGCAGAATTACCCCGATTATGGGAAGAGGTGCCAAAGAGTTGCCTAGCGGATACTCGCGTGGTATACCTTCGCCCAACGTAACTACATGTTTAGCAGTTAGGGTGGATTTTTGCCCATACATTCCTGTCGCTGTAACAGCTTTGCCGCTAATAATGTCGGCACTATTGCCTGTTGAGGTTTGGTTATCTGTAAATAACGTATCCTGCCGCGCATTGTCAGTAGTGGTGTTATAGCTAGGAATACTATCGTTTACAGCCGGCATATGGTACTATCCTCCCGCTTGTTTAGCCTTATAGCCCGCTTTTAGCAGCAGGTCTAATACTTTGCTTCGAAAGTCGCCCTGAATAATTATTTCGCCGTCTTTAGCCGAGCCTCCTGTTCCGCATTTCGATTTCAGCATTTTACCCAGCTCCTTAAGGTCTTCGTCGGTACCGATAAAGCCTGTGATTAACGTAACCTGCTTTCCCCCACGTTGCTTCTTATCCAGCATTACACGCAGATTTTGTTGCCCGGGAGGTAGAGTGGTGGCTTCCTCTTCCGGTTGCTGTCGGTAGCTAAAGTCGGGATTAGTAGAATATACGACGTTAAGCCGCTTTTTCCAGTCGTTGTTATTGTTAGGCATAATAAGCTATTGAGACGATTAAAATGTAAAGATAGCTTGTTTATAACAAAGTTTATAGACAAGCATAAAAGCTAACCTGTGGCGCGCTTAGTAATCTTTATGCTATTTTCCCCGACAGTTGAAATGACGATATAGCTTTTTTGAGAGCTACGGCGTATTTCCAAATAGCTGTTTATCAGATATATAAATACTATAAATGCGCTACAGATATTGTATGCTACGTGCTATAAAATATTTAATTTATTAAGTAAAAAATTAGTTATCTTTGATTCCGCCGGTTAGTATATCAGCAAAATATACGAAAAGTGTCACCCATAAAACTTTTTAAAAAACTTGAAAAGCAAAAAATTACAAGACAAGATATGCGCCGAATTAATGGAGGGCAGGATTTTGTTTGCCAATGTAATAGCGATGGGCAAAATTCTCCCTACATCTCTGGACCATGGGAGGCATACTATGGAACGCCGGAAGGAGTTATAGATGCTATCGATGGGCGTTGTAAGGCCGGTGGAACTTGTACTGCTGTAAGACTTTTTCCATATTTATAGATTTATCTGCCGCATCTTTCTAACGAAAGATGCGGCGGTGAGTTGAACGTCATTAATAGCTAATGTAGGGCTCTCGGAATTTATTATAAATATTGATGGACGTTAAATTCTTATGAAAGAAATAAAGTTAGACGATGGCAAATAAAGTTATTGTAAGGAGTTTTTTAGTGGCGCTGGTTCTTGGCGTTGTTATTTCGTTGAAAGGACAGAATAAAGCGACTATAAGCTTTTCCTCTGACAAACTCACAGGCGTGAAGCTATATAAGCCTATCGACGGAACCTTTCAATATACCGTTTTATCAGATATTGTGGACTTAAAACCCAACATAAAGGTTAGCTACGATCTTGAAGTAGATGACTTTTCATGTATTCGATTGCTGTTTCCGGGCATACGGATAGCTCTGATCTTATTTCCCGGCGATGAAGTAGCCTTAAAATATACTGATAATGGAGAAGTTCTCATTTCGGGATCAAACGCTGAAGGTCACAGGTACTATAACGATAGCTTTATCAGTAGCGGAACAATGTTTTATGTGGATAAGATTAGATATATTGCTAAAAACACTCCCAGCGTGGAAAAAATAGCAGTAGAGGTAGATAGCGTTATCATTAAGGAGGTCTTAATCCGTTGACCATTCTTAGAAACAGCAATAAAATATCAAACGATTTTTACTCGCTACTAAGCTTCGATCTTAAATACTACCTTTACGAAGAGCCAGTAGCGGTATTAAGCGAATTAAGTGGAAATAGATATCTTTCTTTTAAAGAAGTTAATGCTATTGAGCGGCAAAAGGGAAGTCTCTTTGCAGAGATTAATATCTCTAATCCGGCTATTATAAAGCTTCCGCTATGTAACGGAATATTTGAACATTACTATAGGTATGAATTTGACAAGCTTCCGGACGAAGAAAAATGGATGCTCGCTAAAGGGTATGATGCAAAAACATTCGGACCTTACACTCCCTACTTGCTGCGCCTGATCGTATTAGGTTACCAAAACTAGGACGAATATTCTTGCTGCACTTTGAGTTTAAGGTAAATGAGTTTGGCTTAGATAAAATGTATATCTATTTGCGGCACAGCTACCCCGAGAGCGAATACTTACAGCAAATTACGAAAAAGTTTAAGCCAAAAAACATGCCTAATATAAAAGAAGAAGGTAGCGCAATAAGCTTCATTAGTAAAGAGGTTAGCTCTTTATCAGCGCTTTCTGCTGTCCCATCTTTAAAGGGGAAATATTTGTTTGTAGATCTTTGGGCAACCTGGTGTATTCCGTGCCGCGAAGAGTTTGGTAAGAAAGAAGCTTTACATAAAATCTCACAGCCATATAAGAATGTAGAGCGCGTTTACATTTCTATTGATGACGATAGCCGGGCTGAACAATGGAAGAATGATATAGACGAGTGGCGGCTTTGCGGGTACAATATCAGGGCTAACAATCGGTTGGTGGCAGATATAAAAGAGAAGGTATATTCTTCGGAACATATCTCAATCCCTCGCTATTTGCTAATCTCTCCCTCCGGCGAAATATTAGATGGCAATCTTCCACGTTTAAGCCAGAGTAAGCTATTAGAACAGACTATTCATCAACTTATTAAGTAAAGCTAGAAATATTTTCTAGTAAAGAAGCATTCTTTATACTGTTTTATCCAGCATTAAGAATGCTTCTTTTTATTCCTCACTTTCTTTTTTAAAACTTAACGGCTACACCGATTTTAAAAACAGCGATATCATAACCCATCTCCGCCATAGCTGCAAAATTTTGGGTAAAGTAGTATCTTGCACCTACATATACGCCTGAAAAGAATGAGCCGGCGTCCGCACTGTGGCGGGAGCTGTTATCGCTAGAGCTTGCAGATACGATGTCGTACGCAAGAACTATACTTGCATATGTGTCTAACTTATCTACGAATTGATAATGAAATGAACCCCTGGTTCCTAGTAAAAAGTCTGAATTTTTCACCTCATATTTTCCACCAGAAAGGTCAAAATCATATTTATATTTTTGGGCAGAGTATCCAACAACACCTCCAATTCCGATAGAGCTGTTTTCGTCAAATAGGTTATCTATTATGCAGTATTCTAAAGAAGCAGATATAGGTGGTACTGTTGTTTTCATACCACTGCCTGTGTGAAGTGTATTTCCAAATCCAATTCCGGCATTAAGAACGAAGTCTCCCTTGCTAAAATATTGAGCAGAAGCCAGCTGAATCCCCAAAAATGCGCATACAATGATAAGTAGTAATTTTTTCATGAAATGCAAAATTATTATTAGTTAATGTTTAGTGTTAAAATCGCGGCAAAAATATAAATAAGTTATGTAATACCTATTTTGTTTTTAACGCATGTTGCTTAATGCTTATATAAAAGCTAGCCTATCAGGTCTATACTGCGCTTAACAAATTTATTGAGTGCTTCGCCTTTTAGGCGGTTGTTGGCAAGTAATGCCAGATCTATCAGCTGCTGAGCCAGCTTATTTTCTTTACCAAAGCCGGTAAGCAGCTCTTCTTGCTGTTGCTTTGCCTCGTCTAGCAGCTTGCTTACTTCCGCCTCTTCGTCTTTTAGGGTTTGCGGGATTTCTTCGTCTTTCTTACCTTTTTTTTGCTTCTGTATCTCGTCGTATTTTGCTTCTTGCTCTGTAATTTTCGCTTTTACTTCCTTCAGCAGGTTGCTTAACGCTGCGTCTTTCTCTCTATTTACCTCTTGTACCAGCGGATGGTTGGCGTTTACCACTAAGTTTAGCATATCGCCCATGCTGCCGTAAAAGTTCATTCCGCCTCCGCCGCTAACGGCAGACATATCTTTCATACGGCGCATAAACTCATTTTGTGTTATAAGTACGGGCGCGTCGTTCTCGCTTAACGCTTCGAAGTTTACGAGATAATGCTCTTTTTCTTCTTTAGGAGTATTCGCTTCGAATATCGGGCGTAGCTCATTTTGTTGCTCTACGGTAAGCTTCGATTCCAACTTTTCGTCCTTTTCTATTAGCTTACTTACAATGTCGGAGTCAACACGTGTAAAGCGGGTATCGCTTAGCTTTTCCTCCAGCTTATTTACAAAATGCGCATCCAGATGCCCGTCGAGAAGAAGCACGTCGTAGCCCTTCTCTTTGGCGTCGCTTATAGCAGCATATTGCTCGTCTTTATCGGATGCGTAGAGGTAAACAACTTTCTTGTTCTTCTCGGTTTGGTTTGGCTCTATCAGCTTCCGATATTCTTCGAACGTAAAGTATTTGTCGTCGATATTTTTAAGCAGGCAGAAGCTTTCGGCGCGCTCGTAGAATTTCTCCTCGGAAATCATACCATACTCGATAAACAGCTTTAGGTCGTCCCACTTCTTCTCCAGCTGGAGGCGGTCGTTTTTAAAGATATCCTGCAACCTGTCGGCAACCTTTTTTGTAATATGCGATGATATTTTCTTTACGTTAGAATCACTTTGTAAGTAGCCGCGCGATACGTTAAGCGGAATATCCGGCGAATCGATTACACCATGCAGCAGCGTTAAGAAATCGGGTACTATTCCCTCTACCGAGTCGGTTACGAACACCTGATTGCTGTACAGCTGTATTTTGTTTTTCTGAAAATCGATATTGCTACGAATTTTAGGAAAGTAAAGCACACCGGTTAACGTAAAGGGGTAGTCAACATTTAGATGAATATAAAACAACGGAGGTTCGCTACCAGGGTACAGCTGCTGGTAGAACGACATATAGTCTTCGTCTTTCAGCTCCGACGGAGTTCTTGTCCAAAGCGGGTTAGTATCGTTTATAATGTTGTCCTCTTCAGTGTCAACATACTTCCTGTCTTTCCACTCTTGCTTTTTACCAAAAACAATAGGTACAGGTAGAAACTTACAGTATTTATTCAGCAGCGTGCTGATACGGTCTTTTTCCAAAAACTCGCTATTCTCTTCCGATATGTGTAGTACGATATCGGTACCGCGCTTAGTGCGAGCATCGGTTTCTTCCATTGTGTACTCCGGGCTACCATCGCACTCCCAGTGCATAGCAGGAGCGTTTTTATACGACTTAGTAAAAATTTCAACCTTATCGGCAACCATAAAAGAGGAATAGAACCCAAGTCCGAAGTGACCGATGATGTTTGTTTTGTCCTTATATTTTTCCAAGAATTCTTCGGCGCCGGAGAATGCAATTTGGTTGATATACTTTTCAATTTCTTCGGCGGTCATACCTATTCCCGAGTCGGAAATGATAAGCGTTTTCTTCTCTTTATCAATGGAAATGTGGATAGTGGTATCGTCAAGCTCTTCTTTCAGCTCGCCTGATATTGAGAGGGCTTTCAACTTTTGTGTGGCATCAACGGCATTCGATACCAACTCGCGTAAAAATATTTCGTGGTCGGAGTATAAGAATTTTTTAATGATGGGAAAGATGTTTTCGGTTGTTACGCCAATTTTTCCGTTCATAGCTGTAATATTATTATGGGTTATACTTAGCAGTTATTTCCGTCATTCCGAGTGAAGCGAGGAATGACGGCGGTTATTGTATGACGAAAACAACTATTATGCCGATTAACAAAATATGTCATTTTGTCAACGGATAGGGGTTTCGGTATGCCAGATTGTGGCCGAATGGGCTATTTTGGTGCCAGCCTGTATAGGTATATGGCAATTAAGGTAAAGATAATGTTGGGTACCCACACGGCAAGTAGCGCTCCTAACGTATCAACAAGTATGGTGCTGAACTGCATAAAGAAAATATATGTAAAGCTAAGCCCTATACCTATCCCGATATGTAGCCCGATTCCTCCGCGAACTTTTCGCGACGAAAGCGAAACCCCTATCAACGTTAGAATAAAGGTGGAGAAAGGCATAGAAAAGCGGGTGTACTTTTCTATATAGGCACCTTGTATGGCTTTAGAACCCCGTATTTTAAGGCGGTCGATATACTCGTTCAGCTCAAAGTAGTCCATCGATTGCACCACGTTATCGCGCGACGAAAGGTCGAAATCCGTAAGGAGCAATGTCGTGTCGAGCATCGGTCCTCTGGTAAGCGTTTCGCCATTTTCGCGCATATCGCGGATAATGTAGTTATAAACCGTCCATTTGTTTTTAGTCGAATCCCATACAGCCCTGTCGGAGGTCAGCTTAGAGACGAGTTGGTTTCCGTCGAATTTTTCGAGCGAAAATCGCTCTGCCGATTTGCTGAATGTGTTGTAATGCCTGATATATACAAATTCTCCCGGTTGCAGCTGTAGGTGTATGTTCTCTTCGGTGTTGTAGAATGGTTTTCTGAAATAAACGTTCTCAAATGCTTGCCGGTGCTTATTTGCGGGCGGAATAATAAACAGGTTTAGCGTAAAGCTTAGTATAGCGATAAAAAGCGCGGAGATGAAGTAAGGGTACATCATACGTTTAAAGCTGATGCCGCTCGATAGTATCGCAATAATCTCGGTATTGTATGCCATTCGCGACGTAAAGAAGATAACGGTAATAAACACGAATAGCGGGCTAAACTGGTTAATGAAAAACGGAATAAAGTTGAGATAGTAATCGAAAACAATAGCGGAAAGGGGTGCGTTATTTTCCGTAAACTTACCGATCCTTTCGCTAACATCGAATACAACTATGATACAGATAAAGAATGTGAGAATAAAAAAATACGACCCGATGAACTTTCGGATGATATATCTGTCAACTATTTTAGGTCGTATATCGAAGGATTTCATTGTTGATCTTTGAGCAGCAAAGATAAACTTTAGACGCTATAAATCGAAAATGTAAAAGTATTTCTTTTTCATTCGGGCGTTAAAGAATTTAAAATAGCCGCTTTTTAGAGGTGGTAGCTACAAAATCTTTAAGGTAGAAAGGTTCGAAATAGGCGGTGTCAACAAAGTCGTTTATCTTAAGCTTCTTATTGGCGAGTAGCATCATTCCCCGTGCCGAGTGCTTTATATCAAGAAATATAGCATTTGCCGATTGTATAAGCGGCTTACATTTCTCAGCTCCGTTACCGAAAAAAGCAATCCGTTTGTTCTCCAGCAGTTCTGAATAGCTGTTCTCTTCTATAATTTGGGCTGAGACTTTGCCGGTAAGGTTACCGTTCAGGTCGAAAAATGCGGTATATACCTCCATACGCCGGGCATCTATCATGGGGCATAGCAAATCTACGGCTATGTTCTGTTCTATTGCCAGCATAGCCAGCGATTGAAGGCTGTTAACCGCAATAAGCGGTTTATCCGCACCATAGCAAATACCTTTAGCTGTGGCAACACCTATACGTAACCCTGTATATGAACCGGGACCCTCGCTAACGGCTACCGCATCTAGGTTATTTGTAGTAGTCCCCTGTTCTTTTAGAACCTTGTCAATAAAAGGCGACAGGAGCTTGCCATGCTCCATGCCTTTATCACTTTCGGCTAAAGCCAGCAACTGACCGTCTTTCGCCAGCGCTACCGAGCAAATTTCCGTTCCTGTTTCTATATTAAGTATAAGCGGCATATCTACTTTATGAAGCTACAGCGCTAACCGTTTGTTGTTTGTATGGAATTTACTAATTCTCTTGCATTAGAATAGTAAAGCAACTCGTAATGAAAAAAAATACCTGACGTCTCTTATAGCTTTTCTTATTGGTTTTGCGCTGTACTACGCGCTAAATCATTTTGACATTCTCTGATTCAGCTACTGCTAAAACTTACTTACCGTTTCCGGTAAACAGCTTGTCTGCCGGGGTAACCTTTACTAAGCTGCCGTTTCGTAATACTCTCGATATGGCGTTATATGGTGCTGTAACAACATCGACCGTATCGCTAATGCCAATAACTTCTATGTAACTGTTATCCTGAAGCCCTGTTTGTATTTTTGCAACTTTAACTCTGCTGTTGCTATCTATAATGAAAATCATAGAACTAATTCCATTGTCGGCATTCTCTGTTTTGGTTGTATCTGCCGGTCGCAGATCGGTACGCGTAGTAATGGCTTGTATGGGCAGGCTAAGAACATCGTGTACAGCTCTTGTCTGTATTGAAACAGACGCCGACATACCCGGTAAGAATTTAGGGGGTTCTTTTCCTTCTAGTTCTTCTTCGGTAGGAAGTAATAGTACCTTAACCTCAAAATTTGTAACCTGATCTGTTGTAGTAGTAGTAAGGTTTTTAGCAGAATTGGCTATTTGTGTTACAACACCTTTGAATTTACGGTCGGGGTAGGCGTCGATTTCTACTACGGCTGTATCGTTCATTTTTACACGAATAATGTCATTCTCGTTCACTTCAACAAGAACCTCCATTGCGTTGAGGTTGGCAATACGTAGCATTTCCGTTCCTGCCATTTGTACTGTACCTAATACACGCTCGCCCTGTTCTACGCTGAGCAGAGAGACTGTTCCGCTCATCGGAGCAAATACGGTTGTTTTAGATAAATCCTCCTCTGCTTTTTGTAGCGATGCTTGAGCATTATTCACATTAAAGCGGGCGGCTTCTACTTCTTTTGTCGCAACATCAAGCTCCGACTGAAAGTTTTCGTACTCTGCAAGCGTAATAGCCGACTGGTCATAAAGTGTTTTATTCCTATTGTAGGTAAGCTCCGCTTGTGTTAGCCTTGCTTCGGCCTGTGCTAAACGCGCTTTGTTGGTGTTTAGCGACGCAATAGCCTGATCGCGCAAAGAAATATACACATCGGGTTTTATTTTTAGCAGCAGTTGTCCACGCTCAACCTTATCGCCTTCTCTAACGTTCAGCTCAACAATCTCGCCCGATACGTCGGGGCTAAGCTTAACTTCTGTTACGGGTTGTATTTTACCGTTTGCCGGAATCATTTCAGCTATAGTTCGTTTTGCCGGTTTTTCTACGGCAACTTTTAGCCCTTCATCTTTGGTAAACCATCCCGAACATGTGCCAATCAGTAAAATCAGCAGAAAAATTATGGCAATGGTAATTATATATTTTCTTTTCATATAGAGTAGTATTGACAGGTATTTGAACTTATAACGACAGCGGGATTCCTTGGTAAAAATCCAGTATTTTAGATTGGAATATAAATTGATATTTTGATTGAGCCAGCTCTGATTGCGCTCTTGCAAGATTCTTTTTTGCAATATTATAATCGGTAGTGTTAACCATACCTACGTTGAACTTTTGTTCTACGTAACGAAAAGACTCTTGCAAAGCAGTAACGTTCTTCTGCGATGCATGGTAACGTTGTAGTGCAGCCTCTGCGTCAACTTCTGCCTGTTGTATTTCTTTGTACAGGTTATTCTTTGTTTGTTGCAGCTGCAGCTCTGCGTTGCGCACGTTAAGCTTAGTGTTACGTATAGCTGTTCGAGTTTGCCAGCCGTTAAATATTGGCACAGATAAACGCAACGAAAAATTGTAATAGTAGTTGTTTCTAATCTGATCGCTAAATGAGTTAGGAGCAGCCTCCGAATATTGTGTGGTAAAACCTCCACCTATCGACAAACCGGGGTAATCGGCGCCTTTTGCAATGCTTAGCTGTTTTCTGGCGCTTAGCAATCGGTATTCGGCACTTTTTACCTCTGGTCGTAAAGCAGAGTTTTGTTCAAAAATCTGGTTAACATCACTTATCCTCCGTACTTCCGGTAAAACCTCAATCTCCGGATTCTCAATTTTAAACGAATCATCGGTTTGTATATCTAGCAGCTGTTTTAAGTTGAGGTAAGAAACGGCAATGTTATTCTTGGCAACAACTACTTCAACTTCTTCAGTTGCCCGTTGCGCCTGTAAATCTAAATACGCGCTCATAGTTACGCTACCGGCATCTACCAGAATTTTTGTTTTAGCCAGCTGCTCGGTGGTTGTTTTCAGCTGTTCTTCTGCAATAAGTAGCCTCTCTTCGTCTAAGAGTATTTGCAGGTAGGCACCTGCAATATTAAGAGAAATGTCATTTCTTAACTTTTCTACATCTTGGGTGGCAGCTTGATAGTTCAGCTCGTTTCGTTTAATGGCGTTTTGCTTCTGCAGACCGGCAAACAAGGTTGCGGAGGCGCTTGCAGATAGGTTTGCCGATTGGTTGCGGGTTTCAACATACTGGTTTGTTGTAATGTCTAAAGAACGCCCCCAGTTAATACCATAGCTTCCGCTACCCGATATGCTGGGAAGTAGATTTAGCTTAGATTGTAGCAGACTATTCTTTTCTTGTATAGCGTTCAGCTCCTGCCGTTTTATTTGTATGTTGTTAGTTATCGCATAGCTAATACAGTCTCCGAGGCTCCACGCTTCTTGTGCATGTATTCCAGTTGTAGCGAGAATAGCGAGAATGGCAAGGCTTATCTTTTTTTTCATAAGTCGGAATGTATTCAGAGTTACTAAGGGTCTTTTATTCTTCGTCTTAAATTCCTGTCAATTAATTTACAAATATATGATTTTGACGTAATAATGCACAAGGTTTACTCTTCTTCCTGCTCTTCTTTTCCAAAAGTTAGGTACGGGAAAATAAATACCCCTACTTTTTTCAGCGGCTTATAGGTAAAAGATTTGTCTATAGTTTCTTGCGAAACCATTTTCATACCTGTATTCAGATTCTCAAAAACAATAAACAGTATGCTAAGAATTAAGGTGATCTTAAGAAAAGCAAATGCTGCCCCTAAAATACGGTTAACCAGCCCCAGCATCACGGTTTGTACAATTTGGTGAACGATTTTGCCTAGCATATAAATCAGTATCCAAACTCCGACAAGTGTGATGGTGAATGCAATAATATCTGTAAAAGTGGGATCTGTACTTAGCGATTCTGAAATAAAACCCGCAACAAACCCCGATAGCTTATAGGCGCAGTAAACCCCGATGAATAGTGCTGCTAATGAAAATACCTGAACAACGAACCCTTTTGAAAATCCGCTCACGATACTCCAAATCAGAATGGCTAGTATTACTAAATCAATAATATTCATGCACTAAAGTTGGGATACAAAGTAACAAGAATAGTTTGAATTGAACAAGTTTGTCTAAGAAAATGGTTATTAAATTCATACTGTTCCCATCATTTCGAACGTAGTGAGAAATCTCCTGTCGAGCAGCACCTTGAGTGAGGAGATTTCTCACTACGTTCGAAATGACGATTTACTTTAGGTCGAATTTCGCCTTTTCTTTAATATCTTTTTTAATCTGCTTTATCCTTCTTTTATAGTTGATCGGGGCTATACTGATCTGTGGAATCTTGCCTGTTTTGTTGATGATAGAATCTACCAATCGTAGGTTTTTTGCTTCCTCTATGCTTCTCCCGCCCAGAGAGTCAACCCTGGAACCCATGATTTGTAGGGCGCGAGACTCCCAGCTGAAGTTCTTTTTAAACCAAATATCATGTTTTGTCGGTTTCCACTCTATGGGAGTAGACAAACCGACAACGGGAGTCTGAATTCCGGGATGAAGAGGGTATGGGGCTTCGCGCTCTTTTTCGAAAGGACTTTTCTTATCCATTCCCGGTATAAACGCATGGCGGCTAATGTACTTGCCATTCTTCATCATAAAGGGTTGTATGTCAAGATGTACTCCATAAGTATCTTTCTCCCACTTCAAAAAGCCTTTATAGTAGAATTTTGTAAAGTTATCGACTGTCAGATCGGGGACAATTGTGTCTTCTGCGGGAAGGGTAGGGGGTGTAGGGTTATAGTCTAAACCGTCGAGCCTCAGCTTACTTGGCATTAACGATTGCTTAGACTGCATTGGTTGGTTTGGTATAATTAGCTGAGGCTTAACGCCGGGGGCTCTTAGCCTAAGGGTATCTTCTTGCTGAGCCACGCACAGCCGCGCTCCAAGAAACAGGAGCGTAAAGAAGGCTATTAGCTGCTTGTGGTTTTTCAATAGTTAGTATTTAAGTTAATGCGGCGCAAGTTTAGCTTAATGTTTGTCTTTAACCAAATCGGTTTACCTATTTTAGCTGACGCTAAAATAAATTTGATGTTCACTGCTTTTATTGCCGGGCAAAGGATAGAAACGAGGCAAAGCTAGACGAAGAGGTATAAGCTGAACGCCATAACCAGCATACCTACAACAAGTCCTGCAATAGAAATGTGGTGTTCGCCGTACTTTTCGGCGCTGGGTAGCAGCTCATCCAGAGATATAAAAACCATAATGCCCGATACGGCTGCCAATACAATTCCGTTAATCAACGGCGACCAGAACGGCATTAAAAATAGGTAAGCAACTAGCGCACCTAAGGGTTCTGCAAGTCCTGATAGAAATGAGAACCAGAATGCTTTTTTCTTGTTGTCGGTTGCATGATAAATAGGTACGGCAACGGCAACACCTTCGGGTATATTGTGTATGGCAATGGCGACGGTAATAGGAATGGCGAGGTCTAACCCCTCAAGAGCAGACGTAAACGTGGCAATACCTTCGGGAAAGTTGTGTATGGCAATAGATAGCGCGACAACTAACCCTACACGGTGTAACCCCTTTTTTTTGCCCATCTCCTCAACGCCATGAATTTCGTGGGGATTGGTTGATTTGGGGACTAAAAAGTCTATTGCCGCAATAAAGCCTATCCCTCCAAAAAATGCAAGTATTAAGTATAGTAGCCCAAGTTTTTCGCCCACAACCCGTTCCAAGCCTTCTTTTGCTGTTGGCATCATCTCCATAAATGAGACGTAAAGCATAACCCCTGCCGAAAATCCTAACGATGCACATAAAAATTTGGTGTTGGTACGTTTGGCAACCAGCGATATAATGCTACCTATACCGGTAGATAGTCCGGCAATTAGGGTGAGGGTAAACGCTAATAGTATGGTTTGGGTATCCATATTTTAAAATTGCCTTTTCTGTTAAAGACTGCTACAAATATACCTAATAATTCAGGTTGGTAGCTATTTTCCATTACTGTGATATTTGGTTGTAGCTGTTATGTTGTAAAATGAGTTGATAAATAACATATATAAAACTAGGTTCAAGATAACTTTAGCGGAGCTTTTCTAAAGCTTCCGGGTAAAGTCAGGTAAATATTTTTGTTTCCGCAGCTATCGCTAAGCTCGCGCTCGTTGACGCGCGAGTGAAACGTACGCTCGCGAACTCCTCGGAGCTTAGCCGGTCTTACTTCGCGTAGCCCCCGAAAGCGCTCGATCCCGTCGATACGGTCGGCTCCGTTCGCGAACGCGTTCTCGCCGCGCCCGACCCTGTGGCGCTGCTTTTTATACCCGTAACTCGCCGCTCCGCGCGGGTTCCGAATCCGTCGGAATAAACGACCGCGTCAGCGTCCGCCTTACCCTTAAGAACGGGCGTTGGCTCGCCCGCCGAACGGCTCCGTACGAGCGGAGCGTAAACCCCGTCCCCGCGCTCGGGCATCCCCAAAACAGGTAGCTTGCCCCGCGCTACGCGCCAGCGTTCGCCGCGAACGCCGCGGGCTCCGAAGCGGCTCTCGTCAAGCTCGATCTCGCCGTTGGTAAGCGGACTTTCCGCTTCGCGAAGCGTACTATGAAATCCGCTTACGTCCGGCCGCGAGGCGCCGGCGAGCGCCGCGGTCTTTTCAGCCTCGACGTCGAGGCCGAAAAGACGAACCGCAGCTCCCGTTTTTCGCTCGGAAACGCGCGCGGCTTTTATTTACCTGTTCTTCATCGGACGGCGACGGCTTTCATGGATAATATCTTCCTAAAGCGAGCTTGAACCTAAAACAATTATGTTCAGCTAATAAATTCATATCTTTGCTTTCGTATTTCGGATAAGGGAATCTCGTGTAAATCGGGAGCAGTACCCGCTGCTGTAAGCCTTTGCCTGTTAGTAGGTTGTTTTCCGCAAGCCACTGTCTGTAGAGATGGGAAGGCGAAGAACGTAAAAAGTAAGCCAGAAGACCTGCCGTAAATACACAACATTTTTAGTCTGACTTTCGGGAGATAAGGTTTTGATGAGTTGCGCTATTCTTTTTCATAGCTAACGTTTGGTTAGTATTCGCAAGTTTAGTAGCATCTTTATTTTTCCTAGAAGTAAGAGAGCAAATTTTGCAAGGTTGTATCTAGCTAATGCCATAGTAGGATTTTAAACCTTGCAGAAGGAGAAAAGCCGCTTAGAAAAGAATGCCAGCTGTCTAAGCGGCTTGTTCTATTACGTCATTTCGAACGAAGTGAGAAATCTCTTGAATAGAATCACCATTTAAGAATTCTTTTTTCGTGATACATATAAGCAGATTTCTCACTTCGTTCGAAATGACATAATGTGTTATAAGCTGCTTTTAATATCTATATAAACAGGTAGGTGGTCGCTTACCCCACCAATGTGTCGGGGTCCGGCTAATGTTCGCTTAGGCTTGATGCCTCCGTAGGTTTTGTCCGCCTCTAATAAATAGCCGTCTTTAAAAATGGTAAAACCTAATGGGTTACAATATAGCTTGCTATTATTGTTTAGCATGGTGGCAGAGCAAAACATCATATCTACCAGCTGCCACTTTCCCTTATACTTAGATGTGCCTTCTTCTCCACTCTCCAATAGTGTTGCAAGGTTGTAAATATCGTTGTGTTGAAGCAAATGAGCTGTCGATTTTGCTCTCAAGCCTTCTTGTATAGATTTGCTGTCGGGTAAATCGTTAAAGTCGCCCATGGCAATAATGTTAGCAGTGGGATTGTACTGCAAAATAGAGTCGATCTTCTGGCGCAATGTTCTTGCTGCCTTTATGCGGTAAGGTTCAGTTTCTTCTTCCCCCTCGATTTTCGACGACCAATGATTTACAAAAATATGCAACGTGTCTATATTGCCCAGTATTCCTTTAGCGTAAAGAATCTCCCTTGTTCGTTTTGTAATGTTTACTTTGAAAAACGCGGAATCAATCAGCCTGAGCTGTTGTGGTAGGTATAGCAACGCAACATCTATACCTCTGGGATCGGGAGAATCTCTATGAAGTATGGCATAACCATATTTGCTAAGGTTTGTTTGCTGCGTTAGTTGTTCCAGCACAAACCGATTTTCCACTTCGCACAAACCTACTATTGTCGGTATGCCAATAGTGTCGATAATTCTGGCAATATCATCCCGCTTTTTCTCGAACTTTGCCGGCGTCCATCGATAAAAACCGACAGGTAGAAATTCGTCATCTTCCGTTTCGTAGTCGTCTTCCGTATCAAAGTAGTTTTCTACGTTGTAGAACATTATGCGCCACGAATATTTGGACTGATTAGATTGGGCAAATATTTTGCTGAAAATAAGAATAGAGAGTATGAAAAAAAATAAACGAAGTACATTTTTCATATTGTCAATATATAAGGCATAACATAAAAATACTCGTTAGTCTTGGTTTTTAAGTTCTTCGTTAATTATTGCTAGCTCCTGTTCTATTATTGATGTTGAAGTATTTTTTATAAATTCCCATTTTTGAATATGGTGATTCACTTCAAACGCACCTTCAAAATCAAAAATGAAATGTAATCTATTTCTTCTCTTATTTATTTCTTTTAAATATTTCACTAATGTTATATCTCAATTTAATATGGACTGATACTCTTCATTTAATGTGTGTGTGTGAAATTTATTGTTTCCAAGTTTTTTCTTAGACCATTTAAAATTGCTTTACGATTTATAAAATCAATGCCGGTAAAATTGTTTTCATAAAATTCTTCAATTCTAGTTGGGGGTATCCATTACGCTGTTTCTTTTGTAGTTTCTTATTGAAAAAACTATGATCTATTTTATGTATTAAAACCCCACTTTTAATCAGTAATGTTTTATTTAAAGTCTCGAAGGCAACTGTGATTTTTATATAATCTATTAATTTTTCATAGTAGGAAGCATTCCAAAAAATTTCGAGCTTATCTTTTTGTTGATCTGACTGTAGTTGTCCACGATCTTCATCAAAATGCCTAAAAATATAAACACTATTTATAGTCCTATTTGCATTACTAATTAATTCCTATAAAAGCCTAGTTTTGGAATAACCATTATTATAATACAGCCTTATTTCTTTATCCAAATAGATATAATAGGCGTGTTATTTTTGAATTGATAAATCTAATAATTATTTGCTAGAATAGTTTAATCTATTCTAGCATCCTTGTTCTTCGCTTTTTAAATCTTTATTCAAATTGTATAACTTTGCCATCTCATTAATACTTAGCATGACATTCGATTTACAGCATACCGATAGCAATACCGCCGCCAGAGCGGGAGTTATACATACTGATCACGGAGACATTCATACTCCTATATTTATGCCTGTTGGCACGGTAGGCAGCGTTAAGGGCGTGCTTCATCGCGATTTGAAAGAAGAGGTACAAGCAGAAATTATTCTTGGCAATACCTACCACTTATATTTACGCCCCGGGACTGACGTGTTGGAGCAGGCTGGCGGACTACATAGGTTTTCGGGTTGGGATGGACCCATCCTTACCGATAGCGGTGGTTTTCAGGTTTTCTCATTGGCAGAAAATCGCAAGCTTACGGCAGAGGGTTGCGAGTTTCGTTCGCATATCGATGGCTCTAAGCATTTCTTTACACCCGAAAGCGTAATGGATATACAACGTAAAATAGGTGCGGATATTATTATGGCTTTCGACGAATGCCCTCCCGGAACGGCGGAGTACGATTACGCCGCCAAGTCGCTAAAGCTTACTCAGCGATGGCTGGAACGTTGCGTAAAACGCTTCGACGAAACCGAAGATATGCATGGGTACAGCCAAACGCTTTTCCCTATAGTGCAGGGTTGCGTATATAAAGACTTGCGTAGACAGGCGGCAGAGCATGTAGCATCGCTTAACCGCGACGGAAATGCTATTGGCGGTTTAGCTGTTGGCGAACCTACGGAGCAGATGTACGAGATGATTGAGGTGGTTAACGAAATACTGCCTAAAGATAAACCCCGCTATCTTATGGGCGTTGGTACACCTGCCGATATTCTCGAAGCCATTTCGCGTGGAGTCGATATGTTCGATTGTGTAATGCCAACGCGTAATGGGCGTAATGGAATGCTATTTACATCAGATGGGATAATTAATATTCGCAACCAGAAATGGAGCCACGATTTTTCGCCTATAGATTCTGAGGGCGTAAGCTATGTCGATCATCATTATGCGAAATCGTACTTACGGCATCTGTTTATTTCGGGCGAAATGTTGGGTCCCCAGTTGGCAAGTATTCATAACCTCGCGTTCTACCTATGGTTGGTACACGAGGCTCGCCAGCGAATAATGGATGGCAGCTTTGCCGAATGGAAGAGAACTATGATTGCAAAGGTAACGACTAGGTTGTAGTATATATTTCGTCATTTCGAGCGCAGCGAGAAATCTGCTGAGCTAACGAACTACTCCTATTTAGCAGATTTCTCGCTGCGCTCGAAATAACAGGGAGATTCATCTCTGCCCTACAGGTTTAACGTTAAATTTTCATTTTATTTGTAAAAATTCTACCTTTCCGCTTTATTTCTCATAGGTTTTGATTTATGAAACGACGCCATATACCACTATTCATGTTTTTCCTGTGCATTTTTGCGCCAAGCAGCCTAAATGCGCGAAAGATAACGCCGGCTCTGCCAACACTTAATATCGCACCCGATGCTCGTTCTTCCGGTATGGGAGAAGTAGGAGCGGCAACATCACCCGATATCTTCTCGCAGCGGTGGAATGCTGCTAAATATGCCTTTATGCAGGACAACGGAGGGGTTGGAATATCGTACGTACCATGGCTTAGAGATATTGCAAAAGATGTACACTTGGGTTACCTGTCAGGCTACTATTCGCTGCTTCAGAACCAAGCATTGGGAGCATCGTTGTATTTCTTCTCATTAGGGAATATAAGCCTTTATAACGAGAATGCCGACTATCTGGCAAGCGTAAAGCCAACCGAGTTTGCGTTCGATGTATCGTACTCGCGTACCTTCGGTCCTAATTTATCGGGAGCGCTTACCGCGCGGTACATTAACTCTACAATGATTGAGGGGAGCGATATTCCCTATACCAAGCATAAGCATAACTTTGCTGTTGATGTCGCCGCATATTGGCAAAAGCCTGTTCGTTTATGGAGTAAAGACTCTGAAGTTGCCGTCGGTGTTACTTTTTCTAACATCGGAACAAAGCTGAAATCGGACGGCGGAGAAGAGTACTTCCTTCCCATGAGCATGAGGGTTGGCGGTAGGTTAACCATGTCTTTTGACGAAACGAATAGCCTTTCGCTTTCTTTAGACATTAATAAGCTGCTGGTTCCCGAAGACTATAAGTATAACGATGATGCGGTTCCTACTGCTCTGTTCCGTTCTTTCGGAAACGGGTTATCGTCCTCCATTACAGGAAATACAGGTTTAGAATATGCGTATAATAAGCTGTTTTTTGCTCGTACCGGATTTTACTCGGAAGCGAGCAGATTAGGAGGGCGTAACTATCTTACATTTGGGGCGGGCTTGAACTATAGCCCTGTTACGTTTGATATATCTTATCTTACGGTGGTTAAAGGGCAGGACGGAGTTCTGTCGAATGCATTTAAGTTCTCGTTGGTGGTTGCATTTAAAGAGAGAAGTAAATATCGGGCAAAATAGTATCGCGGTTTATGGAGAGAAGCAGTAGTTACAAAAACATATGGCAGTATTACTTAACTCGTAGCGGTTTAAATAGCAGCGTATTCTTAATGCTGCTTTACCGCAAGGCTTTGGTAATGTTTTTGTTCACCATTTGTCGTGTGCTGTTCTATCTGTTTAATACGGGCTACTATCCAAACATGACCACCTCACATTTCTTCTCTCTCTTATTGGGGGGAATGAGGTTCGATGCTTTGGCGTTGGTATATGTCAACTCCCTTTATCTTGTGGCGATGCTTATACCCTTTAAGTTCAGGTATAACAACACATATCAAAAGGTTTTCAAGTTTTGGTATGTATTAACAAACTCTATCGCTATTGCAGCCAACTGTATAGATATTATTTACTTCCGTTTTACCATGCGCCGAACAACCGCAACGGTTTTCGACGAGTTCTCTAACGAGGGGAATATACTGCAGCTGTTCGGCGGATTCTTTATTCAGTACTGGTACATTGTGCTGATATTTGCGGCAATGGTCTTTATTCTGATTAAGGCATACGGTAAGCTGCGAAAACCCGAACGGTTTTCATCTCCGCTGGTTTACTATCCGGTAAATACCGTGCTGATGCTGGTAGGAGTTTTATTTATGTTCTTCGGAATGCGTGGGCATCTGATGTTTCATAACCGTCCCATAAGCCTTGCTAATGCCTCGGAATATGTAAAAGAACCTATCGAAATGCCGATAGTGCAAAGTACACCTTTTACGTTAATAAAAACGCTGACAATTGACAAAATGCCTATATACCGCTACTATTCTGAGAATGAGCTGGCAGCTATTTTTACACCGGAAAAGGACTATCAGCCTACAGAGCCGTTCCGCTATAAAAATGTTGTGATTTTTATTCTCGAAAGTTACGGGGCGGAGTTTATATCGGCGTATAATAAAGACAAAGCAGGGCTTGTATCGTACACACCTTTTCTCGATTCGTTGATGCGACAGAGTAGATACTATCTTTACTCATATGCCAACGGGCGAAAATCGATTGATGCAATGCCTTCGATATTGGCCTCTATCCCATCTATTGTAGAACCTTATGTGCTTTCGCCATATTCGGCAAATCATGTTAATGGTATTGCAACCATACTTCGCGAAGAAGGGTATAAAACGGCATTCTTCCATAATGCCTATAACGGCGCGATGGGCTTTAACGGCATTGCCAACCTTATGGGTTTTGAGGAGTACTACGGTATGGATGAGTTTGGCGACAAGTCGCACTACGACGGTATAGCCGGTATTTTCGACGAAGAGTTTTTCCAGTTCTATGCGCAGGAGCTGAATAAAATGCCGCAGCCTTTCTGTACGGCGCTTTTTTCGCTTTCGTCGCACACACCATTTAATTTACCCGAGCGTTATAAGGATGTCTTTAAGGGCGATCCCGATGCTTTCCGCGGCTCGTTGCGCTACTCCGATTATGCTTTGCAACGATTCTTCGAAACCGCGTCGCAAATGCCATGGTACGATAGTACGCTCTTTGTGCTGGCTGCCGACCACGGGGGCATATACTCTATGAACGACGAGTATAAGACAACCGCGGGCGTATATGCCATACCTATTGTATTTTATGCTCCGGGCGACTCCACTTTGGTTGGAATGGAAGAAAGGTTGGCGCAACAGGCAGATATTCTGCCTTCCGTTCTATCGTACTTAAGCTATAGAGGAACGTTTATTTCATTCGGCACCAACTTATTAGAAAAGCAGCCTAAAGCTGATGGAGCTACTGCTACAGAGGCTGTAACAGATACCATCGCTGAACCGAAGTACCTCGGTAAAGATTTTGCCGTTCAGTATGTCGGCAGCTTTCTACAGCTAATGAAAGATGACTATATGATTCAGTTCGACGGGCAAAAAACGCTTTCTATGTATAAGTTTAAAGAAGATACCTTCCTTAGCAATAACCTTGTCGATTCTTTACCCGACATTCGAAACGAGCTCGAGCAGCTGGCAAAAGCCTTTCTACAGCAGTACACTACAAGAATGGACGAGGATCGTTTATCTGTAAGATAGAAAGTCTTATAGTGATAATACTGCTTTAAAAACACTGTCATTTTTATATAAGTACGATTTGGAATATCGCTTTGTACTATGATCTAAGTTTCGCTCGAAAACGATTTCCTCTAAGGGTTGTTTTACTAAAACATCCACCTTGTGGTCATAGAAATCAATAGGCTCTTCAATATAGCTTGCATCAAGAACTGGGCTAAGTGTAAAAACTAAGTGGGAGTTTGGTAGCTCAAAAAAGAAAGGAGTAATACCGCGACCACCAATATATCCGGAAGGCTCTCCTACTGTTATCAGTCCATTATTTCTGTTGCAAAAAGCAGAAAAAGCTAATGCTGACGAAAAGCAATGATCGTTAACTATAGCATAGATATTTCCATTATAGTTTAAGTTTTCAACAGCCGGTTCATATGTGGTTGTGCTATCGGCAGAGATTTTTACAAATTCTTGTTCGCAGTACAAAACAAGTTCATCGCTTATTTCTATGTTTCTATACTTCTGGGCATAATCTAGTACAGCTTTTGTGTTTCTGATGTAGCATTTCTCTTTAGTAGATATAGATTCTGAACGAATTGTTCTAAGAACATCTATCCAAAAATTATCGTTCCCGCCACCATTCCCTCTTATATCAATTATAACTTTAGCTATAGTTTCATCTTTATAAGCAAGCATTTCGTTGGTTAAGAATGAGAGTTCATCCATATCCATAGATGGAATTCTTATGTATAGCAGTTTCTCTTCATCATCAAAGAACACGTTGAAGTCAAAAGCATCAACAGTTCTATTGCTCATTATAGAAAAAGGCTGAATAGTTATTTGTAGTGTATCATACTCTGTCTTGTAAGAAATAGTTCCCCCATAATCTCTGGGCAAATATATACGGTGTGTGTAGAAATTATCATGTGTAAAATCCCATCGAATACTATTATCAACAGGTCTATTATATTTCTCAATATATGTTTTAATCGGAATATTGTTAATCGCAATAAGCTCTGCTCTACCGGGTATCGCAAGTTTTCCATTCGTATGGTATTGGTCGTTTCCAAAATAATACCTTCCATCACTATACTCTACTAGCAATGCGCCTGCGGGATGATATTTTACATAGTCCATTTCGCATAAAGCACCCAATTCTAAACTTTGCTCCGTAATTGTTGGGTTGTCTTCTTCCAGGTCAGCATAGTAAAAGCTGCTTATAACGTTGTGCTGGTCTTGTGTAAGAAAAAGTATCTGTTGAACTAAATAGTAGAAGTTTTCAAAATCTTGACATTTATTAGCAATTTGAACTAGCGAGTCAATACTCTTTGTTAGACACACTCCAGTAACATGTTCTCTTATTCTTAAATGCGGGCATACATCTTTAATGGTTGTTGCTAAAAAAGAAATATCTTCCTTCATCTGATGCTTTGATAGGCTGGGCTGCGCGTTTAAAGATGAGGAAGTGGACAATAGCATTAATAATAAAATAAAACGCATAGTTGATTATTCATTTCTTTTTATTATTCTTTCATAATGAATTTCCAAGTATTCTTCTAAGTTATCCTTGATAAGGTCACATGTGTCAATATTTTTATTTTCAAATTCATTTTGAATCCTTAAGTACGGACAGCCACCACCACAGGTTTGAATATGAATGCAGTCTATACACTTTTTATCATCAAAAGGATCTCCAGCCACATAGTACCTATTTAGAAGTATTGGGTTGATTACACCTTTATCAAGTGTGGCAATTACTTTTTCTTGATTGCCCACATCATTCCAACATTTATAGAACTCACCATTAGGTCCGATTACGTGGTGGTATGGGCTCCTAACAGGGCATTCATAACGATAGTCATCGGGATAAAAACCTAGTACATCTACTCCATGTTCTTTATATAACTCTATTAAGAATTGACTTTTCTTTTTTCTATCTAGTAAACAATCAGATAATTTACATCCTTCAATACCATCAACAAAACCTGGATAAACAATAATTTTTTTCTTATATCTTTCTTTAAAAAATCTAGCTGTAGATATAAATTCATTCTTATTAGATTCATCAATATTGACTCTAATGTGTAAATTATAATTTTGTTTTTCGGCTTTCACATATATATTAAAAATAATGAAAATATATATTATACATAATAATTATTGTGATTATTAACATATTCTGGTGAATAAATAAAAAATACCTCTTGACATAATAAAGTGCGTAAAAACATATTGTTTTTAAGAAGAAAGGTATATGTTTGCAGGAAATTTAATCTAACCTAAGTAGCCAACTAAAAAAGAATAGAACGTTATGCCAAAAATTTCAGAAAAGGGCGTAATAATGCCCGCGTCAGCTATCAGAAAGCTTGTTCCTTATGCCGAAGCGGCAAAGAAAAAAGGGATAAAAGTTTACTATCTAAATATCGGGCAGCCCGATATTGCTACTCCTCAAGTTGCTCTTGACGCTGTAAAAAATTACGATGCAAAGGTTATTGAGTATAGCCATTCGGCTGGTAACGAATCATATAGAAAAGGGTTAGCCGGTTACTATAAAAGTATCGGTATAGAGCTTGATTATACAAACGAAATAGTGGTTACCGTGGGCGGATCGGAAGCAATAACCATTGCTTTTATGGCTTGCTTTAACCCGGGCGACGAGATTATCATTCCCGAGCCATACTATACCAACTACAATTCGTTTGCCATGATGAACGGGGTAGTTATTAAGCCTATCACCACTACTATTGAAACTAACTTTGCTTTACCTGCTATTGAGGAGTTCGAAAAGCTTATTACTCCTAAAACAAAGGGTATTATGATTTGTAATCCTAATAACCCTACCGGATATCTTTATACAGAGGATGAGCTAGAGCAGCTTCGTAAGCTGGTTTTGAAGTACGACTTATATCTTTTCTCAGACGAAGTATATCGCGAGTTCTGCTATGGCGGAAGAAAGCATCATTCGGCAATGCACCTTAAGGGGATAGAGAATAACGTAGTGCTTTTCGATTCTACATCTAAGCGTTACAGCATGTGCGGTATCCGTGTTGGGGCTATCATCTCTCACAACAAAGAAGTAATGTCGGCTGCATTACGTTTTGGACAGGCGCGTCTTTGCCCTCCGGCTTACGGACAAGTTGCTGCCGAAGCGGCGCTTCAGACATCTAAAACCTATTTTGATGAGGTTTATCAGGAGTACGTGGCACGTCGCGACTATATCGTAGGAGCTTTAAATAAGATTGACGGCGTTACATGCCCCGACCCTAAGGGTGCGTTCTATACGATAGTTCAGCTACCTGTTGACGATACCGATAGATTCTGCCAATGGATGTTGGAAGAATTCAGCTACGAAGGGCAAACCGTAATGATGGCACCAGCTACAGGTTTTTACTCAAAGCCGGAGTTAGGAAAACATCAAGTACGTGTCGCCTATGTACTGAAAATAGAAGATTTAAAGAATGCAGTAAAATGTCTTGATGAAGCATTGAAAGTTTATCCTGGTCGCTTAAAATAAGCATTTCTGATTAACGATATTAAGGTGTACTATTTATAGTGCACCTTTTTTATTTAAGTAACTATTTACGACAATACCCTAAATGAGTTTGTTGCTATTTATACTGATTCTAAATTTTAATACTTGATATTCAATAAAATGGTTGATTATTTAACTTCCATTCACTAAATTTCCTCCCAAGAAATTTTCTTGCCAAAGTTATATATACCAAGAACTATAAACTTTGGTATTATGATTATCGGTAAATTCAACTCTTTGTACGACTTTTTAGATGCATTTCCAACGGAGGATGGCTGCATCAAGTATCTTGAGTTACAAATTTGGGAGAATGGCATTCCAATTTCTCCCTATGACCCGACTTCTAAAGTATATAACCGTGGCGATGGAATGTACCGTTGTAAGAATACGGGCAAAAATTTCAACGTCAGAATAGGAACTATGTTCGAAGGCTCTAAAGTTCCTTTGAGAAAGTGGTTTGTAGTTATATGTCTGATAACTTCTACCAAGAAAGGTATTTCATCCACCCAACTATCAAGAGATATATCTGTAACTTATAAAACCGCGTGGTTCATGAATCATCGTATTCGTGAATGCTTTGGTATTGTCATGGAAGAAAAACTTGACGGAGAAGTCGAACTTGATGAAACTTTTGTAGGCGGCAAGAATAAAAATCGTCACTATAACAAGAAGGTTAAGAATTCACAAAGTAGGAGCTTCAAAGATAAAGTTCCCGTTATGGGTATGTTTCAACGTGGTGGTAAGGTAGTTTGTAAAGTAGTCCGTGGTACTTCTTATAAATCATTGACAATTCCAATTTTGCGAACGGTAAAAAGAACGGCAACGTTATTCTCTGATGAGTGGTGCGGATATAAAACCGTTAGCAAATTATATGAGTATTATGTAGTTGACCACGATCACGGACAATACGTTGATGAAGATTGCGTTACAGCGCAATAAAGAGTTCTCTCAAGTGTGCATTAAGCACATACGGTTTAATAATTCTGCTAATTTGCAGAGATAACGACAACCTGAAACATGTTGTCACCATAATAGATAAAAGGCATGGCAAAGAAAGTTACATCAAAAGCCGTTGCTACTAAAGCGTCTAAAGCATTACAAGGTGGACGTTCAAGTGCAAGGACTAAAAGTATCGCTGGAAGTGCTTTATCTCAACGTGAGAAAAAGAAATAAGAGGCTTCCAACTCTTTTTAAAAGACACCCCGACAAAGTTGCGGCTACGTTGGCGGCATTTTATGCCATAATGTCTTATTATATCTGCTCTCGATTAAAAACTCTGTAAAGTTAATAACAGTATAGATAATGACAAAGTTTTTACATTATAGATTCTTAAACTATGTTAACGGAGAAGAGTTTTCGATGTTAATTTGTTACCAAATTCATTTAGAGTATTGTCGTAAATAGTTACCTTAATTTATTCTTCGGTAAGAAGAAAGAAGATAGAGTATGAAGACGATGGAAATGAATACTTCATCGAAAACCCCGATGCTGATGCTCTGCCTGACGAAAAACAATTTGGTATTTCGTTAAGTCAGGTTATAGGCGAGCACAATAACTTTTACATAGATTCGTTAGAGTCAACCAAGGATATAGAATCGTGCAAAGAGAGTATGCGGAAATGGTATAGGATCAGCAACTCGCAGGAGGCGCATGAGTTTATACAATCCCGTACAAAAGAAGGTTTCCGGACGCTGTACAACAACATCATCGAGCTGTATTTTAAAACAAATGGCAATGCTAATCTTCTACCCAAAAACGATTGGGGCGACGAGGTTACTCGCTATCTGGTTGAGGACGAAGACAGCCCTTGGGTTATGTACGAGTGGTAGGTTGCTACAGCGGTAAATTGCTGAGAGCGATTTCTAAAAAAACAAACCGTCATGCCGAACGAGGTGAGACATGACGATATAAAAGGCTTTTGGATGGCCTTTTAGCTATACTGTCATTATTTCTTTTTCTTTCTTTTCAAGGATTCCGTCAACCTTTTTATTGAAGTCGTCGGTAATTTTTTGAACTTCAGCTTCAAAATCTTTCGCAAGATCTTCACTTAAGCCGTCTTTTTGCATTTTTTTAATGGAATCAATGGTATCGCGACGGGTATTGCGGATGGAAACCCTTGCTGTTTCTCCCTCTTGCTTACATTGCTTTACCAAATCTTTACGACGTTCTTCCGTTAAAGGTGGAACACTAATACGAACCGTCTCTCCGTTATTTTGAGGGTTAAAGCCGATGTTAGCCGCCATAATGGCTTTCTCAATCGGACCAATCATGTTTTTTTCCCATGGTTGGATGAGAATAGTACGGGCATCGGGCGAGGTAACGCTCGATACCTGAGTAAGCGGAGTCTTTGTTCCGTAGTAATCTACGTTTATATTGTTAAGCATAGCAGGGTTTGCCTTTCCTGCTCTTACTGCTTGAAGTTCGGTTTCCAGAAAATCAACCGCTTTCTGCATTTTATCTTTTGCCACTGCAATTGCTTGTTTTGCTTTAGTTTCCATAATGTCGTAGTTGTATGGTTTACGGTCTTTCTACAAAGATATAAAATAGGAGTGAACTGGAAAAAAGAAAATTTACACTTTGGTTGATCAGCTTACTACTGTTCCTACGTTTTCGCCCATTACTAATCGCTCTAAGGTTCCCTCCTTGTTCATATCGAAGACAACAATAGGTAAGCTATTTTCTTTACATAGCGTAAAAGCGGTTAAGTCCATTACCCGTAAGTTTCGCTTATAAACCTCGTCAAAACTAATGCTCTCGAAACGGGTTGCTGTTGGGTCTTTTTGGGGATCGGCAGTATATACTCCGTCCACATTAGTTCCTTTTAGCAGAGCCTCAACGCCCAGCTCAACACCACGTAATGCCGAAGCAGTATCGGTGGTAAAGAAAGGGTTACCCGTACCTCCAGCAATAATAACTACATAACCATCATTCATATAATCAACGGCTTTTGCGCCGGAATAGTACTCGCCGAAAGGTTCCATACGGATAGAGGTGAGCACCTTAGCCTTAACATCTATCCCTTCTAGTGCCGACTGGATAGCAATGCTGTTAATAACGGTTGCCAGCATACCCATCTGATCTCCTTTTACCCGGTCGAAACCGCGTTGAGTACCGCCACGCCCGCGAAAAATATTTCCTCCGCCAATAACAATACCTACTTGTACGCCTTTACTAATTATGCCCTTTATTTCGTTAGCATATTGTGTAAGTATTGCCGAATCAATACTTTGTTCACCATTGCCTTGCAGAGCTTCGCCGCTTAGCTTTAGCAGCACTCTTTTATATTTAATACCCATTGTGCTTAATATTTTGTTTAAGGCAAAGGTAGAAAGTATGACAAATAAAAGCAAAAAGAAAGAAATTGACCGAGCAGATTTTAAGTTCGAAATAATTTTAATATTGGATTTGTGGCATGGTTATTGTGATAAATATCTATAGATTTGAGTAGCAATTGTGCTAGTTTTGGATTATTGATTGTTTAAAGGGGAATTGGGACTGCCGTTAGTTAGTGGGCAGTCCCAATTTATTTTAGTCACCTGTTAGGGTGCTGTATTTTAGTCGTTTGCGGGGCTGTAAGTGTTAAACGACAATTTTTTTTATTTGCCGCTGAACAAAACAAAAAACAGCGTGTTTATAATGATGAAAAACGGTTAGATATTTCACGATATCTAATTTCTTGGATAGTTTTTCTGGTTATTGGTGGTTTTTGGGAGAGTCGCCCTCCCCAGGGCGACTCTATTTTATACCCCCTCTATCGCTCATTAATAGTAAATGTAGCTGGCTAAGGCTATTGCATATGCGACAGTAATCGCTACTTGGCTGATGGTGAGTAACGATAGTTTAACTTTTGTCCATACACTTGTTTCGCTTTTCCAATTCGCCCTATCGTTAAATGCTCTTGGATACCATATGTAAATAATAAATATTGCAGGTAGTATTAGGAGAACCATGCCTAATGGAGTACTTGAGCCGCGCGAGCTGAATTCCGTATTTCTAATAAATTCTGAGACTGCGGGTATCAAATATATTATGGCGAATGCACCCATAGAAATTAAATGAACAAGAACCGAAAGTAGGATTTTCTTCTTCATACTTAATTGGATACGAAATACCTACTACGACGATTAAACCATATCAGCAGTATTCCTACTATTATAAGCGGTATACTAAGCAGCTGCCCCATATCAAGCGCCATGCCACTCTCAAAGTCAACCTGCCGCTCTTTTAAGAACTCGATGAAAACCGGGCGGTAAACAGTAGTACTAAAAATAGTCCGAGAATAAAGCCATCCTTTAGCCGAGTTCGTTTGCGGGTGTATAAATATATAAGTACTCCAAATATGGCTAAATAGGCTGCTGCTTCGTATAGCTGTGCCGGGTGGCGCGGTACTGTGCTGACCCTCTCAAATACTATAGCCCACGGCAGATCGGATGGTGTACCGATTATCTCAGAGTTAAAGAAGTTGCCAATTCGGATAAAGCATCCCGCTAAGGCTCCTGCTATGGCAATACGGTCGAGTAGCCATAGGTAGCTCGGCTTCTTTTTTCGCACAAAAATGTATGCTGCTATTAATACTCCGATAATTCCTCCATGACTTGCTAGCCCTTTATAGCCTGAGAAATGCCAGCTACCCGACGCATCTTTCGAAAAAGGTAAAATCATTTCAAGAGGATGGTTTAAATAGTATTCTGGCTGATAAAAAAGACAATGCCCCTAACCTTGCCCCTGTAACAGTTCCGATAAGTATGTAAAATGTCAAGGTATAGATTAAATCAGGATTTAATCCCTCCTGCTCGAACATACGTTTTACAATGTAGGCACCCAGTATCAGTCCGCCAACAAACAAAATGGCATAGTAGCGTAACTCTGTAAACCCCAGATTTATTAATATAGGATCTATATTCCAATGAATGTATAAAGAATTCATTCGACTATTTTAGCAGGTTAATCAAAAGCCTTAGCCTCTTCCCATATTTGATTCATTTCGTCAAGGCTCATATCTTTTAACGATTGCCCTTGCTTAATGGTTTTTTGCTCTAAATATCCAAAACGCTTCTTAAACTTTTGGTTGGTACGCTCAAGAGCAGCTTCGGGGTCAATGTCGTAAAGGCGTGCGGCGCTTACAAGTGAGAAAAACAGATCGCCAAACTCTTGCTCCATACGTTTTTGATCTGCATTTTCAATTTCTTGCTGTAGTTCGTCAAATTCTTCTTTTACTTTATTCCAAACCTGCTGGCGTTCTTCCCAGTCGAACCCCACTGCGGTAACTTTCTCCTGAATACGGTTGGCTTTAGCAAGCGCGGGCATTGCAGTAGGTACCCCCGACAGTATGGTCTTATTACCATCTTTCTCTTTTACCTTTAGCTGCTCCCAGTTTTGTACAACTTGGTTAGATCCGTCAACTTGTACTTCTCCAAATACATGCGGATGGCGATAAACCAGCTTATCACAAAGGCTATTAATAACATCGGTTATATTGAACTGTTTTTCTTCATCACCCATTTTTGCATAGAATACAATATGCAGAAGAATATCTCCCAGCTCTTTCTTAATATTGCTCATATCGCGAGTTAAGATAGCATCTGCCAATTCGTAGGTTTCTTCTATGGTAAGCGTACGAAGGCTTTCGAATGTTTGCTCGCGATCCCATGGGCATTTCTCTCGAAGTTCGTCCATAATATCCAACAAGCGTTTAAATGCAATTAGTCGTTCGTCGTTGGTAGCTGGTGTTTGGTTTGTCATAGTATATATAAAATATTAATCGTAAAATTTAACACGAATGCTCGACTTGCTTTCAAGGCTTTCCAGCTGAGATATGTTGGCTTGGTTCATTGCCAGTTCAAGCAGATCGAAAGAGTTGAAGATAGCCAGCATTCTTCCCGGGCGAACATCATCATAATGGTTTGATAGTTCTGTTATTTTGCTGAAGTTATTCTGAACTAGAATTTCAAATCGGCGTCCCTGTCCTACCCGAAAAAATAATTCTTTCGTAATGTTTGTGATTACGTTACCAAACGAATCAATATAGCTTACATATCCCGAAATGGAGTCCTCGTTATAGGCTGCTTTTCCTATATGCTCTTTTTTCAATGTTGTTTGAATCCCAATACTATCAACGGATTTATGATTGCATATTGATCCTACGGCAGTAGCGATTATTTCCAGCGCGCGAAATCCGCTACGTTTTTCTATGGAATTTAGTAGTACGACTTCATCAGGTTCGTTATCCAACACTATGCTGAACATGCCATCGTTAGGACCGATAAAAAAATAATTCTCTGTTTGTATTACCACGATAGGGTTCGAAGGAGAAGGTTCGCTATTCACACCAACAATATGTATGCTGCCTTTTGGGTAGCAAGGGTATGTGTTACGTAGTATAAATGCGGCTTGTAGCGTATTGAACTGTTGAATATGATGCGTAATATCGGCAAATACAACACTAGGAGCGGATGAGAGTATCCGTCCTTTTAAGCGACCGAGATAGTAATCGCCGCTTCCCCAATCTGTTGTAAGTGTTATAATGGGCATTGCCAAAATAATGAATATCCGACCGTAAAAGTAAGAATTTAATCTGACTAAAAGAGCTCAAAATCTAAACGTATATAACGCGCGGTAAGTTTAATTTTGATGCAGCCTTATGATGCAGGATGTTGACCTGGAGTGTTGAAAAATTATCCGAAGGCTTCCACTTAATTTCGTATCTTTGAAAGCATTTTAATAAGAAAGTTAAATACCACATGAGCCCGAAAAAAGTAGCAGAAACACCATTAATGCAGCAGTACACAACGATTAAGGCAAAGCACCCCGATGCCATACTGCTGTTTCGTATGGGCGATTTTTATGAGACTTTTGGCGAGGATGCAATAAAAACCAGCGAGATACTCGGCATAACCCTTACAAAACGCGCTAATGGTGCGGCAGCATCGGTTGAGTTGGCAGGTTTTCCGCACCATGCAATAGAAACGTATTTGCCTAAGCTGGTGCGTGCTGGACAGCGTGTTGCTATTTGCGAACAGCTGGAAGACCCGAAGCTGACAAAGAAGTTGGTTAAGCGTGGTGTAACGGAGCTGGTAACACCAGGAATTACCTTTAGTGATAACGTTCTTGAGTACCGCGAGAATAATTTTCTTGCTTGTGTACATATTGATAAGAATGTTGCCGGAGTAGCTTTTCTGGATGCTTCAACAGGCGAATTTTATGTAGGGCAGGGTACTTTTGAGTATGTAGATAAGCTGTTGAGCAATTTTTCTCCTAAAGAGGTCTTATTTCAGCGCGGTAAAGACGATAAGTTTACCAAGTATTTTGGTAATAAGCTATATACTTATAAGTTGGATGAATGGGCTTTCTCAGAGTCTGCCACATATGATAAGCTGGTAAACCATTTTAAAACACCATCGTTAAAAGGATTCGGTATAGAAAACTATACATACGGAATTGTTGCTGCCGGTGCTATTTTGTTTTATCTCGAGCTGACTCAACACGATAAAATCCGTCATATTACATCAGTTTCACGTATTGACGAAGACCGCTATGTTTGGCTTGATAGGTTTACCGTACGCAACCTCGAACTTTTCGATTCGCTCAACGAAAATGCTCGCACGCTTATCAGCATTATAGATAAAACGGTTTCTCCAATGGGTGCCCGCTTGCTGAGGCGTTGGGTATCGTTGCCGATAAAGGAAATTAAACCGATAAACGACAGGCTTGATGTGGTAGATTATTTTCTATCGGATGAAGATGGTGCCCAAGCCGTTTCTTCTAAGTTATATGAGGTAGGGGATATCGAGCGATTAATATCAAAGGCATCGGTAGGGCGTATCCTTCCGCGCGAAGTTGTGCAGCTTAAGGTTGCGCTAGTAGCTATAGAGCCTATTAAAAGATACTGCGAGCGGGCTGATAATGCTATGCTACACAAGATTGGTGAACAGTTGAACGTGTGTAAAAGTATTCGTGATAGAATTGAAAAGGAAATACTCCCGGAGCCATCAAACCAGCTGGCAAAGGGTAGCGTTATTGCAAACGGTGTAAATAACGATTTGGACGAGCTGCGTAACATTACCAAAAATAGCAAAGAATTTTTGCTGCAAATTCAGCAGCGTGAGATAGAGCGTACAGGTATCACTTCGCTAAAGATCAGTTTCAACAATGTTTTCGGTTACTACATAGAAGTTCGTAATACACATAAAGATAAAGTACCATCCGAATGGATACGTAAGCAAACGCTTGTAGGCGCCGAGCGTTATATTACCGAGGAGTTGAAGGTATATGAAGAAAAAATTCTGGGCGCCGAAGAAAAGATGCTTGCCATAGAGCAGCAGCTCTTTAACGATATTGTGATGAGTCTGCTGGATTATGTCAGCGCTATACAGCTGAACGCGGCACTGCTTGCCCAGTTTGATTGCTTGCTGTCATTCGCTCAGCTGGCATCGGCATATAACTACTGTCGCCCTCAGCTGGTAGAAGATGATGTTATTGATATCCGTCAGGGACGCCATCCTGTAATAGAGCGTTTGCTACCCGCCGGAGAGATATATATTGCTAACGATGTTTTTCTGGATGGAAAAGATCAGCAGATTATAATTATTACAGGACCGAACATGTCGGGTAAGTCGGCATTATTACGCCAAACGGCACTTATAGTATTGCTGGCGCAAATAGGTTGCTATGTGCCAGCAGAGGCTGCAACTCTTGGTACTGTGGATAAAATCTTTACCCGTGTGGGCGCCAGCGATAACATATCGCAAGGCGAATCTACTTTTATGGTAGAAATGACCGAAACGGCAAGTATTCTCAATAACCTGTCGAGCAGGTCGCTGGTATTACTCGATGAGATTGGTCGTGGAACAAGTACCTACGACGGTATATCTATTGCCTGGGCTATGGTTGAGTATATACACGAGCATCCGCAAGCGAGGGCTAAAACGCTGTTTGCAACGCACTACCATGAACTGAACAAAATGGAATCGTCGTTCGGACGTATTAAGAACTATAACGTTAGCGTGAAAGAGCTGGAAGATACGGTAATCTTTTTGCGAAAATTGGTACGTGGCGGAAGCGAACATAGTTTCGGTATTCATGTAGCCCAAATGGCAGGTATGCCTCAAAGCGTTGTAAACAGGGCAACAGCCATTCTTAAGGAGATGGAAGGTTCTAACAGAAAGAATCCGCTGGAAAAGCCCATAAACGATATGGCAGGACAGCGCGAAGGCTACCAGCTAAGTTTTTTCCAGCTGGACGATCCTGTGCTGAAACAAATACGTGACGAGGTAAAGAATCTCGATCTCAATAATCTTACACCTATAGAGGCTTTAAATAAGCTGAACGAAATTAAGAAACTGACAGGATTATAGTTTCTTCTAATTTTGAAAATGGAGCAACTCTACATAGAAGATAAAACCTTTGAAAAGGTTGATTTTAGAGAGATCAGCTGGAAAATGGAGAGTACGAAAATTGTACAATTATCGAAACCAAAATATTTACCTGTCTTTACACAAAGAACTTAGAAAATTACCACTTAACTAATCTTGAACCATTCTTTTTTTACAAAGTAATCTTTAAAAGCCGCACAGCTCTTACTTAAACGCTCGGTATTTTCGTGAACATATTTAATGCCAGATTGTATGTTTGCTTTCTCGGGAAAAGCAGGAGCCGCCGCTGCCGTTTTTTCAAACTGTTCTCTGTAATCGCTACGTAGTATTATGTAAGCACAATCCCACGAATGGGCAGTACGCTCTATATTTTCCGAAAGAACGCCATAATTTTCTTCTGCAACCTCCAGCCCCCGTCTTACCTTTTTCAAGTTTGATAGGTAGCCGTTATACATATCCACAACGTTGTTAGTCATGTCGATAATTTTAGAGGCATTAGCTTCTGCCGTTTGTGCCATTATAGAAGAAGTTGATAACAGCAAGGCGACTGGAATGGTAGTTGTTATTTTCATTAGTAATATGATTTAGTTAAATTGTTGTTTTTGTTAGCTGAATATTATTAATAGCACAAATATAGCTGATTAATAGTTGTTAATAAAGGGATGCTTATTACCTTGGTAAGGTTCTTACTATCAATAGCTAAAGCCGCAAAGTGTAGCTCAACAATAAAATTATTAACTTTGTAGTTTATCATAAAATCAACAACAAATAATCATTCTATTAAATGGACGTACCTGCAAAATATAACCCGGCAGAAGTTGAAGACAAGTGGTACCAATATTGGTTAAAGAACCGCTTTTTTCATTCAGAACCTAACGATAGACCATCTTACTGTATTGTGATACCCCCCCCTAACGTTACAGGTGTATTGCATATGGGGCATATGCTTAATAATACCATACAAGATGTATTAGTCCGTCGTGCGCGTATGCAGGGCTATAATGCTTGCTGGGTACCGGGTACCGACCATGCTTCTATTGCAACCGAGGCGAAGGTTGTAGAACGTTTAAGAGCGCAGGGTATTGAGAAAAAATCAATCTCTCGCGATGAGTTTTTAAAATATGCTTGGGAGTGGAAAGAAGAGCATGGCGGTATTATTCTTAAGCAACTTGAAAAATTAGGCGCTTCATGCGATTGGGATAGGGCAACTTTTACCATGGATCCGAAGTATTCTGAAAGTGTGATTCGTGTATTCGTAGATCTTTATAAAAAAGACCTGATATATCGCGGAGTGCGGATGGTTAACTGGGATCCGAAGGCTAAAACCGCTATTTCCGACGAAGAGGTTATATATAAAGAAGTTCAAAGTAAGCTCTACTATCTTCGCTATATGATAGAGGGCGAGGATAGCTATGTCGTTATTGCTACAACCCGTCCTGAAACTATTTTGGGAGATACTGCCGTGTGCGTTAATCCTAGCGACCCTCGTTATCAACATCTCAAAGGAAAACGTGTGCTAGTTCCACTAATCAACCGCCCTGTTCCTGTTATTATGGACGACTATGTTGATATGGAGTTTGGTACAGGTGTGCTGAAAATCACTCCCGCTCATGACGTGAATGATTACGTTTTAGGAGATAAATATAACCTTCCGACTATTGATATCTTTAATGACGACGGTACGTTAAATGAAGATGCGCAGCTATATGTTGGTATGGATCGTTTTGCCGTTCGTAAGCAGATTGAGCACGATCTGCAGAATGCCGGATTACTCGACAAGGTTGAAGACTATATAAACAAAGTAGGCTTCTCAGAGCGTACCGATGTCGCTATTGAGCCCAAGCTTTCTATGCAGTGGTTTATAAAGATGAAAGAACTGTCGGAACCTGCGCTGGAGGCGGTTATGGAAGATGACGTATTGCTTTTTCCACCGAAGTTTAAGAATACCTACCGTCACTGGATGGAGAACATCAAAGACTGGTGTATCTCGCGCCAGCTATGGTGGGGACACCGTATCCCCGCATGGTATATGCTCGATGGCGAATTTGTGGTTGCCGAAAATGAACACGACGCGCTGCATTTGGCTCGCGAGAAATCGGGGCTATCAGATTTGCAGCTATCAGATTTACGACAGGATGAAGACTGCTTAGATACATGGTTCTCGTCATGGCTATGGCCTATATCTGTTTTTGATCCCGAACTTCCGGGATCGGAAGAAGCAGAACCTAACGACGATTTCTCTTACTACTATCCGACTACCGACTTGGTTACCGCCCCCGAAATCCTTTTCTTTTGGGTGGCGCGTATGATTATTGCAGGGTACGAGTGGGCTGGCGGATATCCGTTCCGTAATGTTTATTTAACGGGAATTGTACGCGATAAGCAGGGACGTAAGATGTCGAAATCGCTCGGTAATTCTCCTGATCCGATTAAGCTGATGGAGCAGTATAGCGCCGACGGAGTACGTATGGGGATGTTGCTCTCTTCACCGGCGGGTAACGATATTTTGTTTGATGAATCTCTTTGCGAACAGGGGCGTAACTTCAACAATAAAATATGGAATGCCTTCCGTCTAGTTAAATCGTGGACAGTTGATAAGGAAAAAGAGCAGCCGTTATACGCTGAGCAGGCAGTTGAGTGGTTCAATACTAAGCTGAACAAAACCATAGAAGAGCTGAACGATGATTTTGAGAAGTATCGTTTATCGGAAGCTTTAATGCGTGTGTATAAGCTTTTCTGGGATGAGTTCTCATCATGGTATCTCGAACTGGTAAAGCCACCCTACGGCGAAGCAGTTGATAGTAAGACCTATCTTGCAACACTTATCTTATTTGATGAGCTATTGAGGTTGCTTCATCCTTTTATGCCGTTTATTACCGAAGAAATCTGGCATTACTTGGTAGAGCGTAAAGAAAACGAAAGCATTATGGTTTCTCGCATGCCGCGTGCCGAAGAGTACGATGAAGCCGTTCTTACTAACGGAGAGCGTATGAAAGAGCTAATAACCGGAATACGTAATATACGAAAAGAGCGGAATATTCCACAAAAAGATACTTTAGAACTCTTTATAAACGGAGAACACCCAGCTGAAATTGATAGCATGGTTGCTAAACTGGCAAACTTAGAAAAAATAACACCCAGCGAAGAGAAACCTGCTAACGCCTCGTCATTCCTAATCGGGACTATAGAATACCATATTCCGTTGGGAGATATGCTGAATGTAGAAGAGGAGCTGAAGAAATTAAGCGAGGAGCTGAAATATTTACAAGGTTTCTTAGTATCGGTGCGGAAGAAGTTGAGCAACGAAAAGTTTCTAAGTGGTGCGCCGGAGCATGTAGTGGCTGTTGAACGCCAGAAGCAAGCCGATGCCGAAAGTAAAATTAAAACTCTGGAAGAGCGTATTGCTGAGCTGGGCAACCTCTAAATACTGGCGGCTAAGAAGGACTCTTTAAAAAATTTATAAATCGTCATGCCGAATGAAGTGAAGCATCTGTTGAATAGTGACAATACGCACTAAACGAACAGATGCTTCACTTCATTCGGCATGACGGGAAAGTTTAGCTTTTAGGAGAACTTCTTCTTTTTACCTTTGCACATCAAAAACCATTAATCAGCTAAAGCGTGTCATCTAACTCTAAAAAGCTAAGTTATAATCAGGGTATTATATATGCCATAGTATGTTATATTGCATGGGGACTTTTCCCTATCTTTTGGAAAGCCATTACCGGCGTGCCATCTGTAAACATACTAGCACACCGTATTGTTTGGTCTTTTGCATTTCTCTTCATCTGGGTTGCGTTTACCAATCGGCAAACCTTTATTGCTTATGTAAAGCAGCCTAAGCTGGTATTTCGATTGGGATTAGCAGGGTTCATTATAAGCGCCAACTGGGGTACATATATCTATGCGGTAGAGAGCAACCATATCGTAGAAGCCGGGTTGGGCTATTATATCAATCCGCTGGTAAACGTTTTTCTTGGCTATATATTCTTAAAAGAACGTTTAGCCCCAATGCAGAAAATTGCGGTAGTACTGGCTCTTATTGGGGCGGGCTATTTTACCATAAGCTATGGTAAGGTACCCTGGATTGCGTTAATCTTAGCCGCAACTTTTGGCGTATATGGGTTGCTGAAAAAGAAAGCCAATCTCGAATCTATGCCTGCTCTGGCGGTAGAAACTATGGTGGTTTTTCCTTTTGCGTTGGCATTCTTATTTTACACAAGCGCTAGTCAAGGTACCACGTTCTTCCCATCATCTGCTGTTACAAGTTTGTTGTTAGTGGCAAGCGGTATTGTTACCGCCCTCCCATTATTCTGGTTTGGAAAATCGGCACAGGTTATCCCATTGTCAACATTAGGGTTTATACAATATCTGAGTCCGACGCTCCAGCTTCTTCTCGGAATATTTATTTATGGCGAAACATTTGGCATAGAGTATCTTATTTGTTTTGCTTTTGTGTGGGCGGGCTTGGCATTTTATACTCTCAGCATTCTTAGAGGAAAAAAAGTTACTATAGCGAGGTAGCGGCTGGTTTTTTACTATATTTGTTTTAAACCAAATACCATGAGTTATGGCAATTGATAGAATGGATTGGCACTACGGTGGTGATTTCCCCGAAGGGCTTCCCGAAGAAAACGGCGGCACACATATCGGCATTTACTTAGCCTGGATTATTAATAACGGATTGGAAGGCGATTTTCATAGGGAGGAATCGGCAGAAGAGCTGGAGAAAGTTCGTAAACGTGAGATGACCGGTCGCGACTTTTTACAAAAAATGTGCGACGAAAAATTTTGGGATGAAGACCTCAGCGAAGAAGGCTACGATTTTACTTTAGACTACTATAGTAACGAAGAGGGATATGTAGAAGGCGGCTACGTAAGTGATTATGAAAAAGTACTTGTAGAAGGTAAATACGAAAGTGTTTATCATGTAGATGATACATGGGAAAACTACGATAAGATAGCTTCTGTTATTACCCAGAAATATGAGCAGTGGAAGGTAAAGCAGAGCAAATAAAAGGAGAGCGTGGTAAAAAACTAATTTATTCGTCATGTCGAACATAATGAGACATCTCCTCATTCGGAGCAGTACTGCTTTTCTGGAGATTTCTCACTTCAGTCGGAATGACGGTTTACAGTCTTCTACTACGCTTTTGTTTTTCTTACATTTATGTACCTATTTGTTTTCATCCATAAAATCTACTATACCGGTCTCCATATCATAAACACCGCCAATTATAGCAAATTCTCCTTTTTCTTCCATTTCGCGTAGTATAAAGCTTTTCTCACGTATCTTTTTAATGGCATGCTCTACGTTGTGGTAACAAACAGTTTCAACAAATTTAGGGTTTTCAACATTCTGATCACCTATGAAAGATCTTTTAGCCAACGATACTGCAGACTGAATTTTGTTTAGCAATGTGGTAATATTGCCTGACTCTACATCCTTAATAGCACCACAATATTCATGACCCAGTACCATCACAAGTTTAGAGCCGGACACTTTACAGGCATACTCCATGCTACCAAGTATATCTTCATTTATTATGTTATCGGCAACACGCGCAACAAAGATGTCGCCTATACCACGATGAAAAACATCTTCGACTGGTACACGAGAATCTAAGCATGACAGAATAACGGCTTTTGGATATTGCCCTAATGCTGCGCCTTACTCTTTCGGTGTTATCTCTTACCGTTAGTTTATCTTCTACGAATTCTTTATTACCCTGTTTAAGTATATGAATAACATCAGCAGAGGTTAATCTTTCTTGCTGTTCCTGCGATAAAACTTTATTTGTTAGGATATGTAATCCTTCTTCTACTTGCACTTTAATCTCTTCCATATCTTTTCTACCTTGTTTATTGTTATTATTAGAGCAGGAATTTACAGCAGTAGCAATAAAAATATTTTTTTCATTGTCAGATAATATGATTTTAAAATTATAACAAGAATATCCTGTAAAAAGTTTGAATGTAAAAGCTAATATCTACTAGTTGAGAAATGTCGCTTAACATAGTAACAGATAGCGTATATCTCTGAAGTAATTGTAAATTTGTACATAACATAAATCGAACATACCATGAAACCACAAGATTATATCGACAGAGAGAATCGATACGGCTCGCATAACTATCATCCGCTTCCTGTTGTTCTGGAACGAGGCGAAGGTATATACCTTTGGGATGTTGAACGCAAGCGTTACTACGATTTTTTGTCGTCATACTCGGCAGTAAACCAAGGTCATTGTCATCCTAAAATTGTTAATGCAATGACCCGCCAATCGGCTATGCTTACGCTAACCTCACGCGCTTTCTATAATAATGTCTTAGGAGAATACGAGGAATATGTTACCAAGTACTTTGGCTACGATAAAGTGTTGCCAATGAATACAGGTGCGGAGGCTGACGAGACCGCCCTTAAGCTGGCTCGTAGGTGGGGATATCTAAAAAAGGGTATTCCCGAAAATGAAGCAATAATAGTTGTATGTGATGGTAACTTCCATGGGCGAACCATTACTATCGTGTCGATGTCAACAGACCCCGAGTCTTATGGCGGATTTGGTCCGTTTACTCCGGGTTTTGTTAAAATTCCATATAACGATGCGAATGCTTTAGAGAAAGTTCTTAATGAGCAAGGAGCAAAGGTTGCCGCATTTTTAGTTGAGCCAATACAGGGCGAAGCTGGCGTGTATGTTCCGGATGATGGCTACTTAAAACGTTGCTATGATTTGTGTAAGAAGCATAGCGTACTGTTTATCGCCGATGAAATACAAACCGGCATTGCCCGTACGGGTAAGATGCTTGCATGCGAGCATGAGGATGTCCGTCCCGATATGTTGGTGTTGGGTAAAGCTATTTCTGGGGGAGTATTCCCTGTGTCTGCCGTACTTGCCGATGACGATATTATGCTTACGATTAAACCGGGAGAGCATGGCTCTACCTTTGGTGGTAATCCTGTTGCCTGTCGTGTTGCCATTGCCGCTTTAGAGATAGTAAAGGAAGAAAGTTTAGCAGAGAATGCTATGCGTATGGGCGAACTTTTCCGTAAAAAAATGAGCGAGGTAAAATCGAATATGATAGAGCTGATTCGTGGAAAAGGATTGCTAAATGCCGTTGTAATACGTAATAAAAATGGCAAAACAGCATGGGATGTTTGCATGGAAATGAAAGAACAGGGCGTTTTAGCTAAGCCTACCCATGGAAATATAATTCGTTTTGCTCCACCCTTAATTATTATGAAGAACGAAATACTTGATGCTGTAGATAGGATTGCTCGTGCATTCGAGATTGTAGGTAGATAAATATGAAAATACGAACGGGAAGATAGCGGGGTGCTTATCTTCCCGTTCTTCATTAAATCTATATTAAGTGTTCGATAATAGAAAATCAGATTTTTATAAAAATAATTTGTTCGTATTTTTGTGCTCAAATTAAAAACACCGCTATGGGATTAAACCGTTTTTTACAGCTATTTATTCCAAAAGAAAGCAAGTTCTTTCCTTTACTTAGAGGACAGGTAGAGGATATTCTTACAGCTTCGGATTTACTGGTAGAGTTTACCAAAACAGAAGAACACTACGTTAGAAAAGACTTGTATAAACAAATAAAAGAGCTGGAGAGTCATTGCGATACATTGACGTTAACGGTTTTCGAAGAGCTAAATCATACATTTATTACTCCATTTGATCGTGAAGATATTCATAATCTGGCGTCACAGTTGGATGACGTAATGGACCTTATAAACGACGGTGCTAAGCGTACCATTTTATATAAACCGGAGCAAATACCACTTGAAATAACACGAATGGCAGAGTTGATTAAAGAAAGCGCTTTGTGTTTGGAGATTGCCATTGGCGAAATTGATAAGGTGCGAAAGAACCCTAAAGTAGCGATAGAGCAATCCGCGAATATTCACAGGATTGAGAGTATGGCAGATAATGAGTACGAAATGTTTCTTATAAAACTTTTTAGGCATGAGCAAAATGCTATTGAGCTAATAAAGCAAATGGAAATCATTCAGATGTTAGAGAGCGCAGTAGATAAGACTGAAGATGTTGCAGATCTTATAAGGACAATTATTGTAAAGTATGCTTAGCTAAAACTGTTTGCAAATGACTTTACTTATTGTAATTATTGTCTTAGCTCTTATTTTCGATTATATCAACGGCTTTCACGATGCTGCTAACTCTATTGCAACCATTGTTTCTACAAGAGTGCTTACTCTATTTATTGCCGTACTTTGGGCAGCCTTTTTTAACTTCGTAGCCTTCTTTATTGCAAAGCATATCATTGGCGAGTTTGGAATTGCCAATACTGTATCTAAAACGGTTATGGAGCAGTTTATTACTTTGCCTGTTATCCTGTCGGGTTTGATTGCTGCGATTAGCTGGAACTTGCTTACATGGTGGTTAGGTATTCCTTCGTCATCATCACATACGCTTATCGGAGGTTTTGCCGGTGCGGCTATTGCTCATGGAGGTTTTGTCGCTATTCAATCATCAGTTATTTTTAAAATTGCCGCGTTTATCTTGCTCGCACCGCTTATTGGTATGATTATTTCAATCATACTAACTATACTTATTATGAATATCTGCAAGCGAGCCAATCCTCATAGAGCAGAAACGTGGTTTAAGCGGCTGCAGCTGGTATCATCGGGATTGTTTAGCATAGGACATGGTCTTAACGACTCACAAAAGGTAATGGGTATTATTGCGGCAGCGCTGTTTGCAGCAAACGAAATTACTGATATTGCAGATATTCCTAATTGGGTACCTCTGGCATGTTTTACTATGATTGCACTAGGAACTATGTCTGGCGGATGGCGCATTGTAAAAACAATGGGTACTAAAATCACCAAAGTTACACCCCTTGAGGGTGTAGTCGCTGAAACGGCAGGGGCAATTACGCTTTATCTTACGGAATATCTTAAAATACCTGTAAGTACAACGCATACCATTACCGGAGCAATTATCGGAGTAGGGGCGGTTAAGCGTTTATCGGCAGTAAGATGGGGCGTTACCATAAACTTACTTTGGGCATGGATACTTACCATACCTGTTAGTGCATTGCTTGCCGCTATAGTTTACTATGCTATTTCCTTGTTTGGATTACAATGATAGCTTTAATCCATTGGGTATCATAAAAAAGTTAGAGAGGTAAATATTTACCTCTCTAACTTTTTCATCTAGCTTATATAGGCTGTTCTAACCCTTTATCTTACTTAGCTTAATAGAATAGTATATACCTGCAATATCAATAGATAAAAGCATAATACCTATCATCCATCCGGTAACAATTGCCGAAGCGGCGATATTACCTAAAACAATAATTCCGAATATTACGGCAAGAATACCTAGTAGCAAAAATCCCCACCGATCGTTAACTCCCGCTTTTTATAGGAGAGCGAATCTACGGAAAGAATAATGCCTCTTACAATAGCCCAAATACCAATAGTAATAGGTATAAGCATTGCCGATGCAAACGGATTCCAGAGAATAATTATACCCAGCAGGATATCAACAATTCCTTCAACCAATCTCCAACCCCAACCTTGGGTGCCGGAAAGAGACATGGCATATGAAACAACAGCAATACCGGAGATAAGAATCATTACTCCGATAAACATTCCTGTAAAAATAAGGGCTGCTCCGGGTGCTGCGATATAAGGTATTCCCAGTATAACAAATAGGATACCTGCAAATAGCAGTAACTACCAATTTTTAAATAGTTTTTTACTCATAACTTTCGTTTTTATGTTAGAAAATTAGAAAAATCCGGATAGTAAAATTGAATTATTATTCAAACAAATAAAACCCAAATAAGTTCTAACGTAAACTTTAACTCGCAATGAAATATGTAAAGCAGATATTAATTGTTGTTGGCATAAAATTTGCTTAGATATTGGTCTAATCTTAATTGCTATGAGAGCGTCGAAACTCCTACTTTTTATTATGCCATTCTTTATAGTAGCAAGTAGCAATAAAAAAGAAAACACTAGCCTTCGTAATGAGGTTGTTCTTATTGTTTATAATCCGACTAAGCAAGTTCGTTTTACGTATCCGTCAGGAATGATGTCGGTAAGACCTGACCCTTTTTTGATAGCGTATGTTGACGAGGATGCTATGACTTACTATCTACCGGAAGATGGAGTGGATATAGATACACTTACATTAAGGTGTGCGCAAGAGTATAAAGAGATTTTACTATCTTATAAAAGCAAAGAAGAATATAGCATTTTGGCACAAAAAGGAGACACTATTCTGGTAACATTTAATAGTGATGGATATCCTATGCTAGAGAGTCGTACATCAAAATCTTTGACTGATGCGTATAATTTTACGCTATCAATAAAGACAGCAAGGTATTCTTGGGACTCGAAGCGCTCAGCCATATTGGTAACTCTTGTCGGCTTGAAGAAAAGTTCAGCTTGCCTATGGCTCCTGCATCTTTAAAAGAAAAATATAAGAATGATTATCTTCCGTCAGACTCATTAAATAAGCTGTTCAGTATATATATTCAGAACTATCAAGGGGGCTTAGAGAGCCTGTCAAATAATGAGAATCTCTCATCTAATTTTGTACATTTTTACAGTTACATACTACAGCTAAAGCGGTGGCAGGCTTACCTTAATAGATTTTTCTTTAATACGAAGTTAACCACAGATACTACAATCAATAATTTTTTTAATGATAGCTTCTACCCGTATCCGTCTTACCGTAATTTTGCGAACTTATATGTAACGACCTACGTATCTAAACATTTTAATATTCCTTTTATAAGAGAAAGTAACGGCTCTTATATGGATAGCCGTATTAGCTTTGATACTATAGCTAGTCAAGAAGATATACCTACACAAACTAAAGTTTTACTGCTAAGAAACTGCTTAAGTTGGATTATTAATAATTTTTCGGCAAATGATTTGAAGATATACTTAGACAAGTACGAAGCGATAACAGGTGATACACATACAGTGCAACGATTAAAGCAAAAGCATAAGCTCGATTTTTCAACAAGCAACGAGTTGATGCTACAAGATGGTAACGAACATCCGCTAAGTTTCCAAGATTTATTAGAAAAACATAAAAATAAGGCTATAGTATTTGTTTACCTTGCTTTTAACGATGAGGAAAAAGCATGGAAAAATGCCGTAAAAAAGTTTGAGGTTGACTGCTTGTCGGAAAGCTACTTCATTACAAACTCTAAAACATCTCAGCTTATCGTAGATTTAGAAGTAAAATCTATACCCCGCTATTTATTATATAACAAATTGGGCAAGCTAGTACATAAGAAGGCTCCTGATGCGAAAGAGGAGGAGATACGTACCTTACTTAACCAATATTTGGCAGAGTAGTAAGAGTTGCTACGATTTTCTGCAGTGACAATCTACAAGATGGTCGTTTACATAACCTACTGCCTGCAAGTGTGCGTAGCAAATGGTTGTACCGAAAAACTTAAAGCTCCGTTTTTTCATATCTTTACTGATAGCATCTGATAGCGGAGTGGAGGCGGGAATTTCTGCCAATGTTTTCCACTTATTAATAACAGGTTTTCCGCCTGGCAAAAAGCTTTTCAAGTAGCTACAAAAACTGCCGAATTCCTCCTGTATATCGAGAAATAGTTTGGCATTACTTATAGCTGATTGGATTTTTAGGCGGTTTCGGACGATGTTTTCATCTTGCATCAGCCGTTCGACATCGGCATCTGTAAAACGAGCGATTTTTTTTGCATCGAAGTTGGTAAAAGTTTTGCGATATCCTTCGCGTTTTCGCAGTATAGTAATCCAGCTAAGACCTGCTTGAGCACTTTCGAGTACAAGGAATTCAAACATCTTTTTATCATCGGTAACCTCTTTACCCCATTCTTCGTCGTGGTATTTAATGTATAGAGGATCATTGCCGCGCCAGCCGCGGCGGACTATATTTTTGGGGAAAGAGTTTTTGGTGGTCATAATTAGAGTATTTACTATTTACATCTACATAAACGATGTTTCCTATGCTTGCGTTTTTTCTTTTTCTTGCCAAAAAAGCTACTTATTTTTTCTATCAATCCGTTTGCCTGTCCGTCGGCTAGCAAACCCAAAGCCGTTGTACCTAATGCCATCCATGGAGAGGAGGCGGATGCAATTCCTGTTTTTGCTTTTCGTCTTGATAAGAGTAACGGTACAACAGCTGTTGCTACTTTTAGTAGTAAAGATGACATTTTACCCGACGAACCGGAACCATCGAAAATAGATAAAAAAGGTTGAATACGATTGCTGAAATACTGAAAATCTTCTTGAAGTCCGTCTTCCATTTGTTTAGCAACAACGTTCAGCTGTTTCTTCTCAGCCATTAAATCTTCTAATGTCTCAATTTTTTTCATCTTCGTTCTCTTTATTTTCGCTGTTGTCGGATAAATTTTTGAGGAATAGCTTAATAAACGTATTTACAAGAGGTTTTTCTATCAGCTTAGCTTTAGAGAATTGTATGATCAACGCAAGCAATAGATAGAAGCCTGCTATAATAGCAAAACCTGAAGCCGTGCTACCTAACCACTCGCCAAGCCCAAACCCTGCGGCAATGCTTCCAAAAATCAAGAACAAGAAAATAAAAAGCAGCATGGACCCATTTGCAATAAGCGATGCCAATACTTTCGACGAAACTTCGCATATGGTTAATGTAAGAATCTTAAGGCGGACGTTAATATACTCCTTAAGGTCATTCACAAGCTGCATCAACTTTTCTTTTTGCTCATTCATGGTAAATATGTTTAAAGGGCATCCGATATTAATTAGATAATATCGGATAGCCCTAAGCTTTTACTTTGTGCGGTTACTTGCTGTTAGCCTTGGCAACTTTTTCCGTTACTTCTTCGGAAATTTTTTGAGCAATTTCTTCCGCTTTGCTACCGGCTTTATGCTTTAAGGTATCAAAAGCATCCATTACCTTCTCACGATAGTGATCGAATCCATCGCTAATTTTTCTTCTGGTTTCTTTGCCCTTTTCAGGTGCATATAGAATACCTAGAGCAGCGCCAACGGCTAATCCTACGCCTAGTCCTAAAATCATCTTTTCAGTTGATGTCATAGTTTTAAAGTTTTATAGTTAAACATTGATATTTTTTAGCAACAAAAACCAGTAAAGTGCTTGACGTAGAGAACGCAAAGTTCTTTTAATGATTGTGTGTTGCCAGTTGATCTACCAGAAATGCATAGTCTAGGACGATTTCTTTAAGGTAATCGTGACGACCTGACGCTCCCCCGTGACCAGTTCCCATGTTAGTAAATAGTATAACAACGCTATTGCCTAAATTGTTCTCTCTAATTTTCTGAACCCACTTAGCCGATTCCCAATAGCTTACGCGAGGATCGTTAAAACCCGCAATTGCCAGAATATTAGGATATTCTCTAGGGGTAACGTTGTCGTATGGTGAGTACGATTTCATATACTCGTAAGCCTCCTTATCTTCAGTCGGATTTCCCCATTCTTCGTATTCGCCCACAGTTATCGGAAGTGTCGGATCCAATATCGTATTCATAACATCCACGAACGGCACATCGGCAATAACTGCTTTAAACAGGTCTGGACGCATATTTGTTATGGCTCCCATTGCGCCTAAATGTCCTGGGGTAGTGTACTTATCTTCAATCAGCTTTTCGACGCATGCAATAAAGTCGGTAAATGTATTTTTCTTTTTCATTAGCTTGCCGTCAAGATACCATTGTTCTCCCATGTCAGATCCGCCACGAATGTGAGCAATAGCATATACAAATCCCCTGTTAAGCAGGCTAAGGCGATTACCGCTAAAGCTAGCGTCCATCGATGCGTCGTAAGACCCATAGCCGTGTAGTAGCGTCGGGTTATGTCCGTTTTTTACTAGACCTTTCTTATATACGATAGAAATAGGTATTTGTATACCGTCTGCTGCTGTTGCAAATATTCTTTCCGACTGGTAGTCGTCGGGATTATAAGGCACACCCAATTCGGCTTGTTTTAGTATCGTTTGCTCTTTCGTAGCCATATCATATTCATACGTAGTAGAAGGGCGTGTCATAGAGTTATAAACATACTGCATTTTTGTGTCGTCGAAATTAGGATTAAAGCGCATGCCAAGTGTGTATGCAGGGTCTGGCATAGAAATATATTCAGCACTTTTATCCGCTAGCTTATACACCTTAATTTTACGTAATCCGCTTTCGCGAATTATGATGATATTTAGGTAGTCTTTAAACTCGTCAAAGTACTCGATTTTTACGCTGGGATTGTGTGCAATAACTTCTTTCCGATTTTTCCAGTCGGTTGAGTTAGCGGGTACTTCCATTATTTTGAAGTTGACAGCACCGTCGGCATTTGTACGGATATAGAACTTGTCTCCATGAGGAGCTATATCATACTCAATGCCCCGCTTGCGCGCGGCGAATACTTTAGGTTGTGCCGTAGGGTTGTTCGCCGGTATAAGATGATATTCGGACGTTATTTGCGACCCAACACCAATAATAACATAATTTTCATCTTTAGAGAGGTAAGAATATACATTAAAACGCGCATCGGGTTCGTGATAAACTTCTACGTCATTGCTTTGCCCCTCATCAAGGGTATGGCGGAATATTTTATGCGAACGCCAAGCATCATCTCTTACAGAGTAGAATAAAGTTTTATTATCTGCCCCATGTAACCGACGCGATATCGTTTAGCTCGTCGCTTAGCAGCTCTCCTGTTTCCAAATCTTTAATTACAAGGTTATAGCGTTCGCTACCGTTAGTATCGTTCGAATAGGCAAGGTAGCGTTGGTTTGGGCTTATTTGGTACGCTCCAAGGTCGAAATAGTCTTTACCTTCTGCCAGCTGGTTGCAATCGAGTATAAGCTGAGGTTCGGCGTCAAGGCTGCCTATTTTACGATAGTATTCGTAGTATTGTTTTCCGGCAACACTTTTAGTGTAGTAGTAGCTATCTTTCATTCTAACCGGAACGTTCTCATCCTCTTCCTTAATACGGGCTTTCATCTCGTTAAATAGTTCTTCTTGCAGCTTAGAGGTATGCGCCATTACGGCATCGCAGTATTCATTCTCCGCTTTAATGTGGCTAACAACGTCGGGATTTCTCTTTCTCTTAACCAGTAGTAGTTATCAACTAACGTATCGCCATGGTTAATTAATTAGGTGTTCTACTTTCGCGGCTTTAGGTGCTTCAGCGTTTGACATTTTTTCCCCGTTCCTCCTCCGCAAGATGCTAGTATGGCAAGCAGTGCTAAGGGAATGGTTAATAATAAAATTCGTTTCATTGTAAAAAGGGGGTATGTTAAACAATTAGCTCTCTTCCTCATCATAGTAACCGTCTTCGTATTCTTCCTCATCATAATGCTGATAATACTCGGCTTCGGAGTAGTAATCTTGTAGCATGTTCGGTATTGTGTATGCTATATTATCTGTGCCTTCGGCATTTCTGCTAGCCCAGAAGCTGTATGCCCAAACTAATCCACCCTGGTAGAAATCTACATCTTGGTCGTTGAATCTTGATATATAGTCTTGGTTAATATGCAGCTTAATGTCATTATAATGCTCAGACGCAAGTTCATGTTCAATGTTACTCATTAGCTTATAAATATTGTGGAGACGAGCCAAATCACCATCACTATACAAGTCTTCATGTGCAGCCGATAGGAAATTTAGCAGCTGATATGCCCCTGTGCCATAAAATTGCTCAATAGGTATGGCATGTAGTGCTGTATAATCTCTCTGTACGAAACTAAGGCTTCAATTGCTTCAGAAGGATGCTCTATAAGGTAAGCATATATTTTGTTGAGGCTTATCCGTTTTTCTGATTCGTCGGCTATTTTACCGGAATGCGAATCTGTATTATTCTCTTTTAAACTATATAAAGTCCACTCAATATCGGAGAGCAAAGTCTGTGGGTATTCGGCATTCCAAGCGGATATACCATAGTTAAACAGCACATTTGCAGCACCGCTTACATCATATTCGCCTTCACTCCAAAAGAATGAGAGGTAGTTCTCATCAACATCATCCGGATAATCTTCGTACATTTCTTCTTCAATATATTCCTGAACAGGAAGATCAGCACTAGGTGACGATCGGTAAGAGAGGTTATAGTTATTGCTGCTATATGGCGAATAGTTCGATGCCTCGTATGTGGCATAGCCGCTGATATAGTTAGCAGGAATAATAAGCAGAATAATTACACCAATTATAGCCGCAACAAATCTGTGTGTTTTCCATAACGTAAAGAAGCTCACTAAAAAACCAGCAACAACCAATGCTTCTACTATACATACACCATAAAGAAGTCCGATTATGGCTACATCACCAGTCCAAACATATCGGAACGATATGTTGAATTTAATTATACACGGGAGAAGTACGAGTAAAGATATAACGATGAGCGAAACGAAATAGTATAAGTAGAATTTCGACTTTTTAAGCGATTCTGCCGGCTGCCGTATTATTGCACTAGTTAGTAGCGTAATAATTCCGCATAAAATAGTTGCTGTAATAGGAAAAAGCGCTACTACGGCTGTTGATATTTCTGCATGGGTAGAGTAACCAATTTTGGTTAGTAAGCTGGCAAATTTGTATGTTGTGCTATCCAAAAGCGATACCCCTGCTATTAAAGCAGCAATAACAAGTGATGTAAAAAAGAATATTTTGAAAAATCTGCGAAACATATGGTTATTGGTTAGATGTTATTCTATAAAAAGATAAACGAACTCAAAGTTAGCAGTTTTTTATATCGAGGTAAATATTCGGCAAATAAATATGTTTAGTAAAATAGAAAACGGATGATTACTTTTGCATATAAACATAAACCGGAATGGCTAAAGTTAAGAAAGCATACTTCTGTCAGAGCTGTGGTGCCGAGTCTGCAAAATGGCTGGGGCGCTGCCCGTCGTGTGGCGAATGGAACACGTTGGTAGAAGAGGTCGTTAGTAAGCTTGTCGAAACGGTTAAAGGTATTAGCGCAGGCACATCCCGCCCGACGCTAATAGATGAAGTTGAGATGGAGCAGGTTGCCCGTATTAATATGGGTAGTAAAGAGATGAACCGCATTTTAGGCGGAGGTCTTGTTCCGGGCTCATTGGTACTTATTGCAGGCGAACCGGGTATAGGTAAATCCACGCTCAGCTTACAGCTTACGCTTAACCGTCCTGAGTTGAAAACGCTGTATGTATCGGGCGAGGAAAGTGTGCAGCAAATAAAGCTTCGCGCAGAGCGCTTAGGGGGTAGCGGTAGCGGATGCTATCTGTTGAGCGAAACAAACTTGGAATCGATATTAATTCAGACAAAAGTTTTACGGGCGGACATGATAGTTGTTGATTCTATTCAAACGCTTTTCTCCGAAAGAGTAGAATCTTCTCCCGGTAGCGTGTCTCAGATACGAGAGTGCGCCGTTCGGCTGCTAAAATACGCCAAAGAAACAAATACCCCTATATTCCTTATTGGGCATATAACAAAAGATGGAACCATTGCAGGTCCAAAAGTTCTGGAACATATTGTAGATGTAGTGTTGCAATTCGAAGGAGACGGCAACTACCTCTATCGCATTCTACGTTCGGTAAAGAATCGCTTCGGCTCTACAGCAGAAATCGGAATATTTGAAATGCTTGGTTCCGGTTTACGAGAGGTCGAAAATCCTTCAGAAATACTGATATCGCATCGTAACGAAAGCCTTAGCGGTGTTGCTATTGCTGCTACTATGGATGGTGTTCGCCCGTTTCTTATCGAGACGCAGGGGTTGGTTAGCACTGCGGCGTATGGTGTACCTCAGCGTTCAACAACAGGCTTTGATGTAAGACGTATGAATATGCTATTGGCTGTATTGGAGAAACGGGCAGGTTTTCGGCTTGCCGCTAAAGATGTGTTTCTAAATATTGCCGGAGGGCTAAAAGTTACCGATCCAGCCATAGATTTGGCTGTAGTAAGTGCGGTTCTTTCGTCAAACCTTGATGTACCTATTCCTGCCGGTTGCTGCTTCTCTGCTGAAGTTGGACTTACGGGCGAAATCCGTCCTGTACCACATGTTGACCAGCGTATTGCCGAAGCCGCCCGACTGGGGTTTAAACGTATATTTGTATCTAGCTACAACCATAAAATATCAGAAGTATCGGCTAAAGGTATTGAGGTGGTTACGGTTGGTAGGATAGAAGAATTAATGCGTAAGCTGTTTGGAAAAGAGTCGGAATAATAATGGGAGTCAAATATTTATATACTCTGATTTTTCTGTTTGTAATATGTGCTAACTGTTGTAAAAGCATTGTGAATACTGCTAATCCGAAGATGGAAGAGTTACGGTATTGGGAAAAAATGTCGGGGGCATATGTGCAAGATTCTTTAATTTATCAGTGTAATAATAAGAAGTTTCATTTTTTGGAGTATGCATATGCTTTTCGTGATACAGTTGTAATGTATGCTACAACATAGAGTGATACGATTTGGCTGGGAGGCATATCGTATGATGAGTTGTCAGAGGAAGATTATGAATACTATCACGACAGCTTTGATAGCCTATGGATATATACAGCTGATAGTCGTGATTTTTTTATTGCTCGTGCAGTAAATGGCGGAACAGCATGTGTTCATAGAGACTATATGTTTTTCATTAATTCTGAGAACTGTTTTGCAATAGGTAAAAGTATTAAGAGCAGCGGATGTATATATAGATTCGATAGGTTTGCCGGATAGTTTGGCAATATGGAAAGACGAGGATAGATTTTTTACAAAAGATAGCATTTACTCTGTATTTTGCATCTGGAATTCGTATGATTCTAATTGCTGTCCTACATTTGGAGAAGTATCTTCGAGATATGAGTTGGAAGTATCGTCTGATAATGAGTTAATCCTTGTTCCTAAAACATTTCATTTTACAACCTATACCGAAGATTATCACCCCTCTTGGTCTGCTGGTAATTATTGAATGCTTATGAATGGATATCCTAAATTATACGAACTGTTAAAGCGGCTGAATATAGAGTTCGATTACTACGAACATCCTCCGGTACCTACGGTTGAGGAAGCTAAGAAGTACTGGGCAGATGTAGATGCAACGCATTGTAAAAACCTGTTCTTTCGTAACCATAAAGGCGATAAGCACTATCTGGTTGTGCTAGAGCATACCCGGCATATGGATATACGTAGCATAGAGCAGATGCTAAGGCAGGGTAAGCTATCGTTTGCATCGCCTGAACGATTGATGAAATACTTAGGTGTACAACCTGGATCTGTTACACCTCTCGCTCTTATTAATGATACGGAAAATCACGTAAAGCTGTTTCTTGATAAGAATTTAGAAAACAGCGAGCGCATTAGCTTCCACCCATGTATAAATACGGCGTCGCTTGTAGTAAAGTATAGCGATTTTATTCGGTTCATTGATTCTGTGGGAAACGAGTATGAATTTATACAAGTGTATTAATCTTTCATTAGTGCCTACTTCGAGCGATAAATACCATTAGCTACTATTATTTTGCTACATTCGCACTTTCAACCCCAAAACCCCATAGCTTGTGAAAAAAAATTCTTATTGCATCACTACTGCTTTTTTCTACAAACGTGTTTGCTCAGGTAGATGACTGGGCTAGCGTACGAATACCCATGATGAATTATGCAAACATTCCAGGGTATTCTAACTATAAAACATACGATTTGTTTACCTTTTCTTTTTTCCAAAAGAATCAAGAACGATATGGAGGAAGATATTCAGGTCCTCTCCACAATTGGACCGGCGACTCTTCTAGTAATGCCGATTTTAAAATAATATTGGAGCATAGACAGCTAAAGGCGACAATTATTGGTATGACAGGGGGTGTTGCAGATTTAACCGGAACTGTAGAAGCGTTAGTTAAGGTGTTTGATAAAGATGGTAAGCTGATTTATAATGCGCTAATTAATGCGGTTGATGTTAAGTTCTAAACTGATAAATACTCGACAAGAGATGAGCTAAAAGCCGCAGAAAATTAGGTACTTAAAGGGGTTTACTATAGCGCAATACCAGTGCTGCTTAAAATCTTTAAAAATGATATAAGCAACAGTATTACTACAAAAGGCGAGCCTATGCTTGTTATTAAGAAGGGAAAGAATATGCCTGAGGCAGATAAAATGAATACAGCAGTTGCTACCATCCAGAACATAAAAATTGAAGACCCTGTCGAATACAGAAAGGCATTAGAAACACATAAAGATTTCTGGAAAGATGCTGTAGCTGACGTACAAGGCGATAAGGCTTCTTTTCTTAAAGGCATTGCGCTATACAACTTAGCATTCCTGAATATTTTTACAGCCGACTTTGATGGCGCAATGAATCGCATTGAACAAATTCACTCAACGGCTGTATCAAAAGACGCTAAAGCAAAAATTGGTAGAATATACGAAATTTACCAAAAGAAGTATACGCCAGAACCACCAATGGTACATAGTACCGACTATGTTTCTAATGTTATGATGGGAAGCCTTCTTTCAAATGAGATGTTCTTGAATATGAACGGAGAGGTGGAACAGAAAGATGGCGCTGTATTATCAGGTAAAATATTAATCTATCGTAAAAATATGCACGAACCAGAATCTCCGGGTATCCGTTAGTCTCGACAAAGCCGATTATTGGATAGGAGTTGACGATCAGAAGATAAAACTGTCAACAGTTAAGTCGTTTAAAGCTTCAAATGGAGATATCTTTATGTGTAATTCCATGGAGATTCTAAAAAGGGCATATACTTCGCCTAAGATAGATGTATATAGGATGGTCTTTCCTCAGGAGTCAAATACTTATCATTTCCAGAAGCCCGGCGGCAAGCTGGAGTCGGCGTCGCTTATCGGAGTAGGCAAATGGTTGAAAAATCTTTTTGGCGACTGTCCTGAGCTTATCAATAAGATAGACTCAAAGCAAATTAAAGACGAACTTGAAATGGGACGCTACTACGGCGATAGTTGTAAGTAGTATTGAATCCATATAATTGGCAAAAAGGCTATCCCCAAAGTCTTAGAATCGTCATTCCGAGCATGGCGAGGAATCTGCCGAAAAGTGGACAGATGTCTCACTTCGTTCGACATGACGAAAAATCAGACTTTGGGGATAGCCTTTTCTACGAATGTTTTTCCTTAACTTTTGGTCTGATAATAAGTCGCAACGATGCATTTTTCCGATATCGGCTACTGCGCGGTTACGACCTCTGATAGCCATAGTTCCTTTGTTTTTGTAGCGAAATAGTTTTAGCGGTTTGTTTTTTTGTATTCTCACCAAATTTTTTGCAAGCAGCTTTTCTTGCTGTACTACAACTGGCGCAACCTGTGGATGTCCTTTCGGGTAGCTAGGCTCAAGTTGTAGGGCATTATCTCCGAGTATATAAATGTTATCGCTCCCTTCCAGCTTATTGTGTTCATCTACTTTTAAACGGTTGCCTTTCTGGTATTGCGATTCTTCTATTCCTTTATTCCTTGCAATCTACCGGCAACAACGCCACTGCCCCAGATAACCGTATAGGTGTTTATTGTTTGCCCATCGGCTAGTTTAAGTGTATTACCATCGTAATCAGCCACTGTCTTACCAAGCATTAGCTCTACGCCCAGCTCTGTACGGTATTTTTGCGCTCGTTGTCCCGATTTCTCAGCCATTGCCGCAAGAAGTCTTTGCTGTCCTTCTATAAGCATTATGTGTAAATCTTCGGATTTAACAGCCGAATAGTCTTTCTTCAAAATGTAACGTTTCATTTCGCCCAAAGCTCCTGCTATTTCAACACCTGTAGGACCACCACCTACAACGGTTATATTTAAGGTGTCCGTATTGCCACAAAAGCCGGCTTGCTCAAGTAGTTGCAAGATATGATTACGTAAGGCTAATGCCTCCGAAACAGATTTTAGCCCAAAGGCATTTTGTTTTACACCTTCCATACCAAAAAAGTTGCTGTCAGTACCTGCCGACAGGACGAGATAGTCGTAGGCGATATCTCCCACGTCTGTTTTTAATACGTTTTTGTCAGGCTCTACACCTAATACTGTTGCCATTAAAAATCTATTGCGAGGATAAGGTTTTATTTCTTTTCGCAAAGGGAAAAGAATAGCACTTGGCTCCAGTTGGGCTGCTGCAATTTGGTAGAAAGGCGGGGCAAACTGGTGGTAGTTATTTTTATCGATCAACGTAACACGAAAGTGTTTTTTTCGTAATCGTTTCGCGGTAGTTAATCCTGCAAATCCCCCGCCTACTATCACAACATGTGGATATGTGTCTGATTTGTTAGTTTTTGAATTCATAGTCTTATATTACTAAACAGGATATGGCGGTTATACGCTTACTTTATCCTATCAATAAACAATAGTCAAACCTCAAAGTTGAAAAGATATGTTATAAAATAGCTTAATTACTAAAACATATTAATTCTTTAAAGCCTGCTAACTTGCTATTTATTCATGAGTTAGCTGAGTATTTATAGTGCAAAATCGAATATAGATGCATTACTTCAATGTTTATATATCTTAATTTCTTTGTTAAATTGGCCTTCATAATGTACTTTTGCTTATCATAATCACCAAAACAATATATTATGTCAAAAGTTACTACTGTCGAAAACGGCTACAACGGCAATAATCCGAATATAAACCGCATCTCTAACGGAACTACAGTAGTAGGTACCATTGATACAAACGGCGATTTACGTATTGATGGTCGTGTAGAAGGGAATATTAACTCGGCTGGCCGTGTTATTATCGGCGAAACAGGTTTCGTAAAAGGCGATTTGGTTGCTAAAATGCTTGATGTAATGGGTCAGTTTGAGGGAACAATAATTGTATCGGAAACAACCGTACTAAAAGGGTCTGCTACAGTTATCGGCAGCCTTACTCCTGGAAAGCTTGTGGTAGAAGCAGGAGCCAAGTTTGATGGAACTTGTATTATGACAACAAAAGAAGCGGCTAAGCCTGCGGTTGAGCTGAAGAACGATAAAAACGATAAAGTTACTGAGAATAAAAGTGCTTAAGCACTTATAATAGAATAACCACCAATATTTTATATACAAACAAAAAACTGCTATTAAGTTTTTGATAGCGGCCTTTTGTTACTCGTTTTTTATGCATTCTAGCTGCTCAAAAACCAGCATATTATAAGTACTATCTTCTTGTAGTTGATAGTATTGATATGCTTTATAGATATTACATTCTATGCTGTCTTTCTTGTAAAGTATATGGGTAATCCGTGGACCATTAGGATAGTTACCGCCACCACCTGTAATGTGTGTATATCCTAAATTCTCTAGCTTATCTGCCAATATAAACGTAGTATCATCTATACGTGTAGGTAAAGTGTCGGTTATAGGATACAGGTCTGTAAAAATAAAGCTGTTACCAGAGGTCAACGTACTTAATATACTATCCATATCATGCTTGCTTACCGGAATTGGGGTAAATTCACCGAATGTTTGTTTAACTTCAGCAAGATCAAAGTTGATGGAACTATCACTGTTGTCTTTAATTTCAGGCTGCTTTTTATTAGCACATGACAAAAACAAACAACAAACCATTAAATAAAATATTCTCATATAGTAGATTAATCATTTCAACATAAACCGCTAAGCGCAGGCATATATATTGTCTGCTACATAATAGTTTACGTTTACACTTAATACGACTATCAATTATTTAAACTTGTGCCCTTACCCGCTAAATCTTCGCCAGTTCTTCTAGCTACTTTTTGCCTGACTTTCCTAAGGTAGTGAGGGAGGCTTTTGGCATTATATTCTAATATTCGAAGCTGCTGCCTCCAATAAATTCTCGTAATACAGAAGTTGGGGGAATGCTTTGTTCATCTTGCTTACTAATCTCCTCGAAATACCCAAGAAATTTTAGCAGCCGTGTTGCCTCTGCATATTCGGGCTCTATAGGTGGTATTTTACGAAGTAACGGTTCTGCATAGTTCTTTAGTACGCTAAGCTCGAATAGCAATGCTGAGTTGAACATTACATCGGCATTCTCCTGATAAGGAAAAATGTTTTTATTCTCGCCACGTCTTACACTTTGCCAGCGCCTGATGGTGTCGAGAGCAGAATAACCACGAGACCACGAATCGCGAACGATACGACGTATTAAACGGTTGTCGGTAGTAGGTATGCGGTTATTTTCGTCTATAGTAACAGAAGTAAGCGCCGACGCGTAAATACGAAACTTGTATTTATCTGGAACTAGGGATGTTAGTTTCGGGTTAAGTGCGTGTATGCCTTCAATTACTAGAATATCGTTTTCGCCTAACCTTAATCGCGTGTTGTCAAAGTATCGTTTTCCCTCTAAGAAATCGAATTTCGGGACTGTAATTTTTTCGCCATTTAGTAAGGCTTTCAGCTGCTGGTTGAAGAAATCTACATCGAGCGCATGTAAGTTTTCGAAATCATAATCGCCATGCTCGTCACGAGGAGTATTTTCTCTATCAACAAAATAGTTATCAAGTTCCAGCACAACGGGGTTAAGCTTGGCAACCTTCAGCTGAATTGCTAAACGCTTAGATGTTGTGGTTTTTCCGCTTGACGAAGGACCCGCAATCAGCACAATTTTTATCATTTCGTGCTTAGCGTAGATAAGATCAGCAATCATAGCGTATTTCTTTTCTTGTAAGGCTTCCGCTATTTTTATTAGCTGCCCCGTGTATCCTCTTTGTATAGCGCTGTTTAGCGATCCTAGTCCTTTTACCCCAAGTATGGATCCCCATTCTTTATGCTCCTTAAAAATATCGAACATCTTTTCCTGTTCAACAAAATCTTGTAGCTCGCAAATATTATCGGGCTTTGGAAACATGAGTAGCACTCCGGAGTTGTAACGTATTAACCCGAATTTTGTAATATATCCGGTAGATGGCACTAACGGACCATAGTAATGATCGGGGTACCCATCAAGATAATAAACGGATGTATAGAATCGAGAGCGAGTTTGAAGTAGCAATGCTTTTTCTTCGTATCCTTGCTCACGAAACAACTTGATGGCTTCAGCTGTAGGTATTTTTTTACGAATATAAGCCAAATCTTGCGTAACCAAATCATGCATACGCTCTCTTACATCATCTACGTTGGTTGGCGTAAGCGTATTTTTACCATTATTAATCTCGCAGTATAGTCCGTTAGCAATAGAGTTTTTTACCCTTAGCTTATGGTTTGGTAGTACATCTTTTATAGCTTTTTGTAGTAAAAATATCAATGATCGGTGATATGTTCGCATTCCATCAGGATGGCTGATATCAATAAACTTAACAGTTTTAGGATTATATATTTTATAGGTAAGATTTTTTAGCTGGTTATCTACCATTACCGCCAGTATCTGCGATTGTAGCTGTATATCTTGCTCTTCAGCTATCTCCAGTAACGATGTTCCTACGTTGTAACTTTTAGTTATACCTGTATTTTCGCAGGTTATTACAACTTGTTCCATTTTGTGTGTATTAAATAAACCTTTTAAAGATAAAGAGTATAACAACCTACCTTATGTTTAGCCGACAAAGGGAATGTTGTTATACTGAAAAGCCTTAACAAATATCGTAATGATATTTCAAATACCAATGTTATTTATTTGTAAATAAGGTATTGCTATCATATTAATAGGTGTTGGGGGATACCAAAAGTTTGTACTCGTCATTTTTACTTACGACCGGAATGATAATTTACAGACTTTTAATGTGCCTTACATTTATAAAGGGATTATAAATATTTAGTTTAAATATGTTGATAATAAAGTGCTTGTGTAAATACTAAAGGTCAAGGTTAGCCAAGCGACTTGAAAAGTTATTCAACGATCTTTGAGTTAACGAGTAACGCGTATTATTTTCGGTCGCGTATTTCAGGGGGTCGACTTCGATTGATTTTACGACTTTTCAGCCTTGACGTCGAGGCGAAAGAAGTCGCGGAATT
>JAIRNF010000040.1 GCA_031258195.1 Prevotellaceae bacterium
CGATCCCGTCGATACGGTCGGCTCCGTTCGCGAACGCGTTCTCGCCGCGCCCGACCCCGTGGCGCTTTTTATACCCGTAACTCGCCGCTCCGGCGCGGGCTCCGAATCCGTCCGCGTCAGCGTCCGCCTTACCCTTAAGAACGGGCGTCGGCTCGCCCGCCGAACGGCTCCGTGCGAGCATATCAATAAGTTATTGATATAAAATAAGATTAGAATTAAATTGAACAACTAGTGAAAATAGAAAAATAGCACTATATTAACATTTTCTCTTAACAGATATCTATAATATTTAAATAAAGGATAAAAATGAATAGTGGATTAATGATTTGTGGAAGAGATTTTAACGTAGATTTTCACCACTTCCCTAAAATAAAATGATATACCAAAAAGAGCTTATCTTTGAAATAAAGATTTTTCTATAATAATAAATGAGCACTTTTCTTCAAATACTACAAAAAGTATGGGGCTATTCCGGCTTTCGCCCCTTACAAGAAGATATCATCCGTTCGATATGCGAAGGACAGGATACTTTGGCGCTTATGCCTACAGGTGGAGGAAAGTCTATCACCTTTCAGCTGCCCGCGCTTGCAAAAGAAGGGATATGCCTTGTTATTACACCGCTTATAGCGCTAATGAAGGATCAGGTGGAAAGCCTGAAGGCGAAAGGGATTAAAGCTCTAGCCATCCATTCCGGAATGGATACACGAGAAATTAGCGTTGCATTAGACAACTGTATCTACGGTGACTACAAGTTCTTATACCTCTCGCCCGAACGTATCGGAACTGATATTTTTCGGCAACGAGTACAAAAAATGAATGTTTGCCTAATAACAGTTGACGAAGCTCATTGTATATCGCAATGGGGGTATGATTTCCGACCTTCATATTTGAAAATTGTCGAGCTGCGCGATCTTATTCCATATGCTCCTATAGCTGCATTAACGGCAACGGCAACCCCAATCGTAGCCGATGATATAATGGATAAGCTGCGGTTTAAACGCAAGAACTTACTTAAAACCTCTTTTGAGCGTAAAAACCTTGCTTATATTGTCCGCAAAACAGACGATAAGCCTAAGTATCTTTTGAAAATAGCGGCGAAAACTCCGGGAAGCGGAATTGTATATGTCAGAAGCCGTAAGCAGACAAAGGAGATATCTGAGCTATTACAAAAATCAGGTTTCAGCGCCGATTTTTACCATGCGGGATTAACGCCGGAACTTCGCTCGCAAAGGCAGGATAGCTGGAAATGGGGCAAGACTAAAATAATTGTAGCAACAAACGCTTTTGGTATGGGCATTGATAAGCCCGATGTTCGTTTTACGGTACACATGGATGTACCCGACTCCATTGAAGCATACTTCCAAGAAGCGGGGCGCGCCGGTAGAGACGGACAGCCGGCATATGCCGTATTGCTATACAACGATGCCGATAGAACGAAAGCAGATCAGCGAATAAGGGTAGAGTTCCCCCCTCTCGAAACGATAAAGAAGGTGTATCAAGCTGTTTGTACGTATTTAAACATTCCGTTTGGTGCCGGAAAGAACATATCATACGACTTTAACTTAAGCAGCTTCGCAATAGCTTACAAGATACATACCCTTACAGCATATAGCGCTTTACAGATACTACAACGCGAAGGCTATCTGGAACTAACAGATGAGATGAATAACCCGTCGCGGGTAATGTTTACAACTGGTAGAGATGAGCTATACAAGTTTCAGGTAAACCATGCCGACTTAGACGCTTTTATTAAGCTGCTGCTTAGGGCATACAGCGGTTTATTCTCAGAATACGTCAGGATAAGCGAGGAGGTACTGGCAAAAACCGCCAACATAAGCCTTGATATGGTATATACTAATTTAAAGACACTATCGCGCTTGCATATTATATCGTATATTCCGCGTAAAAAAACACCCGTACTGTTTTTTAACGAGGAACGGCTTGAGGATGCAAATCTGCGCATCTCTAATGAGAGCTATGCTAAAAGAAAACAACGGCAGGAGGAAAGAATTGCACAGATGTTAGAGTACTCCTCATCTACCAGTAAATGCCGCAGCCAGCTTTTATTAGCATATTTCGGAGAAACCGCCACTTACCGTTGTGGTATTTGCGATGTATGCAAAGAGCGTAACGAAATAGGGTTAAGTACCTACGAATTCGATCTTATTTTGGATGAAATAAAAAAAGCGTTGCATGAGCGAACGCTTAAGCTGAATGAACTGGTTGACAACGTACAACAAAAAACCGATAAAACGATTAAAGTTATCCGTTGGCTATTGGATAACGGTAAGCTTATCCAGCAAGAGAACGGAGTATTAACATGGCATACCGACAGTTAAGTCCGCCCGTTGATATGCCATGCCTTTTACTCCAACAGTATCGATCTTAACTTTGCCTGTTTTTCTATACTAAAATCCAACACCGTATTGGCATAGCCACAAACAGCTTCGTAATCTTTACCAATAACGGTAAATGCGGCGCTAAGATATTGCTCGTCGGCTAGCATGAGCACATTAAATGCTTTTCGTGCTGCTTCGGGAATAGTATTAACTTCTATCTTGCTTATAAAGTCTTTTAAATAATCGTTTGTTAGTAGGTAGCTGTTCAAAACATTATCCCACTGTACGCCCAGCAATGAAAGAAGAAGAGCGGCAGCGTATCCGGTGCGATCTTTTCCTGCCGTACAATGGAACAGTACCGGATAGTTCGATTCGTCAACCAGTAGCTTTAAGAACTCCGAATATTGCTTACCATAACCTGTTACAAACGAGCGATACGCGCTGCACATCAATGCTCGCGCACCCGATTCTTCAAACTTACCCGACATTAAGTATGGCGCAAACGACTTAATATCACCGCTAAATATGGGTATTCTATACTTAGCCAACCCTTTCCGTTCATAAATGGTAGGGCTGTCTTCAACCTCTTCGTCGTCTCTAAAGTCAACAATAGTTTTAATACCTAACTCGTCAAGCAATGCCCTACCCTCTTCTGTTATACTATCCAGCTTGGCAGATCGGTACAACATATTCTGTTTAACTATTTTGCCGCTATTGGTTTTATACCCCCCAACATCTCTAAAATTTTCTACTCCAATATTCGCTAGTATTGTATTTTTCATAGTTAACTTCGCTTTATAAACGAGCGCATATGTCTTTTCAAGTAGTGGTTAGATATAAAATACAGCCTAAATCCCGTCTTCTACGTTCCAAACAAAAGCACGAATACCCTGTTCGGATGTCTTTTCGTCTAGCTTTTTTAGGCTCTTCAGGATAAGTTCCACTCTTTCGTCTTCCACAACGGCAAGCATTGCAGAGTTCAGCTCGGGCCATGCGTGGCTACCAAAGTGAGGAGTTCCATCTACACTTCCACGACCATGAACGGTATCCCATTTAGTGTAGCCTCTAATCATACACTTGTCAAGAATAAATGTAATACGTTCTGTTAAAGCCTGGTTATATGCTATAAAAATCGCTTTCATTTTTTATCTATGTTTTATAGATGTTGTTAGCCAGAATTCTGGCTAACAACATCACATTCTTTTTAAGAGTTTTCTCCTAATTCATTAAACTCGGCTTGCAGCTTAGCAATACGCTTACGCTCCTTTTTCATATAGCTAGCCCCAAACAGCGTATAAACTATAGGAATTACAACGAGGGTAAGAATAGTAGAGAAAGTTAAACCACCGATAACGGCAATACCCATCGGTTTCCAAATAGCAGAACCTTCGCCGGAACCTATTGCTAACGGAAGCATACCAAGAATAGTTGTTAATGCCGTCATTAATACCGGACGTAAACGCGATTTACCTGCTGCAATTACCGCCTGGCTAACCGCCATACCTCGCTCACGAAGCAGGTTGGTAAAGTCCACCATCACAATACCTGTTTTTACTACAATACCTACCAACATTACAGCCCCGATAAGAGCGATAAGGCTAAGCGGTGTATTTGTCATCCATAATGCAAAGAATACCCCCGTAAATGCGAATGGTAACGAAAGCATAATGATAAATGGCATACGTAACGACTCAAACTGTGTTGCCATTACAATATATACCAATACAACAATAAGCAATAGCAGAGTTCCCATATCCGCAAATGATTCTTGCTGATCTTCGTATGTACCGCCTATATCAACATATACGCCAGCCGGAGTATCTAGCTTAGCAATTTCTTGCCGCATTCCGGCAACAACATCTCCTAATGCTGCCCCATATAAGTTTGAATGAACAGTAATAATACGCTGACGGTTTTCGCGCTCAATGGTTGGTGGTGTAAAGTATTCAACCACTCTACCAACATCCTGAACACGTACTGCCTGCCCTTGATTATTATAGATTAAAATGTTTTCAATATCTTGTACGGACTCGCGGAATTTCTCGTCATACCGAACAACAATGTCGTACTCATCCCCATCTTCACGGTAAAGGCTAGCTGTTAAACCGTTGATACGGTTACGAACATAGTTTGCGGCAGTACCCATATTCAAGCCATAATGCGCAAGCTTACGTCTATCAAATTCTACACGATATTGTAGCTGCATTGGATCGCGACTCAGTCGTGTATCACGCGCTCCTGTTACATTTTTGCTGATGCTATCCGCCAACCTGTTAGCGTAAGCCGAAGTAACATCAAAATCGTACCCGAAAATTTGCACATCTACCGTATTACCACCAAAACTTCCTCCACTACTACCTCCAGGGGTTACAGTGTACTTCTCTACTTCCGGTATCTCGCTTAACTCATGACGAAGCAAATCTCCGATCTCGAAAATATCACGATCACGTTGTGTAGATTTTGTAAACCTCATCATATAGTTAATAATATGAGTACCCGACTTTCCGAAAGCGGCAAAGATATTACTACCGTCGGCAGCACCTGCACTTGTTGACAAAACCAATACTTCGGGATAGTCTTTTTTAATGATGCTATCTATCTTACGAGCTATAATTCTAGTAGATTCCAGCCCTGTACCTTGTGGTAATTCCACCGTAGCGCTCATTTGGGCATTATCCGACTCTGGTATGAATTCTGTAGGAACTTGGTTAATAAGAAAAAGACTTGCAATAAATACCAGCGCACATCCAATTATCATACCGGTACGATGGCGAATCGACCAAGTAAGCAGCTTAGCGTATCCGCTATCCAGCTTATCTAAAAATATATCAATGGGTTTAAATAGTATTCCTAAACCTTTATAAGTATGCTCTCCTTTATCTCCTTTTAGCATCAACGCCGATAGAGTTGGGGTAAGGGTAATAGCGGCAACTGTAGAAATAGTAACAACAATAGACACAATCCAACCGAACGGACGGAACATAATACCCGCCATACCTCCTACCATTGTTAACGGTAAGAATACCGCCACAACTGTTAGCGTTGTTGCAATAACGGCAAGCCAAACTTCGTTAGTACCATAAATTGAGGCTTCACGAGCCGAACTTCCGCGTTCTATATGCTTGGTAATATTTTCTAACACCACAATGGCATCGTCTACAACCATACCGATAGCAATAGATAGCGAGCTGAGGGTAATAACGTTTATAGAGCCACCCGTTGCATACATGTATATAAATGCGGTGATTAACGATACCGGAATTGTTAGCGCGATAATAAACGTGGCTCTCCAGCGTCCTAAGAAGAATAGCACAACCAATACTACGAATAGGAATGCATACATAACAGTCTCGCTCAAGCTGCTAATACTATCCTGTATGAATTCCGACGTATCAACAATAATTCCGAGCTTAATATCGGGAGGAAGAGATGGCTTTAAACGTTCTATTTCAGCCAATACTGAGCTAGCGACAGAAACGCTGTTTGCTCCTGATTGTTTTTGAACAATTATACGAACACCTTGTCCACCATCTATGCGCTCGTTAATTGTTTCTTTTTTTAGCGTATCTTTAATTGTAGCAACGTCAGACAGCAAAACCGTAGGCATACCTGGTCTGCTGATAACCACATCTCTCATCTCATCGCTATTGGCAAACTCTCCCTCAATACGTAGCGTATACGATTCAGATCCTACATCAAATGTACCACCCGGTACGTTAAGGTTTTCCGCCCCAATAACTTGTCCTATTTGTTCAATAGTAAGGCTATAAGCCTCCATCTTAACAGGGTCGAGGTTAACCTGCACCTCACGGATAGGCGCACCGCTAATACTTACGGCGCCTACCCCATCGATACGGTTCAAAGGGTTAGTCAGCTTATCTTCCAGAATTTTATTAATTGCAGCGTAGCTCTCTTCTGCCGTCGCCGATAGCACAACTACCGGAATCATGCTGGAGTTGAACTTAAAGATAACCGGCTTATCAGAATCTTCGGGTAAGTAACCTTCTACAACCGATATGGCATCGCGTACATCGTTTGTTGCCTCGTCGAGGTTTATACCCCACTCAAACTCAACGTTTACAAGCGAAAAGTTATCGTAAGACTTAGATGTAAGCTTCTTAAGGTTGTTAACCGTATTTAATCGGTCTTCGAGTATCTTGGTAATATTTGTCTCGATATCGGCGGCACTTGCACCTTCATAAGTAGTAAATACGCTGACCGCAGGGATATCCATCTCAGGATATAGGTCGATTGCTAGATTTCGCATGGAGAACAAGCCGAATATTATCACACCTACAAAGATAATGATAGTGGACAGCGGTCTCCTAACGGAGGTTTCGTATATTTTCATTGGTTATATTATCTTTTTTTAGTACAACGTAAAGAACGACTAAAGTAGAAGCTTCTACTCGCGCGCTCTACATTAAATTTATCATTCTTAAGCTTAGTTCTGAATTTCAACTTCCGTTTTATCCATCAAGCGTGTTGTTCCGGCAATTGCTACCTGATCGTTTTCTTCAACTCCCGAAAGAACCTCAAACTCATCTCCAACACGACGCCCAAGCTCTACGCTCTTACGATGTGCAACACCATTTTTTATTACAAATACATAACGCTCATTAGAACCTTCTTGCTTCTGAACGGCTTTATCCGGAATTGCTACACGTGGTATAACATCGAATGTCATTTCTACGCGGGCAAACATACCGGGCTTAACCGTCATATCGCTGTTAGGTAGCGTGACTTCCACGGCAAATGTACGAGTTAGCTGATTAACTGTAGGGTGTACTAAATATACCGTACCTTCAAAATCACGATCAGGGTACGTGTCAAGCTTTACTTTTACCTTCATGCCCTTCTTAACGCTAGGGTAAAATGTTTCTTGTACGTTAACCAATATCTTAACAGGCTGCATCCGCATAACGGTAACAACAGGTAGCGCTCCATACATATCGCCATCATCGTAGTTGCGTGCTGTAACTATACCGCTTATTGGGCTGGTAAGCTGCATATTTTCTTTTAAATTATTAACCGATGTTGTTGATATATCTACTTGCGATTTAAGGTTATCATACTCTTGTTGAGAAATCGCACCCGCCTTCAACAAATTTTCAATACGCTTAAGATCTTGTTCTAAAGTTTTTAGCTGAACCGTTGCCTGATTAAACTGAGTCTTATCCATTATTGCTAATACTTGACCGGCTCTTACAACATCCCCTACTTCTACATTTATTTTGTCGATACGAAGAGGCATAGACGGACTAATATTATTTACCTTAAATCCTTCTACCGTTCCGGAGTATTCATAAATTTGATCAATAGGCTTCATAACTGCCGTAGCAACCTTTACAGCAACTTTAGAATTCTCTTCTACCGTTTCGGTTTCTGCTGTTTTTCCTTTGCATCCAACCAGTACGGTTAATGCGACAAGTGACATGTACTTTAAGATCGATACTGTTTTCATCTGTTTTTATTTTATCTTTTTAATATTTTCTAGTATTCAAATTAAAAGCTGTTACCAAGCAACTTGATATAATCTGACTTAGCAGTTAGGTATGAATATATGGCGCTGTTGTAGTTTAACATTGCTTGGGTTAATGCCACTTCGGCATCGTTGAGCTCTACTAGTGTACCTAACCCGCTATCGTAACGGGTTTTTGAAATTTCGCAGGCTCTTTCTGCCAGGTTAACGCTGCTTATATTTGCTTCGATCTCTTCCACCGCATTACTCATCGTATTAAGCGCATTGCTGACCTGAACGTTTAAACCGCTTGTAACATATTCTTTCTGCAGGTGAAGCTGGTCGATAGCAAGCTTTGTTTGTTTCTCTTTATTTTTAAGGGTAAAGCCATTAAATATAGGAACGCTAAGCGACAGACCTATAGTTGGCGTGTCGTACCATATATATTTGCCAAATTTAAAGTTGTTATTCTGCGTTATAAGGTTATAAGAAAACGCCGCTCCTAAGGTTGGCATACGCTGTGTTTTCTGGAGCTGCAGCTGCTTCTGCAATAATCCTTCCTGCAGCGTTAGCTTGCGTAAGTCGGTATTCTTATCAAGCGTATAACCATATAAATTGTTATCTCTTTTATACTCGTCCTTAAACTCCATCAGATCTCCCTCTATAGCCAAAGTAATATCAAGAGGTAAGCCCATTAGCAGCTTAAGCTGTAAATCTGTAATAAGCAGGTTATTTTTAGCCTGTATGTATGAAGGGCGAATGTTGCTAACTTGTACTTCTGATCTTATCATATCGAACTCGGCAACTACTCCTTCGTTATATTTAAGCTTGATGTTGCGGTAGTTTTCTTCTGCGTTTTTCATGCTTGCCTCTATAACTTCAAAGCTGTTCTCTGCAAGCAAAGCCATGTAGTACGCTTTTTCAACTTCGTTCTTTAGAGCGACTTTAGATTCGCGAGATGCTTCTAAAGCCACTTCAACATTAAGGTTTGCCAGCTGTATATTTTTGTATAATCCCATAGAGAAAAGGGGAACCGTAACATCTACGCCCGCCGTATAGCTATTCCTTAGCGAAGGGTTACGCATACCGTCGCCTTCTTTAAAGCCCAGCATAGAAGCCATGAATCCGGAAAAAAACATCGGACTGTCTTTTAATGCCCGTTGATAAGAGGCTGAACCCGATACGGAGGGAATAAGGTTTCCTATCGCTTCTTTTTTTGCATAGTTAGTACGTTCTATTTCTTTATCCGCAATTTTAATAGTAGGATTCTCACTTAAAGCAATCTCCAACGCTTTATCCAGCGTAATACTAAGCGTAGCACCCTGCGCTACAACTTCTTGGCTCTGCGCTTTCAGGCTCACTGTACCAACACAAAGCGCTACAAGTAGTAATGTAATTGTTTTCTGCATTCGTCTCATAAAAATTACTGTTCTCTGTTTATATTGTTGTATATATTTTAATCGTTTGCTTGATCATGTTTAATTTTAAAAGCCCCATCTATACGCTCTATGCCTTTAGGCGTTGCTATACCTCTAAAAAACGTTACCACCAGCTTTCTAAGCGAATCGGGAGTAATAAGCTTTTCTAAGTCCTCACTTTTATCGACTATGGTAACCAAGTCTTGAATTATAGTAGCTAGCATCTCCAGATTGCGCATTGGCAAAAACAGCCCCTCTTTTATACCTTCTTCAAGAAAAGATGTAAGATGCTCTATCCTTGTTTTTCTAAGCGTTTCAACTATTCCTAAAAAAACTTTAGGGTGATACTTTTTTACTTCGTTAAAGAAGCGCCCTACGTTATTAGACATTGCTGACATAGCAAAATCCACAAAATACCTTAAAATGTCTATCAAATCCGCATTTGATTCTTTCGCAACTTTAAGAAGTTCGTAGTGCGTCTTTTCTCCAAATCTTTCAAGACATAAAGTCAACAACTCGTCTTTATCCTTAATTTGTTCGTAAATCGTCCGTTTCGACATGCCAATATGTTCGGCTATATCATTCATCGTAACGTTTCGAACACCCTTTTGAAAGAATAAGTAGCTGGCTTCCTGTATTATACGTTCTTTTTGTGTCATTCCCGCTCGTTTTTCGACAGCGCGAAGGTATAATGAAAACTTTAGAAACCAAAAAAGTTTTCAGGTTTTTACGCTTTTAACATATAGATAATATAGGGGTAACATTTACTAAATAGGATATAAAAAAGATGGGAGAAAATGAAGAAGCGGGGCTGAAACAAATTCAGCTCCGCTTCTTACTATTAATACTACTAACGGGGTTAATAACAACAATATTATGCTATTACTGAAAGATAAATGTTAAAATTTGATTAGCCTGTAGGTAATTTCTATAGCGTTCTCGAGATCTTTCAAAAGTACAAACTCCTCATTTGTATGCTGTTTGTGTATTCCAACCCCAAGATTAATCGTTCTTATACCTCTTTCATTTAAAAGGTTAGCGTCGCATCCGCCCTGTGAGATACTTGCTTTTGGCTTTAGCCGCAACGACTTAAAAATATCTAATATTCTTTTATATGGCTCGGTGGTTACAACGAGATGATATGGTTTAAACTTCCAAGCCGCATCATACTCGACAGCTCCGCCATACTTTTCCGCCGCTTTCGCAAAAATTTGCTTTATTCTCTCGGCATGTTCTTCTACTAAGGTTCGGCTGAAAGATTGCAGCTCTCCGTGCGGCATAATAAAGTTTGAAGCAGCATTTACAGCATTCTCGCCATCTGTAAAACCTATATTTGCAATAACATTAGTAGCAGTATTACCAAAAGGATAATTCGAGAAAGCTTCTACTGCTATTTGTGTTGCATTTGCGGAGCTATTGGAAATAAAACCTGCCCTTCCTTTTATTTTAACTTCGAACCCTATCACTCCTACCCCTTGGTCAACAAAATGCCCCGGAACTAGCGGAGAGTCAAAAACAAATCCGGAGGCTATTGCTTTGTCTAGCTCAATATTTTTTGAGCCGAGCAAAGTAGTTTCTTCACAAGTAGTAAACGCAATGGTAAATGGACGGATAGGAATATTTTGTTCTATAGCATTCTTTATAGCATAAAGAATAACCGCTATTCCCAATCTATTATCGGCACCAAGAATCGTTGTGTCATCGGAAGTAATACGGTCATCCAGCAAAACCGGCTTAACGCCTTTCGTTGAGTAAATCGTATCCATGTGAGCGACAAGCACAAAATTGCCGCCTCCGTTTACTTTACAGATTATATTACCTGTATTGCTTCCGGTAACAGATGCGGTATTATCCTCATAGGGGGATAAGCCTAAGCTCCGCAAAAAACGAATAATATATTGGGCTGGACAACAGGTCTTTCTTTACCCGATACAGCGTCTATCTTAACAAGATCAAATAATAAACCGATTACATGCTGCAAATTCATAGGCTTATACTAAAAGCCGTTAATATCCATTGTTACCGTGGGTATTAATAGTAGGAATCCTAAAATAATAAGTATGAGCATAAGAGGCCATATCCAGCGTAACCACTTACCATACTGAATACGGGCAATGCCTAACACGGCAATCAATACGCCCGATGTAGGTGTTATCATGTTGGTAAATCCGTCGCCAAACTGGAATGCCATAACGGTCGCCTGCCTTGATACGCCAATAAGATCGGAGAAAGGAGCCATAATAGGCATGGTTAATGCAGCCTTAGCGCTACCCGACGGAATAACAATATTTATAAGGGTTTGAATACCATACATCACTCCTACGGACGCAACCCTCCCAGCCTCGTTCATTGCTTGCGAAAGGCTATAAAGAATGGTATTTATAATCTTTCCGTCTTCGAGAATTACAATAATACCCCCAGCCAATCCAACAACCAGCGCAGCAGACATAATATCTTTAGCCCCTTCTATAAGCTGTTTGGCTATATTGTTAGCAGATAAACCAACGGCTATACCGCTAAGTAACCCTAACGCCAAGAAAAGAGCGCACAGCTCATCCAGATACCACTTGTACCCCATTACACCCACTACCAGAAAAACAATAGTAAAGGCAAAAAGCGTTAGAATGAAAAAATGAACGGACTTGCGTAACGATAGAAAACCTATAATACCAAAGATTATCGTAATTATCGGTATCAGAAATGGTACCGTTACCGTTGTCGTACTATCGCCAATTGTTAGCGTAGATTCGGGATAATAGCACGAAAATATTGTAAGAGCTATCAACGTCAGGATATAGCTTACCATAGCAGATTTCGGCTTAACGTATTCTATCGATTCCGCTTCGCCAGAAGTCTTTTCGCGCCAGTAACTATCTTCCTCATACATTATAGATTTGGTGGGGCCTTTCTTTACCTTTTTTGCATACCTAAGCACTATGGCTATGGTTATTACATTTATAACCAGCCAGCAGAATAGCCTGTACTCTATTCCAGAAAATAAGGGTAAGTCAGCCATGCCCTGTGCAATACCGATAGTAAAAGGATTAAGTACTGCGCCCGCAAAACCTACATGGGCTGCTACATATACCATACAAACCCCTACAATGGAATCGTAGCCCATTGAAATGGACAGCGGTATCAGTATGGCAACAAAGGCGATGGTTTCTTCGCTCATACCAAACACCGCACCAAAAATGCTAAACATTAGCATTATTGAGACAATAACGATATTGTTTACGCCCACTTTACGTAAAAAGCGGTTATTCTCCATACGCTTGGTGCGACGAAGAAAGGAAAGAATACCTGTATCTATAGCTCTGGTTGAGTTTACAATCCAAAATGCTCCGCCAATTACCAGAATAAACACAATAATCTTGGCTTGCCTGGTAAATCCCCTAACAAAAGAGGTAAGCACCTGCCACGTTTGCGGTTGATTATCGATATACCGGAACTCCAGCGTTGTTTGCTTTACACCATCGGTAGCTACTGTTTTTTCTACATATTCGCCGCCGGGGATAATCCATGTAAGTATGGCACAAAAAACAATAATAGCGAAGATGATAACGTAGGTATGTGGTACTGATCGTTTTTTCTTACTCATGGCGTATTTTATGCTTTATCTTTCGAAGTAAGTATTTTTCTACTTATCTACAAAATAATTATTTGCGAGGTCGATTAAAGCGTTTAATAAAGGTTAGCCGCCCATTACCCGTAGCAAGCGATGTTTTACTCTCTTTTGCAAATGTTGTATATAGTATATTAGCGTATAGCCGCGCATTTATCGACCATGTATCGGCATTATAGCCAACGGCAAACCGGGGGAAAATTGAAGGATAAACATCCAGCCCGTTGCTTTTATAACTATCAACATCTACTACTCCTATACTACAGCCTAAGGCAATTGCCGCTGTAATATGAAATCGCTTTAATACCCACGTACGCGCATACCCAACGCTCATTCCCGGCTGTACGTTATCTACCTTAACTTGCGACTGTAATGAGGTGATTAAAGACAACGTGCTGTCTGCCCGAATCCTATTATAGTACAGACCTGCTCCTACCTGAAAATTTCCGGCTGAAAGTCGTTGTTTTTCATTTTAATCGAATGCCGCGTTATACGAATACTTATTACCGCTAAAAACATATTGCCCAAAAAAGCCAAGCCGCAATAAACCGATATCGGGACGAAGAACATACACATCATTTCCAGGATTATCGTTATCAATATAAAATCCGTTATACCTATGTAGAAACAAATCGAACTATTACATATCACAAAAAAGAATTTTAAATCGTGCATCGCGATTCTCTTATCAGCAGATTTCTCGCTTCATTCGAAATGACGGTTTATCTTACATTTTTGTATCCTCTCCATTCGTCCCTTTTTATTCTGAAATAACTTTACTTTCTTCTGAATTTGTGCTTACCCCAGATTTCTTCCATAATCTCGAACGATTGCTCATTGCTTAGGTCGCCGCTTTGCTCTTGCTGTTTCTGAATAAATATGCAGTATGATATTTTACTTTCGCCTCTTACCACATCGTCAGACAAAGCTTCGCAGCTGGGGGCGCCACATGCTCCACAATCGATATTTGGTAATTGCCTACGAAGTTTTTTGGCTCTCTCCATCTTTTCGATAGCTTTACCTATATCCTTATCGTACTTTACCATTGAGCGCTCTTCGATATTTCCGGCTTTAATCATATCGTAGGTGAAGGAGAATTCTGATGGCAGTTGGCTTACAGCCGGTGCTTTTTCTGCCATATGTTTCATATGCTCAACGGCAAGGAATCTATTGCCGAGGGCGAGAATACCGCCCGGACAGCTTTCGTCGCAAGCCCGAATCTCTAAAAAGTCGAAGTTACAAGTATCTTCATCTTCCAGTTTATCCAAAAATTCTATTACGTTATCCATTCCGTCAATGGCCAAGCAGCGTCCCTTTATATTGCCGGCTTCGCCGTTGGTAAGCGTCCACCTAATACTTTTATCGGATAGCTCGGAGGTATGCTTACATTGTATATCCGATGCCTTATTTTGCTTTATCTGGTGGTATGTCTTGTTGTATAAATCGTCCATATTCAGCACGCTTGTAATAACAGTTCCGTATTCGCCTACAGGGGCTCTTACCGCTGCTATTTTTGCAGCGCATGGTGTAATGTAGAATATGCCGATATCGTTTTCGTCCACACCCTTTTGCAGTAGCTGTTTTTTGCAGTATTCGGCTGTAATATCAACAGGGGCTTTTAGGTGCATAAGGTTATCTATCAGCGAGGGGTAATTTACCTGTATTAACCTTACAATAGCCGGACAAAATGAAGATATTGTCGGCTTAGGATTATTTTCGATATATTGATCGATGGATTCTGCTAAAAAATCAACGCTGGTTTCAACCTCAACAATTTGTGTAAAGCCAATCTGGTATAGGGCGTGATATATATCGTCTTCCGATATTGTTTGAGGAAATTGTCCGGTAAAAAGACATGGAATAAGTAAAACCCTGTGCTTATATGAAAAAATTTTATTAAAATCGTCGCTTTCAACCACTATTGCACGGGTTGGGCATGCGCGATAGCATTCGCCGCAGTCTATACACCAATCGGGGTACAGCTGTGCTTTGCCTTGCCGCACACGTAACGCTTCGGTAGGACATACTCTGATGCATCTAGAACACCCGATGCATACATCGTGTTCTATTTTTAATGCATGTTGAAAAGCCTCTCCCTTCATGGGTATATGTTTATGATAGCTTTACAATAATTTCGAGCTTAGTACCTTTTCCAACTTTCGATTGGATGTTCAGCGAATCCGCATTTTCGCTGATGTTTGGTAGCCCCATTCCTGCTCCGAATCCCATTTGCCTCACCTCTTCCGATGCGGTTGAGTAACCCTTTTGCATTGCTAAAGAAATATCTGCAATTCCCGGTCCTTCATCATCCAGTATCATCTGAATTCTTTCGGGATCAATAGATACAACTATCTCGCCCTTATAAGCATGGGCTACAATATTTACCTCTGCCTCGTATAAGGCCACTACCACTCTTTTGATAATTACAGGAGGGACGCTAAGTTGTTTCAGCGTTTTCTTTATTTGACTCGAAGCCGTTCCGGCATTAGCAAAATCTCCCCCCTCTATATGATAGTTAAGTACCATAGATCTGCTAGAAAATACCTTTTAATCCTGCTTCAAAGAGTATGCCCGATGCTTTAAACATAGAGTAGTTGCTTTTCATCAGCAACATATCATTTTCTTCAGCAAGTTTAATCATATCGGGCGTAACCTCTTTATTCCGCACAAAAAGAATATACGGTATATCAGACATTTCTGCCGTTCTTATTGACTGAATATTTACAAGTCCTGTAATAAGAAGAACGTCGCTTACCTTAAGGGTTAATACATCGCTCATAAGATCGGAGGCAAAACAAAAGTCAATTGCTTCGTTTAGCTTACGAGCGCCGCATAGTATTTGAGCATCTGTGAGCCCTGCAATTTCTTTAAGCGTCATAAAGATTAGGATTGTTTTGTCAAAGATGCTAAAATAAAAAGAGATTTACAATACTTTATTGCTATTATTTATGAGGTAATAATGTCTGTCGTAACTTAAAAACGTATCTTTGCATCTTCTGAAAATACGGCAAAAGATTTATTGGTCTTATCATCAGAAGGCGTAGTGCTTAATTGTCGTTTTATGAAAATGCTATGGACGAGATACTAAAAATTATATTTCCGCATAAAGGATACATTGCAACTCCGATATTGATTTACCTGAACGGTCTTATTTTTCTGGCAATGGTTTTTCTGGGATTCGGCTTTCTTTCTTTTGGCGTAGATGCATTAACGGAGTGGGGGGCGAATTCGCGACCGCTCGTTGCCAGGGGCGATTGGTGGAGGTTATTCAGCTATCAGTTTTTACACGCCGATTCTTTTCATATTTTGGGAAATATGACAGGGCTGTTTTTAGCAGGGCTTATACTGGAACCGCAGGTAGGAACAGGACGATTTATACTTGTCTATTTGGCAAGCGGAATTATTGCAGGTCTTGCCAGCATTGGATGCTACGAGACTACTCCGAGTGTAGGAGCGTCGGGTGCTATTTTCGGGCTATACGGGTTAGCGTTGGCTCTAATTCAAAATAAGCTGTTCCCCTCAGATTGGAAGTATGTTTTTCTGATTACAGCCGCATCAATGGCAGGCTACGGGTTTTTGATAGGCTTATTTGGCGGGATAGATAATGCCGCGCATTTTGGCGGTTTACTAACCGGATATATATTAGGTTTGGAATTTACGCCGGCTATTCGGAAGCGGGTTGTAGCCCAAGTCCGGCAGAGCCCTGAGTCCGACTCAAATTATAGGTATTAAAAATAAAAAAGACTTTTTCAGGTATTAAAATAAATGATTTCAGTTAATAATATAGTAGTTTCTTTTGGCGGATTTACGCTGCTCAACAATATCTCATTCATGATTAATCCCCGAGACCGTATAGGTTTAGTAGGAAAGAACGGAGCAGGTAAATCTACGCTTTTAAAAATATTGATAGGTCAGCAACCTCCTACAGCCGGTGTTGTTTCAAAATCGGCAGACACAACCGTTGGATATCTTGCCCAACAGATGAAGATAACCGATGGCAAAACAGTTTTTGAAGAAACAATGACTGCTTTTGCTCACCTACAGGAGTTGGAACAGAAAATAGAGCGTGTTACACAACAGCTGACCGAACAAACAGATTACGAGTCGGATGCGTATGCTAAGCTCATTCAGGATTTATCTGAGGCTAGCGAACGCTATCATATGCTGGGTGGCGATAGCAGAGACGAAGAGATAGAGCGAACGTTATTGGGCTTAGGTTTTAAACGAAGCGATTTTGATCGCCCGACTGCTGAGTTTAGCGGTGGATGGCGTATGCGTATAGAGCTGGCAAAAATTCTGCTTACTAAGCCGAACGTTATTCTGCTTGATGAGCCCACAAACCACCTTGATATTGAATCAATACAATGGCTGGAAAACTATTTAAGCGATTATTACGGAGCAGTAGTACTGATATCGCACGATCGTGCTTTTCTCGATAACGTAACTAGCCGTACTGTAGAGATTCTGTTGGGTAAAGTTCACGATTACGAAGTCCCGTATTCAAAATACGTTGTGCTTCGCAAAGAGCGTAGAGAGCGGCAGCTGGCGGCATACGAAAACCAGCGTAAAATGATAGAAGATACGCAAGATTTTATTAACCGTTTTCGCTATAAGCCCTCGAAATCGAATCAGGTGCAGTCGCGTATAAAGCAGCTCGAAAAGGTTGAAATTATTGAAATTGATGATGAAGATAACTCATCGTTGCATATAAAATTTCCGCCTGCGCCACGCTCCGGTCAAATCGTTTTCGAAGCAAAAGATGTTGCAAAACGATATGGAGGTCATACCGTATTTTCTAAGGCAAACCTAATTATTGAAAGGGGGGAGCGCGTAGCATTGGTTGGAAGAAACGGAGAGGGAAAAACTACCTTATCCCGCATCTTAATTGGTGATCTTCCTTATGAAGAGGGTGAGGCAAAGCTAGGATACAACGTTAACCTAGGCTACTATGCCCAGAATCAGGACGATTTGATGGATGGAGAAATCACAGTACTTGATACGCTAGATCGAGTTGCTGTTGGTGATATACGAACCAAGTTACGTGATATTCTAGGCGCATTCCTGTTTAGAGGAGAAGATGTAGATAAAAAGGTTAAGGTACTTTCAGGAGGTGAACGATCTCGTTTAGCAATGGCTCGATTAATGCTAGAACCTCATAACTTACTAGTACTCGATGAGCCTACCAACCATATGGATATGCGTTCGAAAGATATACTGAAAAGCGCGTTAATGGCATATGATGGCACTTTGGTTGTCGTATCTCATGATCGTGAATTCTTAGACGGTTTAGTAGATAAGGTTTACGAATTTAGGGATGGTCGGGTAAGGGAATATTTAGGTGGTATATACGATTTTCTACAATACCGTGAGCTGGAGGATTTAAGAGAGCTTGAACGTAAAGCTGTGGTAGAGAAAGGCGAATCAAGATCAGCTGAAGAAAGTAACAGCCAACAAAGCAAGTTAGAGCGTAAGGAATTTGATAGGCAGTTGCGACGAATTACCAATAAGATAGAAGAAGTAGAAAAAAATATAGAAAAGTTAGAAGCAGAAATAGCCCAAATGGATGAGCAGCTGGCAAATCCAATCGGAAACTTCGGTGGAGATGAGTTCTTTAAGCAGTATAACGGGCTAAAGTTGGAGCTGGAAAAGGCAATGCAGAGCTGGGATGCTTTGCATTTAGAGCTGGAAGAGGTAGAAAAGCAATGTCCGTAAGATATATAATCCACTAAAACAATCATGAATAAAGAAGAACAAGGTAACAGCATAGAAAATCCGGAACAGGGTAGCTACATTTTTGGCATACGCCCTATTATGGTAGCAATAGAGGCGGGAAAAGAGATAGAAAAAGTTTACATGAACAAGGATGCTCAGGGAGAACTTTTTCGGCAGCTCTCAAACATGCTTAGCAAAAACAATATTCGTACGCAATGGGTTCCCGTAGAGCGCTTAAATCGTATTACTCGCAAAAATCATCAGGGGGCGGTTGCTGTGCTATCGGCTGTTAGCTATGCTTCTTTAGAGGATGTTGTCGCTCAGGTTATAGATAAGGGAGAAGTTCCGCTAGTGCTTATTCTGGATGGTGTAACCGATGTTCGTAACTTTGGGGCAATAGTTCGTTCTGCCGAATGCGCCGGAGTTCATGCTGTGATTATGCCGGCGAAAGGTGCTGCGCCTATTAGTGCCGATGCTATGAAAACTTCTGCCGGGGCGTTGAATTTTGTTCCGGTTTGCCGGGTAAATAATATCCGCACAGCTATTTATTTTCTTAAAGATAATGGTTTTAGCATTATTGCAGCAACAGAAAAGGCTACCGATAGCTATTTTTCAACAAGCTATATAGAACCAACAGCCATAATTTTAGGTTCTGAAGATACAGGTATTTCTAAGGCTAGCCTGGAGCTGGCAGACCTACTTGTTAAAATTCCGATTTTAGGTAAGATAGAATCATTAAATGTCTCGGCAGCGGCAGCGGTTATTATGTTTGAGGCAGTAAAGCAACGCATAGTGAATCGCTGATTGTTGATAAGTTCTTATGAACACTAATGCTAAAAAATCGTATTATTGTAAGTTATAAAATGTATTTGCATGACGTTTGAAGAGGCAGAAGTAAGGGCTAAACAGCTTAAAGAAGCAATAGAAAAGCATAATTATAGCTACTATATATTGGCATTGCCAACCATCAGCGATTTTGAATATGATTTATTGCTAAAAGAGTTGATTGATTTAGAAGCTCTTTACCCTCAGCTTCAAACATCCGATTCGCCGACACAACGGGTAGGTAGCGACATTGATAATGAGTTTACTCAGGTAAGGCATAAGTATCCAATGATGTCATTAAGCAATACCTATTCCGAAAGCGATTTAACGGAGTTTGACTTACGTATTCATAAGCTGATTAGCGATATTCCTATTGAATACGTTTGCGAGCTTAAGTTTGATGGAACAGCAATAGGGCTTACCTATAAAAATGGCGTTCTGGTGCAGGCTGTAACACGTGGCGACGGAGAAAAAGGGGATGATGTAACGGTAAATGTACGTACAATAAAAAGTATTCCGTTAAAGCTGCATAGTAGCGACTACCCTTCAGAGTTTGAAGTACGAGGCGAAATTTTTATGCCTCATGCATCATTTCAAAGGCTTAATAAAGAACGGATAGAGGCGGGCGACACTCCATTTGCAAACCCGCGTAATGCGGCGGCGGGTACGCTGAAGTTGCTAAACTCCTCTGAAGTTGCGAAGCGTGGTTTAGATTGCTTTATATACCACATGCTTGGCGATAATCTTCCGTTTCAAAGTCACTACGAAAATCTACAAAAGGCTAAAGAGTGGGGGTTAAAAGTCTCGGATCATGCTAGAAAATGCAGTACGCTAGAAGAAGTTTTCGGATTTATTCACTACTGGGATGAAGAGCGGAAAAATCTTCCATACGATACAGATGGCGTGGTGTTAAAAGTTAACAGCTATACTTTACAAAAGCAGCTTGGCTTTACCGCAAAATCGCCACGATGGGCAACGGCATATAAGTTTAAGCCGGAGCAAGCAGTTACACAGCTTATTTCTGTTGATTTTCAGGTTGGTCGTACAGGAGCTATAACACCTGTTGCAAATTTAGAACCTGTTGCACTGGCTGGTACCACCGTAAAACGGGCGTCGTTGCATAATGCCGATCAGATAGAGCTATTAGATATTCGCCTTAACGATTGGGTTGTTGTTGAAAAAGGCGGCGAAATCATACCCAAAATAGTAGGTATTGATAAATCTAGACGTGAAGAAGGTAGCGAGCCATTTCACTATATTACTAATTGCCCCGTATGCGGTACTCTTCTTGTAAAAGACGAAGGCGAGGCTAAGCACTATTGCCCCAACGATACAGGCTGTACTCCGCAGATTATTGGTCGAATCGAGCACTTTATTAGCCGTCGGGCAATGAACATTGACGGGCTGGGAGCCGAAACAGCCGACACGCTGTACAATAAAGGGCTGATAAAAGATATTGCCGATTTATACGAGCTAAAAAAAGAGCGGCTGGAAGTGCTAGATAGAATGGGGAGTAAATCTGCAGAAAATATTGTTGCAGGCATTGAGCAATCTAAAAATGTTCCTTTCCAGCGGGTATTATTTGCAATAGGCATTCGGTTTGTTGGAGAGACTACTGCTAAAAAGTTGGCAGAAGCACTTAAATCTCTTGATGCTATCCGACATGCTACAAGAGAGGAGTTGCTTGAGGTTGATGAAATAGGCGATAAAATAGCCGATAGTATTATCGCGTTCTTTCTCAAGCCAAAAAATATCGAGCTGCTTGATAGGCTTAAGAAAGCAGGGTTACAATTCTCATTAAACGAAGACGAATTTAAACCGCTTTCAGATAAGCTAGCAGGTTTAGGCATTGTAATATCGGGCAATTTCGTGAAGCATTCGAGAGAAGAGCTAAAGCAGCTTATAGAAAAGCATGGTGGAAAGAATTTGAGCGCTGTATCTTCCACAACATCCTACCTATTAGCCGGCGATAAAATGGGTACATCTAAATTGCAAAAAGCAGAGAAGTTGGGCGTAAAAATTATTAGTGAAGACGATTTCTTAAATCTCATGGCATAAATATGTTTAGCAAGCTAAAAGATAAAAAAGGAAAGCAGGCGTTAGAGAAGAAGCTGCATCACTTTAAAAGAAATGTAGTGTTTCATAATCTGGATAATACTAAAACGCTTAGTGTACTTTATAAGTACGAAAGCAAGCATTCTGCAGATTTTATATCTAAGCTTTTTCAGGAGTTTTCTTCGTACGGAATCAAGTGCGAAGCTATAGGTTTTTTTAATGAAAAGAATTTGCCTTTAGAGTATGCTCCTAGGGCTTCTCATGTTGTAATTTGTCAAGCAGATCTGGCATGGTCGGGCATTCCAAAATCGGAAGAAGTAGAAAAGTTTATTAATGTTGAATACGATATTTTGTTGGATTTATCACGAAGCGATGCATTAATTTTTAAGTATATTGCCTCTCTTTCTAAGGCGCAATTTAAAATTGGAAGCGTTGAATATCGTAATAACCCTTACGATTTTATTTTTATAGAAGATACAAATAGCGATCAATCTTTTGTCGATCAGGTTTTCCGATTCTTAAGATCGATAAAAACAGCATAAGCTATAAAAGAATACTTTTTGACATGGAATATGGCGAAATCGATATAACATCTCTAATTGAGCGTTATGAAAAAATGCATCAAGATGGACAGTTATGCTATTTTGATGTAGAAGATTTCGAGTCTATAATATCTTATTACCTATACAAAAATAGTACCGAACGAGCGCGCATAGCAATAGACGATGGTATGCATCTTCACCCGAGTTCGCTGGAGTTGAAGCTAAAGCTAATCGAAGTTGAGGTTGAGGATGAATGTTGGCAGAATGCTCTCTCGTTAATAGGCGAAATAAAAAGTTACGCGTTTAGCTTCAAGGCGGAAATAGCTGTGCTTGAAGCGCGGGCTATGCTTTTGCAGCAAAATGTTGATGAAGCAATAGCTACAATAGACCATTTGATTGAAACTCACCTTAATGTAAAAGATATAGATTTACAAACGTTTGCCGGAGATTTACTTAATGTTTCTGAGTACGCGCATGCCGCCCGTTATCTTGAGTTTATGCGTAAGCATTATGGTAACATTGGTAACCTTTTACTTGATTTAGCCTATTGTTATGAAAGGCTAGACGATAGAGAGCGTGCAATTAAAATTTATCAGAAATACCTAGACGAAAATCCGTTTAGCACGTTGGCATGGTTTGAGCTGGCAAAGCTATACGAACAAGACAGACAGTATGGCAACGCGATACAAGCGTACGATTTTGTACTAACAATAGATTCTGCGTATTTTGATGCATACTGTGCTAAAGCCGACTTACAGATAGCGGAAGGTGAACATATAAAAGCCATAGAAACATTACAAAGCTTATTAGATGAAGATATCAACAATACCAGAGCGTTGTATGTAATAGGCGAGTGCTACGAAAAGTTAGGGAGCCTAAATGATGCATTAAAAAGCTATTTACAGCTTATCGAGTATAACGATATCTATGCCGATGCCTATTACGCTGCTGCTTTTGTTTTAAAAGACTTAGGTCGGATTCAGGAGTGCATGTCTTTCTTAAAAAAAGCTACCGTTCTAGAGCCTACCAGCAGCGAGTATTTTTATGGGCTAGGCAAAGTAATGATGGAGTACGGACAGTATAACGAAGCCATAAACGCCTTTAAAGGTGCGTTAGAGAACGATAAGTACGATTTTGAATCGTGGTTGTTATTGGCGGAGTTATATGCATCAATGGATTTCGGTAAGGCATTGTCGCTGCTGGAGCAAGCGTCTGACTATCTTTACGACATACCAGAGATAAGTTATAGAATTGCTGCGCTATACTTCTTAACCGCCGAGATGGATAAGTGCGTTGAGCATTTCGAACGGGCTGTATTGCTGGATGCAGAAAAAGCTGACGGGTTTTTCGATATCTGTCCCGCGGCAAGGCATGATGAAAGAATAATGACAGTATATATAAATAATAAAATCAAAAACTCTATATGATTCACCACCTTCCCCATGTTCCTGAGCGAACAGAAAAACCTAGATCCGTTGGGCTTACAATAGTTATGGATAAAGGGTTAAGCGTTAGAGAAGCAGAAAACCTAGTCGATTCTTCGGCAGATTATATTGATTTTTTAAAGCTTGGATTTGGGACAGCGCTTGTATCTAAAAAGTTAGAAGAAAAAATTAAAGTATATCAATCTGCCGGACTTAAGGTCCATTTTGGCGGAACGATGTTCGAACTTTTTATCATTCGTGGTTTATTTGACGAGTTTCGGAAGCTTGTTGATAGATATAATGTTGATCTGGTTGAAGTTTCTGACGGTTCGATGGAAATGAACCACGATCAAAAATGCGAGTATATCCGGATTTTATCAAAAGAGCGTACCGTTATTTCCGAAGTTGGCTCTAAGCAAGCAGGCGTTATAATTCCTGACGAAGATTGGGTTAGCATGATGAATACGGAGTTGCAAGCCGGCTCATTTAAGGTTATTGCCGAAGCCCGCGAAGCAGGTAATACCGGTATCTATAAATCTGATGGTTCGCTCGAAAAGCATCTTGTAGATTCTATTATCCATAACGTACCTATAGATGACGTAATTTGGGAAACTCCTGCAAAATCACAGCAAGTTGCCTTTGTAAAGATGTTTGGTGCTAATGTAAACCTTGGTAATATTGCTCCTACAGAAGTTATATCGCTCGAAACAATTCGCAGAGGGCTTAGAGGTGATACTTTCTTTCACTTTCTTCCGTAAGACTCATTTTATAGAATAGTACTTTTCCTTACCCGTCATTTCGAACGAAGTGAGAAATCTATTGAATTATAGCGGATTTCCCATTTCGTTCGAAATGATAATAAGATTCTGTACATTTGTGTATAAATCTTTTAGCATGTCTTGTACGCCATTTCTTCAAAATATAGCCGTAGATTTGTGGAATCGGTTTGGCACTCAGCTGTCAGACCTCACAATTGTACTCCCTACACGCAGAGCGAAGCTATATCTTACCGAATACTTTGCGCAACTTATTGAGAAGCCGATTTGGCAACCTACATATATGACCATAGAGGAGCTGATGGCGAGCAATTCCAGCCTAAAGTTGGCTGATACATACCAGCTTCTAATTGAGCTATATAAGGTTTATATAAAGCATAAGCAATCTGGAGAGACATTCGATCATTTCTACTTTTGGGGCGAAGCCATGCTTGCCGATTTCGATAGCATAGATAAATATCGTATAAATGCAAAATCGTTGTTTCAGAATCTTGCCGACCAAAAAGAGCTAAGTGGCGATTTTTCTTTTTTAGATGAGGAACAAATACAGCTTATTCAATCGTTCTGGCAGTCGTTTAATCCTAATTTAAAAGATAGTATACAGCAACGATTTCTGGAAATATGGAATGTGCTTTATCCCGTATATGCTGATTTTAAGAATAGCCTTCGGGATAAAGGTATTGCCTATGAAGGGATGATTTCAAGGCGGCTGGTAGAAGACATGGAGGAAGGGAAGATATCCGAAACCTTTAATGGTATGTTTGCATTTATAGGTTTGAACGCTCTGAACGAATGCGAAAAAAGCCTACTTCGTTTTCTGAAAAAGCAGCAAAAAGCTCTATTCTACTGGGATTACGATAAATACTATACAACGGATGTACAGCAAGAAGCAGGACAATTTATCCGAAAAAATATTAGAGAGTTTTCTCCTGAAAAAGTAAAGGACTCTTTTCAATCTTTCAAGCTGCCAAAAGATATAAGAGCAATAGCGTCTACAGGGGAAGTAATGCAGGCAAAAGTTGCACCATTGCTGCTTGAAGAGCTGAAGAGCGCTCAGAAAGATAAAGCTGAAGAAGCAGCAAGAACGGCAATTGTCCTCTCTAACGAAAACCTTTTAATGCCTTTGCTATATGCGCTTCCGGACGAAGACGTTAATGTTACGATGGGCTATCCATTCAGCCATACTGCCGTATTCAGCCTGTCAGACCTATTGATACAGCTGCAGCGTAATAGCAAAACTCCAAAGAACGGAAACGTGTCTTTTTATCATAAAGATGTACAAGCAGTACTTAGCCATCCGTACATTAAAGGTCTGACGGGAAGCACAAGCGATTCGCTACTTCAAAATATAGTAAAGAATAACAGGGTTTATATCGGAGAAAAGTTCTTTGAACAAAACAGCTCTGTACAACAGATTTTTAGAGGTATATCCGACTATACCTCAATGATAGACTATCTCTCAGCAATTTTTAATCAGCTTGTCGATATTAAGTTAGAGGATGATACGGCACTTCGTAAAGAGTATATATACTATTTTTTGTCTTCTATCCATAAGCTGAAAAAAGCGATTAACGATGAAAAATTGACTATTGGGCTACCCGTTTTTCTTAGCCTGCTACATATCAGCCTTCGTAACATCCGTATTCCATTTACAGGCGAACCATTATCGGGTATTCAGGTAATGGGGGTTCTTGAAACCCGCGCTCTCGATTTTAAGAACGTTATTATCCTTTCATTCAGCGAGGGAGTATTTCCTGCTCCAATATCGTCGGCATCATTTATTCCACACAATCTTCGAAAAGGCTTTGGTTTGCCTGTAATAGAAGAGCATGAAGCTATGTATGCCTATAATTTCTACAGGCTAGTACAAAGAGCAAAAAACGTTAGATTGATCTATAGCGCTAGGACTGACGGGAGCGATATCGGAGAGCCCAGCCGTTATTTGTATCAGCTGAAAATGGAGTCGGAGCATACGGTAAAGGAGGAAACGTTCTCTTACAGCATAACAATTGATAAAAAAGAGCCCATTGTTATAGAGAAATCAAAAGAGCTGCTTGGTAAGCTGGAAAGCCGTGCTACGGCAGGCTTGTCGCCAAGTGCTATAAGCACATATATAGCATGCCCTTTACAATTTTATTTCAAGTATCTGTTGGCTATAAAAGAGCAGGACGAGGTTGAAGAGGATGTAAATATGGTGTTGTTTGGTAATATCCTTCACCATACTATCGAGAAATTGTACCATCCGTACCTTAACAAAGCTCTTGGTAGAGAAACAATATATTCACTTAGCCGCGATACCGATAGAATTAAAGCTGCCGTTAATGTTTCGTTTGCTGAGGTTTACTATTGCAGCGACAGCTTACCCGACGATTTTGAACAAAACGGTCGTTTATCCATTATTAGAGATATGGTGATGCGTTATGTTCGGGGTATTCTAAAGTACGATATGACGAAAACGCCCTTTGTGTTAAAAATGCTGGAGAATGAAATAAAGCTTCCGTATGTTTTTTTTACGGCAAACGGCAAGCAAAAAGAAATTTATCTAAAGGGAATACTCGATAGGGTGGACGAAGTAAATGGAAATATGCATATTGTTGACTATAAAACGGGAAAGAATAAGCGGGAATTTAAAGGCGTAGATGCCTTGTTTTCCGATTCGAATGACGAGCAGAATGGAGCTGTTTTTCAAACTTTTTTATATGCGTTGATGTATGAAAAAGAAAATGGTACAAGTAAGCTGGTAGTTCCTACGCTATATTTTATTCGCGACATGTATGGCGGCGATTACAGCGCTAAAGTTATCGAACGTAAATCGCGCAGTGTACAAGAAGAGGTAAGCGATTTTTCTTTTTACCGGAATGAATTTACCCAAAGATTCGATCGGCTTTTGTCCGATCTTTTTGATGCTGAGCAGCCGTTTGTACAAACCAACGATACGCAAATTTGCGCGACAAGGTGTCCGTTTAAGATAATTTGTAATAGATAACCCTGCTATGTATTGTTATTTTGACTAAATTTAAAGTTTATTTCGCCTAAAGGATAGAGATTTATGAATTCTTCATCGCCTCGTAACTATAAAATACTGCTATGTTTCATAATAGCGGGCATACTCATAATATTTGCCCTTCCGCGAGAAGCACAATTCGGCTACGAGTTTAGCAAAGGAAAGCCGTGGACGCATGAAAACCTAGTGGCGCCTTTCGATTTTCCTATCTATAAATCTGCCGAAGAGTTGGCGCAAGAAAAGAAGGTTGTAGAGCAAACCTATACCCCTTATTTTAAAGCGGATAGTGCTGTTATTCAGAAAAATGTAAAACAGTTGTCGGATGATTTCGATAAGCTGAATTTGGGGCTTAATGCAAATCTTAAAAAAACTTTAGCTGATGAGCTGGGCTTAATATACAAACGAGGAGTATGGAAAAAAGAAGAGCTTCCTGCAAATTTTCAGGAAAGATCTATGCTTATTGTTTCTATTATAAATGACAATGAATCTGAGGACCAGCCGGCATCCCAGCTATACACAAACGAAAGCGCCCATACCTATCTACGTAGAAAAGTTCAGGATTGTTGCGGAATAGATCAGCTTATTTTGCTGACATCGGCTATTGATCTGAGGAAATATATAGAGCCTAACCTAAGCTACGATGCCAAAACTACCCAGCAGGTTAAAGATAATGAGCTGGCAAATATCCCGATAACAAAGGGAGGCGTGAAAGAAGGCGACAAGATAATTGATGAAGGCGAGGTTGTTGGTGCTACAGAGTACCAGCTATTAGATTCGTTGCGTAAGGAGTATAAAGGAAAAACGGGCTACACGGGCAATTTCTGGCTATTGTTTTTAGGACAGATTTTGCTTGTATCGATGTGCTTAGCTACATTATGTATCCTCTTGAAGCTATTACGCTCTGATGTATTATTAAGAGTGATGAGCGTTGTATTTATACTAATGCTTATTGTCTTATTTTCGTTCTTATTTTTCTTTGTACAGAAGGCAGGAATTAGCGCGCAAAAGCCATGGTTTAATGTTTTTATTGTTCCAATAACAATTATACCGATATATATCAGCACATTTTTTAGCGTTCGTCCGGCAATTATTACATACTGGGTCGTGCTAATGCTATTTGGATTTTACGCTCCCGATAGCTTCGAGTTCATATTCTTGAGCTTTGTTGCGGGGGTAGCATCCGTTATCAGCTTCAGAACAATGTACAGACGAGGGCGATTGTTTGTCTCTATGGGGATGGTACTGGCTGCTTACGTTGTATCATATCTGGCTATTCACTCTGTACAAGATGGCTCTTTTGGCGATATCAGCTGGATATACTTGCTTAACTTCGGACTAAACACATTCTTCCTGTTAACGGCATATCAGCTGGTATATTTATTCGAAAAGATGTTTGGCTTTTTATCTAATGTTACGTTGATGGAGCTAAGCGACACCAACCGTAAATTGCTACGTACGTTGGCAGAGAATGCTCCCGGAACATTTCAGCATTCGATGCAGGTTGCAAATCTTGCCGAAGATGTGATTCGCGAGATAGGCGGAAATCCGCTACTGGTTCGTTGTGGTGCACTTTATCACGATATTGGAAAGTTGGAAAATCCGGCATACTTTATAGAGAATCAAGCATCGGGATTTAATCCGCATGAGCTGCTGGAACCGGAGCAAAGCGCTGCAATTCTTATCGGTCATGTTGAATATGGAGTACAGCTGGCAAAGAAGTATAATTTGCCAAATGCAATAGTAGATTTTATTCGTACGCACCACGGTACATCCAGAACGTTTTATTTTTATAGTAAGTATAAAGAGAAGCATCCCGACGCTACCGATTTTTCTATGTTCGAGTATCCCGGACCATCGCCAATGAGCAAAGAAACAGCCGTAGTTATGATGGCTGATAGCGTTGAGGCGGCATCGCGTACGTTGTCTCCTATAAATGTTGAAACTATAGATAATCTGGTAGAAAAGATTATAAACGGACAACGACAGAACGGCTATTTCGATAATGTTAGTATGACGTTTAAGGATATAACAGAGGCAAAACGTATCCTTAAAAAGAAGTTGGGCAATATTTATCATGCCCGTATCGAATATCCGGAAGAAAAAAGTTAGCTATTTGTCTTTTCTATTTGCTAAATTTGTGCGGTAGGATTAGCGCTTAAATACAATGGTGGAAGTTGAAAATGGCTCCAGCCTCGACATCGGTGAAATTCCAATAGTATCATACAACCAATTCTATGCCGAAGTGGACAGGTTGATGGAAAATACTAGCGTACACTGCGTATCATACTACGCAGTCCCCTCCGATGATAATTTTACGTTTTACTGCTGCTTAGCCGATGACGAAGAGCATAAGCTATATGTATTGGGACACGAGCAAAAGAAGGAGAATGTAACCTTACCTTCGTTAACAAGCAAGCACTACGCGTTTCATTGTTTCGAACGTGAGATACATGAGAATTTCGGCATAAATTTCTCCGATCATCCCTGGCTAAAACCTATCAGATATCCTGCTAATCGCTATAATCAGCATAATGTTATAGAGAATTATCCTTTCTACTCTATTGATAGCGATGAGCTGCACGAAGTTGGTGTAGGACCAATACACGCAGGCGTTATCGAACCGGGACATTTTCGCTTTATCTGTAACGGCGAGAAAGTCTTACACCTTGAGATCATGCTTGGTTATCAGCACAGAGGCGTAGAAGAGCTAATGCTGACAAAGCACACCACCTTGCGACGCTCTATTTTAGTTGAAAGCATTGCGGGAGATACAGCTATTGGGCATTCGTTGGCTTTTGCTATGAATATGGAGTCGTTGGCGGGTATTGATGTGCCGGATAGATTACAGCTAGAGCGAATAATAGCGTTAGAACTGGAGCGTATTGCTATTCATATCGGAGATACCGGCGCGTTGTGCATGGATATTGCCTACCAGCTGGGGCAGGTAGCATGCGAAGCATTGCGAACTATTGTTATCAATACAACACAGCTATGGTGCGGTAATCGGTTTGGTAAAGGGTTTATTCGTCCGGCAGGGTCTGGCTATCCGCTTACGTCGGAGGTTGCCCGGCAGGTACTCGAAAATATGGAAACGGTAGAACAGCGGTACAAGCAGCTTACGAATCGTATTTATACTTTACCCAGCGTACTTGCCCGTTTTGAGGAGATAGGGATACTTACCCCAAAGCAAGCGCATTTAACAGGTATAGTGGGGCCTGCCGCTAAGGCATCAAGCCATAAGCGCGATATACGTTTTAGCCATCCATTTCAGTACTATAGACACTTAGAGTTCTTGCCTGTAGTAATGGAAACGGGAGATGTACTTTCCAGAGCAATGATGCGTAGATACGAAGTTGAGCAATCGATAGAGCTGGTTAAGCTGCTGCTGAAGAAGCGTCAATCAATGATTAGTGAAGAAGTACCTAAGCCAAACTACAGCTTACAGCTGAAGCCGAATACATTTTCCATCTCGTTGGTAGAAGGTTGGCGAGGAGAGATATGCCATTCTGCTATAACCGACGAGAATGGAAATATTGTTCACTATAAAGTAAAAGACCCCTCATTGCACAGTTGGATGGGATTAGCGCTGGCGGTAAGGAATCAGGAGATATCCGATTTTCCTATATGTAACAAGAGCTTTAACCTGTCTTATTGTGGACACGATTTATAGACGAATATGTTAAAGGAGTTAAAGATATTATTTAGGCACGGTAAGCAGTACATTACAGATTTAGAGGGTGTGGAGCTAACGCCCCTTTTTCGGGGGCGCCCGGAGATCGCCACTACCATTACCGCCTCCGAAGCAAAAGAGTTAGAAGCGCTATGCCCTACAAATGCTATAAGCGTAGTGCCTTTTTCTATCAACCTTGGCAAGTGCGTTTTTTGTAAAGAGTGCCATTTTTACACCCCTGAAAAAATTAGGTTTACTAACGATCATAAAATCGCAACCAACGATTTGAATCGGCTCATTGTAAAGGCAGGCGACAGGGATGCCATAGAATTAGACGCGTCGTTAGTTCGTAAAGAAATAACGTCTTATTTTGGTAAAGCCCTTAAGCTACGGCAGGTTTCGGCAGCCGGAGACAACTCTGCCGAGATGGAGCTGAACGCAGCAGGAAACGTAAACTTCGATGTGGGGAGATATGGGATGGAGTTTGTCGCTTCTCCCCGCCACGCCGACGGGTTAGTAATAACAGGACCCATTTCAGAAAATATGGCAGAACCGCTAGAAATATGCTACAATGCAACGCCATCGCCTAAAATACTGATTTTGGCAGGAACGGATGCCATAAGCGGCGGCATATTTGCCGATAGTAAGGCGGTTAATCGTGGCTTTTTATCAAAGTATCATGTCGATTTATATGTACCGGGTAACCCGCCGCATCCGTTAACGTTTATCAACGGTATTCTGTCTCTTACCGGAAGGTTGAAAAAGAAATAACTAAAGCCAACAAGATATGAAAACATTCTTTCCTCTCAGCATTTTTGTAGCATTACTGCTAAGCGCATGTGGTGGTACTTCGTCAGATCAAAGTTCTGTAAAAACTTCAAACATAGAAAAAGAAATGGTTCAGCAAACCTTAGATTCACTTAAATCACGCTATCCGGGTATTGATATAAACCGTGCTACGAGAGGCGTAGAGCAGGTTGCGTTGCTATGGCAATCGACAGATGGCAGCGAGCAGGAGTTTATGCGGCTCTGTACTAATAATTATGTGAATGATAAGCAGGAACGAGAAGAGCTGTTTAATACGTTATCTAACGCTTTCGAGAGCTTGTTCGGTAGCTTCAATAAGGTTGGTGTCGACCTTAAGCTGCCAATGCATTTGGCGGACGTTAATATGCTGGAAGTAGATCAAATACTTGGGGGGTACGATGTGTCGGCGCATTTTACCGACGATATGTACGCCAATAAGGTGGCATTTATTACTATGCTTAACTTCCCGGCATATAATCTTAAGGAAAAAACAGATATGGCTTCAAGCTGGTCTCGCTTAGATTGGGCATACGCACGTATGGGCGATATGTTTACATCCCGTGTTCCGGCGGAGCTGCAGCAAAAGGCTTCGGAGGCAACTACTATAGCAGATGTTTATATCTCAGAGTATAATATTATGATGGGGCGTCTGCTGAATAATGAAGGGAAGAAGCCTTTTCCAGAGAATATGAAGCTGATAAGCCATTGGAATTTACGCGATGAGCTGAAGTCTAACTACGCAGATAAAGAGTTAGGTTTAGAAAAACAGCAAATGATTTACGAAGTAATGAAGCGTATTGTTACCCAAGAAATACCTGAAGTTGTAATTAATAATCCGGAAGTTGACTGGAATCCGATGACCAATAAGGTTTACGAGCAGGGTAAGGAGATAAGCGTAGTGCCGGAGCCTAACGTTCGTTATCAGCATTTGCTGAATAACTTTATCGCCCAAAAGGCGCAAGATCCGTATAATAACCAATATCCAACATTTATTCAGCGCGCGTTCGATAAGAGCATGGAGTTCTCTAAGGAAGATGTGGAACGTATTTTTGTTGAGTTTATTTCTTCTCCGCAGGTTAAAGATGTTGCGGCGTTAATAGAAAAAAACTTGGGGCGTAAGCTTCAGCCTTTTGATATTTGGTACGACGGTTTTAAGCCGCGCAGCAATATCTCGGAAGAGGAGCTGAATGTTAAGACCCGTAAGCTATATCCTAATAAAGAGGCGTTACAGGCAGGATTACCTGTAATTTTACGCAAGTTGGGTTTTTCGTCGGCGGAAGCAGACCGTATTTGCTCTAAAATACAGGTTGATGCGTCGAGAGGCGCAGGGCATGCGTGGGGCGCAGCAATGAAAGGCGAGAAGGCTCGTTTACGCAGCAGAATAGCAGTGGATGGATTAGACTACAAAGGCTATAATATTGCTGTACACGAATTTGGGCACAACGTAGAGCAGACCATCAGCCTATATGATGTAGATTGCTATATGCTGAATGGAGTACCAAACACGGCTTTTACGGAGGCGTTAGCGTTTGTTTTCCAGAAACGTGACTTAGACCTGCTTGGTATGTCTAACGCAGATCCTATGCGCGATTACTTGCAAACGCTGGATAATTTCTGGGGATGTTACGAAATTATGGGTGTCTCGTTAGTTGATATGAAGGTTTGGGAATGGATGTATGCAAACCCAAACGCGACGAAAGAGCAGCTGAAAGAAAACGTAATTCGTATTGCGCAGGACGTATGGAATATTTACTACGCACCCATACTGGGAGAGGAGAATTCTCCGATTTTAGGCATCTACTCTCATATGATAGATTCTCCGTTATACTTGGCAAACTACCCTATGGGGCATCTTATAGAGTTTCAGCTGGAGAACCACTTGAAGGGAAAATCGTTCGCTGATGAAATTAGCCGTATCTACCGCTTAGGCACGTTAATCCCTCAGGAGTGGATGAGGCAAGCCGTTGGTAACGACCTGTCGTCGAAGCCGATGCTGGAGGCGGCTGCGGAAGCCATAAAACACTTCTAACCTACTAATTAACTAAAATATATTACCATGAAAAAGAGCTTACTACCTATTCTCGTTGTATTGTCAACGTTATTATTGTTCGGCGCGTGTAATAATGCGAAGAACGTTATAGGGTATAATCCCGCTAAAAAGAGCTTTCATAAATCACCTAATATCAGTGAGAGAATGCCTTCTCATGTTATTTTGCATCACGCAGGATGAAACTTTGATACGGCTTATATGCTCTTGGCAACAACGTTCGGAAAAGTCAGCTCTCACTACCTGGTAGATACAGATGGTACAATTTTGCGGCTGGTTGACGAGAGAGATAGAGGTCACCATGCCGATGTTTCGTCTTGGTTCTCAATGCACGATCTGAATAGCGCGGCTATCGGTATAGAGATTACCAATAGCGGTTTCGAGCCTTTTTCCGAACGCCGGATAGATTCTGTTTTGGTTATACTGAAGAGTATAAAAGAACGCTATAAAATGCCTGCTCGTAACTTTATCGGACATATGGATATTGCTCCGGGGCGCAAAGTCGATCCCAACAAATACTTTCCTTGGAAACGTTTAGCAGCAGAAGGTTACGGCTTATGGTACGATGAGGATAAGGCAAAGCAAATGAGCGAAGATCCTACAGCTGTAGCCAGCTTAAGAGATTCGATGATAAACTTTGTGTTGCTTGGTTACGGAGTAAAGAAGCCTGAGATAACAATCGAAGCATTTAAGTCGCGCTATACCGTAGCTGATAAATCGGGCAAGCTAAGTGATTACGATAAGCACGTATTACGGCTTTTGGCGGATCAGGTAATGGAAGATGCTCAGAAAGAGTAAGATACTTTTATTAAATACCCGAATGCCGCGTATTTTCTATAGCATATATATTTATGCGGCATTTGTTTTATGTCGCGATAGATTGAAAAGGCATATACGGCACAAAACAGCTTTACTGCTTGTAGTATTATTGCGTACCGCATTTTAGTGCATGGCTCAAAAAGACAGCCTTTACATCGGTTCGTTCGAGCAGGATATAGCCGCACGCGCCTTTATTTCGCGAATGTTTACGGTACTTGCGTACGAAGACGAATCGAGTAATAAGGTGGAATATAAGCCCGATAGTCCGCTTAATATAGGGCTTGGTTTTTCGTATAGAAAAATAGGCTTTAGCGCTTCATACGGAGTAAATCTCGCAAGTAACAAAAGTAAGGGAAAGACAAAGGCTCCGGAGCCGCGGTATCGTTACTACGGGCGAAAGATAATGTTGATTTGTACTACTAATGAAGAGATTTCTCGTTTCGCTCGAAATGACAGCTTTTTGTGACGATTTTTTATTTTTAAATATTTAAATTATTTATATTTTTGAATTCCGGGCTATATAAACTAAACTATTAAGGAGATGAATGTTGCAACTATAGCTGAGAAGCTGTTTTTAAAAGTATTCGGCGGAAATGAAGGATTGACAAATGAAGTAAGCGGAGGCTACACATCAGATTTATTAAGCGATGTAATGGGGCATGCCAACGCCGGAGATGTTTGGATAACACTTCAAACGCACAAAAACATTGCTGCAATCGCATCGCTAAAAGAAGTTGCCGCAGTTATACTGGTTAAAGGATTTGAGCCCGATACCGATACGCTTGCACAAGCTAACGAAGAAGGCATTCCGCTGCTGGGTACTACCGACGAAACGTTTGAAATTACCGGCAAGCTATACCGCTTACTGAACGGATAAAACGCTTACCATGCAAACATTTCGGGCAGACCTTCATATACACACCGTCCTATCTCCATGCGGAGATATGGATATGACCCCCCGAAATATTGTTCAGCTGGCAAAGCAACGAGGAATGAATATTATCGGGATAAGCGACCATAATTCGACTTTGCAGGCAAACCTAATTAAACAGCTGGGAGAACAAGAAAACATACTAGCGCTATGCGGTGCAGAGGTAACTACTAAAGAGGAAGTACACTGCCTGTGCTTTTTCGATAAAGACGAAGAACTTTCCTCCTTTCAGCGGTTCATAAACGAACGACTTTCCAATATTCCAAACAACGTCGATTATTTCGGCTATCAGGTAGTTGTAAACGAGAATAACGAAATACTCGACGAAATAGGCGTGCTGCTTACCGCTGCTATAAACGCAAGCATTGAGGAGATAGAAGCGAAAGTGCATAAACTAAACGGTATCTTTATTCCTGCACATATCAACAAATCTCAAAACAGCTTGCTAAGCCAGCTGGGATTTCTTCCTAAAGGGTTGAATGTAGATGCACTTGAACTGTCGAGGCATATAAAGGTTGAGGACTTTATAGCAACAAACGCATACTTAAGCAAATACTCATTCATTCAAAGCTCCGACGCTCACTTTCCCGATGATATTGGAAAAGTATATACAGAGTTTTATATGGAAGAGCCTACGTTTAACGAACTACGTATGGCGCTCCGCAAAGAAAACGGCAGAAGCATTGTTGGTCACAACGCCTAATTTGCACAAATGAAAGATCTTTCGCTACATATTCTGGATATTGTACAAAACTCCATCAGCGCCAAGGCAACGCTGATAGAAATTGAGGTTAACGAGCAGCCAAACAACGATACTTTAACAATTACCATCACCGACAATGGAAAGGGTATGACACCCGAACAGGTAATAAAAGTTACCGACCCCTACTTTACTTCTCGTACCAGCCGAAAAGTTGGGCTGGGTATTCCTCTTTTTAAACAGAATGCCGAACAAAGCGGCGGGAAGCTTAGTATTATATCAACTATAGATGTTGGAACTCAGATTATTGCGCAATTTGGCTATAGCCATATCGACAGACCTGCTTTAGGCAATATTGCCAACGCCATTAGCTTGCTGGTAATGTCGAACCCCGCTATCGACTTCATTTATACACATACAATTAACAAAGAATCATATCTATTTGATACTCGCGAAGTAAAGGAAATTCTAGGCGATACGCCCATTAACAATACACAAGTGGTTAAAATGGTCGAAGGGATGATTGCTGAAAATATTAACGATTTGCAACAAAATAGTAACAAGTAAATCGAATTATTTGAAAAATAGTATAACTATCTGTACATTTGTTCAGTTTAACTATAAATTCATAACAAAAACTAAAATAACACTTCAAATTTAAAACTAGGAGGGCTCCCTATGGCAAAAGTAAAGTCTCTGGAAGACTTAAAAAAGTTGAAAACACAGCTGGAGAACAATCTTAACTTACGCGAGAAAAGCGATAACCCTGATGGGTATGTACAGGTAAAAGTAGCAATGGCGACATGCGGAATCGCTGCTGGTGCTAGAGATGTAATGAATCGCTTTATAGAAAAAGCCAACGAAGAAAAGGTTGATCTAATTGTAACTCAAACAGGCTGTATGGGCTACTGCTACGCAGAACCAACTGCAGAAGTAAAACTTCCAGGCAAAGACCCAATAGTATTTGGCTATCTCAATCCTCAGAAGGTTGACGAAATTATTGATAAGTATATCAAGAATGGCGAGCTGATAGAGGGTATCATTCCCGTTAACTATCAAACAATAGATAAAGACAATATATAGCATGGGTGTTGCGGGATTAATCCTCAACCTGTAAAGGAGAGGTAAATCTGTACCCGTTGTATGTCGTATATCTTGACCTCACTATAAATACATGTAAATAAACCTAAAACTACTCAACCCTCAGAAAAAACATGGCACAGTACAAAATGCATTTGTTGGTATGCGGAGGTACGGGTTGTAGAGCCTCGGAAAGCACTAAGTTGGTCGAAAATCTACAAACGGTACTTAGAACAAATGGGCTTGACAACGAAGTACAGGTTGTAACAACCGGATGCTTCGGATTTTGCGAAAAAGGTCCAATTGTAAAAGTAATGCCCGACAATACGTTCTACGTTGAAGTAAAACCTAAAGATGCGGAAGAAATTATCAACGAGCACGCAATTAAGGGGCGTAAAGTTAGCCGATTACTATATGTAGATCCCAAAAAAGAAGAGGCGGTAAGCGATTCTAAGCACATGGGGTTCTACCAAAAGCAAATTCGTATAGCTTTACGTAACTGCGGATTTATTAACCCCGAAAACATCGACGAATATATTGCTCGCGATGGTTATGCCGCCTTAGGAAAGGCATTGACAGAATATTCTCCGGAGCAAACTATCGATGTTATTAAGAAATCGGGGCTACGCGGACGCGGTGGGGCAGGATTCCCAACAGGATTAAAATGGGAGTTTGCATCAAAATATAAAGACAACGAGAAATATGTTGTTTGTAACGCCGACGAAGGAGATCCCGGCGCATTCATGGATCGTTCGATACTTGAAGGCGACCCCCACTCTATTCTCGAGGCAATGATTATTTGCGGATATTGTATCGGAGCGCGTAACGGCTTAATATATATCAGGGCAGAATATCCGCTGGCTATTCAACGGCTAAAAATTGCTATTAATCAGGCAAGAGAATATGGTCTGCTCGGCGAAAACATTCTAGGCTCATCGCTTAGCTTCGATATAGAAATACGTTACGGAGCAGGAGCCTTTGTTTGCGGAGAAGAAACCGCATTAATTCACTCAATGGAAGGTGAGCGTGGAGAGCCAACCGTAAAACCACCATTCCCCGCAGAAGCCGGCTATCTGGGTAAGCCAACCAACGTAAATAACGTTGAAACATACGCCAGCGTTCCCGTTATTATTCTTAAAGGTGCCGATTGGTTCTCTAGCATTGGAACCGAAAAATCTAAAGGAACAAAAGTATTTGCCCTTGCCGGAAAAATTAATAACGTAGGTCTTATAGAAGTACCAATGGGTACCACTCTACGCGAAGTAATTTTTGAAATCGGCGGTGGCATTAAAAACGGTAAAGCTTTTAAAGCAGTACAAACCGGAGGTCCTTCCGGAGGTTGCCTTACTGAAAAACACCTTGATATCCCCATTGATTTCGAGAATCTTGTTGCTTCAGGCTCCATGATGGGATCGGGCGGTATGATTGTAATGGACGAGGACGACTGTATGGTTTCCGTTGCAAAATTTTACCTTGAGTTTACCGTTGAAGAATCGTGCGGTAAATGCGCCCCATGCCGTGTAGGTAATAAGCGTATGCAAGAAATACTCGATCAACTTACAAAAGGAAACGGAACTTCCGAGATGATCGATCAGCTCTATAATTTAGGTAGCGTTATTAAAGATACCGCTTTATGTGGGCTCGGGCAAACTTCTCCGAACCCTGTTCTTTCTACCTTACAGAATTTTCATAACGAATACGTTGCTCATGTTGAGGGTAGATGCCCTGCAGGTCAATGCCGTGCATTTATCCAGTTCTTAATCATTGCTAAAAAATGTACCGGCTGTACGGCATGTACAAGAGTTTGTCCGACAGGAGCAATTACAGGCGAAAGAAAGCAACCGCACACTATTGATCAACTTGCCTGCATAAAGTGCGGAGTATGCCAGCGGAAGTGTAAGTTTAACGCTATTGAAGTAATGTAGAGAACCATGGAGAAAATAAAGCTAACTATAGATAAAAGAACGGTTGAGGTGGAGAAAGGCACCACCGTTTACCAAGCAGCAAAGCAAATAGGAGTAAATATTCCTGTGCTATGCTATATGAATCTGGGGCATTTGGGTATAGAGAACCGCCCCGGCGGATGTAGAGTTTGCGTTGTTGAGGTTGAAGGACGTAAGAACCTAGCCCCTTCGTGCTCTACGCTATGTACAGAGGGTATGGTTGTAAAAACTAACAGCCCACGCGTACTTAATGCACGTAAAACAGTTCTAGAGCTAATTCTTTCAGACCATCCGAAAGATTGTTTAGTCTGCGCAAAATCGGGCAACTGCGAGCTGCAAGAGCTGGCTATTAAGCTGGGGATCCGCGAAATACCCGGAGAGAAATATTCAGAAATGTCAACCTATCGTCCCGATACATCACCATCTATTATTCGCGATTTGGATAAATGCGTAATGTGCAGACGATGCGAAACCATGTGTAATAAAGTGCAGACTGTAGGAGCGCTAAATGCCATTAACCGTGGCTTTATGGCTGTTGTAGCACCTGCTTTTGAGCGTAATTTAGAAAATTCTCCTTGTACATTCTGCGGTCAATGCGTTGCAGTATGCCCCACCGGAGCGCTTACAGAAGTTAACCATACCAACCAGCTAATAAGAGCGCTTGCCGATCCTACAAAAACGGTAGTTGTACAAACAGCTCCTGCCGTACGTGCAGCATTGGGCGAAGAGTTTGGAATGGAACCGGGAACGTTAGTTACCGGTAAAATGGCTGCCGCATTACGTACTCTTGGCTTCGACTATGTATTCGACACAGATTTTGCTGCCGACCTTACCATTATGGAGGAAGGAACGGAGTTGCTTAACCGCATCGGTAAGTTTTTAGAAGGCGATAAGGATGTAAAACTCCCTATCTTAACATCATGTTGCCCTGCATGGGTAAACTTCTTTGAATGTAACTACCCCGATATGCTGGATGTGCCGTCAACCGCACGCTCTCCGCAACAAATGTTCGGGTCGGTTGCCAAAGCATACCTTGCCGATAAGCTGGGTGTAAAGCGCGAAGATATGGTAGTAGTGTCAATAATGCCTTGCTTGGCTAAGAAATACGAGTGCCAGCGCGATGAGTTTAAGATAGATGGTAATCCAGATGTAGATTTCTCAATCTCTACCAGAGAGCTTGCAGCACTCATAAAAGGTGCGAACATCAGCTTTACCAGCCTTCCTGACGAAGACTTCGATAATCCTTTAGGAGAATCGACAGGTGCAGCAGTAATATTCGGTGCTACAGGTGGAGTTATTGAAGCAGCAGTAAGAACTGCTTACGAAGTTTTCACCAAGAAAAAGTTGGATAGAGTTGATTTTACCGAGCTACGTGGCTTGGAGGGAATCCGTTCTGCAAGCATAGACTTTAACGGAACTACCATAAATATTGGTATTGCCCACGGTTTAGGTAATGCGCGTAAGCTGCTGGATGGCATCCGTGCAGGTATGTACAACTTCCACGCAATAGAAATAATGGCATGCCCCGGTGGATGTATTGGTGGAGGCGGTCAGCCTTACCACCATGGTAACAGCGAAATTATTAAGGCTCGTCATCAAGCTATTTATCGCGAAGATGCCGAAAAGCCTATACGTAAATCGCACGAAAACCCATACATCGTTAAACTTTACGAAGAGTTCTTAGGAAGCCCGATGAGCGAAAAAGCGCATCATTTGCTTCACACCCACTACTTCGATAAAAGCAAACAAAAGCAAGATTAACAACTAACATATCTGATAACACTAAATATTAATACAATATGTGTGCACTAAAAGAGGCATTAAGTCCTGTTAACATAAAAACCATAAAGGATATTTGCCAATCATATAATAATAATGCCGGCAACCTGATTAACATCCTTCACAGAGTACAGGAAGAGTTTGGATATTTACCGATAGAAGTTCAGGAAGCTGTTGCCCGCGAACTGTCCATTTCGGTAGCAAAAATATACGGAGTGGTTTCATTCTATACCTTCTTTACCATGAAACCTAAGGGTAAATACCCTATATCTGTATGTTTAGGAACCGCCTGCTATGTACGCGGTTCAGAACCTATACTGGAAGAGCTAAAGAAAACGCTTGCCATAAACGTTGGAGAAACAACGCCCGACGGATTCTTCTCTCTCGATAGCTTACGCTGCGTTGGAGCCTGCGGACTTGCTCCGGTAGTTATCGTTGGAGAAAAGGTATATGGACGCGTAGAAGTACACGATATCGGAAAAATTCTGAGTGAATACAAGTAGCCCATAGGCTCTCTGATATTTATCGTCGGGAGGCTGTTCAAAAAGTTTTGAACAGCCTCTTTTTTATTACTCCCCCTTTTAACGCTCAACGTAGATTCTTGCTGCATATAAACTAAATTTCACTCCCATTTTTAACCATACTATTTTGAATATCAACATTGTATCAAACAAAAAAAGATTTGATTTGTTACGGCATACATTAGGCGAAAATGCCAACGGCTTATAATCAACTTATTTTATTAACTAAAAAATAAACAGCAATGAAAAGAATTCTACTAATTATTACCTGCTTAATGTTATCAGGTATTACGCTACAATCTTGTAAGCAAAACGATCAAAAGATTCAAGAGAATGTACAAAAAGAATTAAGAGATCACAACTACAACAGCGTATATGTTAACGTAAATAACGGAGTAGCTACCTTAATCGGTACCGCTAATACTGACGATGAGAGAAGAGTTATTGAAAGTCGTGTTAAAGATGTAAAGAATGTAAAATCTGTTATCAACAACATCCAGATTCCGGCAACTCAGATAAACACAGCCCCGGCAGTTCATTCAGACCAAACAATCAAAACAAATATTGAGTCAAGACTTAATTCAGACGGATTCAAAAATGTAAAGGTTGAAGTTAATAACGGCGAAGTAACGCTTACCGGCAACCTAAAAAGAAGCGATTTAACCAAAGTTATGCAGATTGCAAACGAATCGAACCCTAGAAAAGTTAATAACCAGCTAACATTACAGTAATGGCGCTTAAAGAAAAATATGACAACTTGATAAATTATGCACAGCAACCTAAGGTTGATAATTTATCGATATCAGAAAATAATAACGTTCTATGTATATCAGGCTCTGCAAGCAATGAGGTAAAAGATCATATATGGAGACTCTACAACCAAATTGACCCTGATATGAGAGCGGGAGATTTAGTACTCGATATAAAGGTTGATAACAATTCTGAAGAAATATACGAAATAAAATCGGGAGATAGTCTAAGTAAAATTGCACAGAAGTATCCTAACATGACATGGCAAAAGATTTACGAAGCTAATAAGGACACGATTAAAGATCCGAATGTTATTATGCCGGGACAAAAAATTAAAATCCCGAAATAAAGGGATTTTACGGTTAACAAAAAGAGGGTATATTGAAAGTCTATAAACCGTCATTCCGACCAAGGGGAGGAATCTCTTGAAAAGCAGCAATACTTTCAATGAGGAGATGTCTCACTCCATTCGACATGAGGAAGAAGTTGGACTTTCAATACACCCTCTTTTTATTTTCTAAGCATTACTTCTTCTCTGCCTTTTTTTCAGCTGCCGTTTCCTTTTCGCTAGCGGAATTTACCTGCTCTTCGTGATGCTCATCATGATACTCGGTTTTCTCTTTAATCTCCGACTCTACCAGCTGCGGTTTGTTCTTAGCGTATTCTTCACGCCCTTGAGCCTTTTTATTCTTAATAATTTTTACAATAGCTTTTTCTCTGTTCATATATATACTTTTTAGGTAATCAAAAAAAATACAGCAATAATATGTTTCAACCCTTAAACGAAAAAGCGTAATTTAGCTATCATAAAATAAAAAAGCATTTCTCTTTCAAAATACCTACTATTTAGTATTTTTGCTTACAACAATCAATAATCAAAGGATGCATTCGTTAAAAGATAAGGTTGTAATTATTACCGGGGCTTCATCCGGTATTGGTTTGGCTTGCGCTAAAGAGTTATTCGCACACGGAGCAAAACTTGTTTTGGCATCTAGGAATATAGACGCCTTAGAAAATCTCGCCAACCAGCTCAACATTGATAGTAAACAAGCCATTGCCGTAAAAACAGATGTTACAATAGAGGAAGATTGTAAACGACTTATAAATACCACCCTTGAAAACTTTGGCAGAATAGATATACTGATCAACAATGCCGGGATATCTATGCGTGCATCATTTGCGGATGTAAAAGTTGAAGTGCTGAAACGCTTAATGGATGTTAACTTTTGGGGAACTGTTTACTGTACAAAATATGCGTATCCATACTTAATACAGACAAAAGGATCGTTAGTCGGCATCTCATCTGTAGCTGGAATACACGGGTTGCCGGGACGCACAGGATATTCTGCATCTAAATTTGCTATGCAGGGACTTCTCGATACGATAAGAATAGAAACGCTAAAAAAAGGATTACATGTAATGGTTGCCATACCAACCTTTACAGCCTCTAACGTCCGTTTCTCTGCACTTACAGCCGACGGTTCAACCCAGGGAGAAACCCCTAGAGACGAGGGTAAAATGATGAGTGCAGAGGAAACCGCCATGCGTATTATTAAAGGAATAAGAAAGCGTAAACGCATGCTTACAATGAGTGTGGCAGGAAGACTTACTCCTTTTGTTCGGATGTTCTTTCTTAATTTCGTCGATAATCTGTACTACAAACAAATGAAAAAAGAGCCGGACTCTCCGATATAATAAGAACCGGCGAATACCAATCTACGATTTACGATTACCCACTAACGATTTACGATTTATGCACATTACCGAAACCACTCTTCAAGTACAATACTACGAAACCGACCAAATGGGTGTAGCGCATCACTCAAACTACATTAGATATTATGAAACCGCCCGAACGGATTTTATTAAATCGCTAGGTCTGAGCTATCGTCAGCTGGAAGAGTCCGGTACTGCAATGCCCATAATAAATGTAAATTGCAGGTATATACAACCTGCTACATACGACGAAACTTTAACTATAAAAACAATATTAAAAGAGCTGCCAACCAGCCGGATAACCTTCTATTACGAAGTTTACAATCAGGCGGGAAAGCTCATAAACGAAGGGCATACCGTACTAGCGTTCATTAATCAGGAAGCTCAACGCCCGAGCAGGGTTCCCGAGATTTTAATGGAGCGGCTAAGACCTCTGTTTTCTAAATAAAAAATGAGCTTTAACGATATATTACGCTACGTAGGAAATAATATATTCTTCCTACTTTCCATAATCAACTATGGAATGGCTATTATCATCGTTACTCTTATGGTGTATCGTCGTCGCGATCCTGTAAAAACAATGTCGTGGACATTAGTTCTCGTTCTTGTACCTTTTGCCGGGATTATTCTTTACATTTTCTTCGGTCAAAACTTCCGTAAAGAAAAAATATTCAACAGGATGGCGGTACAAACCGTTAAAATTGTTGACGATTTGAGCAAACGGCAAGCCATTCGCTTACTTAAAAATCAGATACCATACGATGATGCGGAGCTGATTGACTATAAAAATATCATTACGCTTTTACTCAACAACAGCAAGTCTCCCATAAGTACAAACAACGATATCGAGATGTACTTTAACGGTACCGATATGTTTAACAACTTTAAAAAAGCCATACTCGAGGCAAAGGAACATATACACATTCAATTCTATATTCTCTCACCCGATAAAATAGGTAATGAAATAAAAAACCTGCTTATAAAAAAAGCGCAAGAAGGTGTTGCAGTACGCGTACTTTACGATGATGTAGGCAGCTGGAATCTTTGCAGAAAATACATCAAATCGCTTCGTAAAGCGGGAGTTGAGATTTATCCTTTTATGAAAGTAGTATTTCCTTGGCTTACAAGCAAGGTAAACTACCGTAACCATCGTAAAATAACCGTTATTGACGGGAAAGTAGGTTTTGTTGGCGGAATGAACGTTGCCGATAGGTACAAAGATGGCAATAAACTGTTTAAATGGTGGCGGGATACCCATATGCGGGTTATAGGTGATGCCGCTCAAAGCCTGCAATACCAGTTTCTATTGGATTGGTATTTTGTTACCAAGCAGCTGCTGATAGATCAAAAAAACAGCACCTGCTTTCCGGATAGCGAAAGCATAGGTAACGCCAAAGTGCAAATCGCGGCATCCGGTCCCGATAGCGATTGGGCTAACATAATGCAGGCATACTTTGCAGCAATCTCTAAGGCTAAGAAGTATATCTATATTACCACCCCCTACTTTATGCCTAACGAAAGTATAATTACCGCCATTAAAGTAGCCTCGCTTAGCGGCATTGATGTAAGGCTTATGCTATCAGAAAAATCGGATGCCAGAATTTCTCAATGGTGTACCATGTCGTATCTAAGCGAGCTGCTAGAAGCAGGTGTAAAAGTTTACCTGTACCGTAAGGGGTTTAACCACTCTAAAACGCTGGTTATCGACGGTTATTTTACTTCTGTCGGCTCTGTAAATATGGATAATCGCAGCTTTGAGCATAATTTCGAGGTAACTGCTATTATGTACGACAAAGATATTGCCCGTAAAATGGAAGACCAGTTTAAGAAAGATATAAACAGCAGCCGGCACGTAAATCTACAGCAATGGGAAGAACGTTCGATAATGAGTAAGTTTAGCGAAGGCTTTGCTCGCCTGTTCTCACCGTTGCTATAAGCCTATAACTCCTCAAAGAGGTTAAGAGAAGCTTAAGGTTTGACGTTTAAAGTTTAAGCCATTCAAAAAAATCATTTTTAAATTTTTGCATCCTCTAACTTTTTAACTGTAATGAAATCATACCGCAAAGAGCTTTGGTTCGAAACTATTAAACGTAGAGAGTACATCAACATTACGCGCGATGTAGAGCAATGCCTCTACGAAAGTAGAATCAAAGAAGGATTATTGCTATGCAATGCCATGCACATTACGGCAAGCGTTTTTATTAATGATGATGAAAGCGGATTACACCACGATTTTGAGGTATGGCTAGAGAAGCTAGCTCCCGAAAAACCTCACAGCCAATATAAGCACAATGGCTTCGAAGATAATGGCGATGCCCATCTTAAGCGTAGCGTCATGGGTCGCGAAGTAGTTGTTGCTGTTACCAACGGCAAGCTCGACTTAGGACCTTGGGAGCAAATCTTTTACGGAGAATTCGATGGTAAACGCCGTAAGCGTGTATTGGTAAAAATTATTGGAGAGTAAACAGCCGCCGTCATTTCGAACGTAGCGAGAAATCTACAGAATGTGAGCGATTTCTCGCTACGTTCGAAATGACGATTAGAAATACTACATTTATCAACCTAAAACTTAAACAAACCATGAAAAAGAAGCTGGTATGCCTGCAGTTGATATTCCTATTTATTATAGGATTTATGCTGCCCTCTTTTGCGCAGAACGATGCAGAAATCACCAAAGAAGTTGAGAAGTACGCACAGCAGGTAATGACCGACTGGGGTATTCCGGGTATGGGGCTCGGTATTATAAAAGACGGTAAAACTATATACCTTAAGGGATTGGGGTTAAAGGCTGTGGATATGCAAGCTCCTGTTGATGAAAATACATCCTTTCAGATTGCATCGGTGTCAAAATCATTCACTGCCGCAATTATTTCCATGCTTGCCGATGAAGGTAAGCTTAAGTGGGACGACCCTGTAATTAAGCATCTGCCGGATTTTAAGCTGTACGATAAGTGGGCGACAGAGAATTTGCAAATCCGCGATATTATGACCCACCGTACCGGATTGCCCGAACAAAGCCTTACCTATATATCTAAGCTGGGCTATATGCGTAAAGATACCTACCATATACTACAGCTGATTGAGCCTGCCAGTAGCCCGCGTACAACCTACGCCTACAATAATGCAACCTTCGTAATTGCCGAACAGCTAATTGAGCGATTAACCGGAAAGACATGGGAAGAAAATATACAAGAACGCATTTTCAATCCTCTAGGTATGCATAGCTCAACTTATAATGGAGACGGCTTTTTAGCTGCAACAAACGCCGCACATCCACATGGCATGAGCTATAAAGATGGAAAAATAACCTCATCCCGTATTCAGGGTGAGAACCGTGCACTTGAGTGGCTTACAGGTCTTGGTCCGGCAGGGTCTATCGTATCAACTGCAAACGATATGCTTAAATGGATAGACTTTCACCTACATAATAAAGTAGCTGACGGAAAGCCATTGATATCAAAAGAAAATTTCGACTTCCTGCACTACGGACAAACCATTATACGTCAAGATAGCACGCGTACGTCTATATACGGACAATGCTGGTTTATGGAACAAAACAACCGTTATCGCATGATATTCCACACCGGTACGGCTCGGGGATTTACCGCTCTATGCGCTATGGTTCCAGAACTTGACTTAGGCACTATTATTCTGGTAAATTCAAGCACTCCATCTGAATCTCGCTATGCAATAATGCGTCGTTTAGTAGATTTATATTTGAATGACGGCGTAATGACCAACTACAATAAAGAGGCATTAGATACATACAAAAAAGACCGCGAAAAGCCCCGTTCCGAGCGTACAGCTCCGCCGTTTGTTCCAGCCCTTAAGCTTGATGAATATGTGGACATCTATACCAATACCCCTATTCTTGGGGATATTGAGATTAAGCTGACGAACGATGCGCTTAATATAACCATTGGCTCTAAACGTATAACAAAACCTATGAGCCATGTGAGCGGCAACCGATTCCAGTTTAGTAACGACGGCTCAACGTTTAACGTAACCTTTAGCGATGATTATAACGGAAAAATTACCGGCTTAACGGTTGGTGATGAGTTACCCGCCTGGAGCAAAAAATAGCTAACAACATCGTCATTTCGAGCGTAGCGAGAAATCTGTTAAATAGGAGCAGTATGCTGAATAGGAGATTTCTCGCTACGCTCGAAATGACGAAAAGATTCGGCTACGCTATAAGCCATTTTAACGACAGAATATTAATCTTTATTTAAGCAACTTTATAATTTCTGACACCAACTTATCCAAGCTATCCTCGCCATTGCCAACCGAAGTATATTTAATTACTCCTGCTTGGTCTATTATAATATTTATAGGAATTGTCTCTTTGTTTGCGAATTGATTAAAGATTTTAAATTCTGGATCAATGCCGGCATCAAAAACAATACCATCATCTCTTAGCTTTTGCATTCTCTTTGCTACAACATTCTTTTTTCTCCGATAGAAATGGGTAAAAAAATAAAATCATCGTTTCTATATGGTTCAAGAATTTTCTCCGGTATATCATAAAACTCCATTAAGCAGGGAGCACACCATGTTGCCCAAAAGTTTAAATGAATAACTTTTCCTCTTAAATCCGCTATACTTACTTTCTCGCCATTAATCATTTCAACAGTAAATAAGGTAACGGTATCATTTATCCGTAAATTAAAAATGGCTTCGTCATTTTCATTTTTTCCCCTTTCTTCCGGGACCTTCTCTCTGGATAATTTCTCTTTTAGCTCATTGTCCGTTAATAGCTCAATAGTAACTACAAACTCTTTGTCGCCAATTTTATACCCAAACTTTTTAGCCGACTCATTTCTTTGCTCCCCAGATACACCCCTTATTCATAGACTTAACATAACCTTGCTCAAATAGCTCATTAAACTTTTCGCTGGTTATAATCTCATTATTATCAACAATAATCACATATTCGGGTTTCTCTTTTTGATTTTCTTGTTGTGCAAACAAGAAAAAAGATAAAAGAAGCGTAAGATTAAGAAGAAGTAGCTTTTTCATAGTAGTAGGTTTATACAGAAATGAGAATAGATATATAACATGTATGCATTACGAAGCCAATAATAAATATACGAAATTTTCGTAATAAACTAATAATAAGCAGCTATACATTGTCACTTTTTATCTGTACGTTAATAAACAAAAAGCCCTGCCGCAAGCGCAACCAGGGCTTTTCGTAATAATCTGTAATACTATTTATTCTGATACTACTTCAAACTTAATGTTTGCCTTAATTTCGCGGTGTAGCTTAATGGTGGCGTCGTAAGTTCCAACTTCCTTAACGTTATCTTCGCCTACGATGGCAATATTCTTACGGTCGATATCATAACCTTGAGCAGCCAATGCCTCGGCAATCTGAATGTTATTAACCGAACCAAATATCTTACCTGTACTGCTGGTTTTAGCACCAACCTTTATAGTTAGCCCTTCAAGCTTAGCAACCAACGCTGTTGCCTCTTCGCGAATCTTAGCCTCTTTATGGGCGCGTTGCTTCATATTCTCGGCATGAACTTTCTTTGCCGAAGCGGTAGCCATAACGGCAAATCCCCGAGGAATTAGGTAGTTTGTTGCATAACCGTTCTTAACGGTTACCACGTCGTCTTTATGACCTAGATTTGCAACGTCTTGCTTTAGTATAATTTCCATTACTATTCTCTCCTATTCCTTTTACTTCAACATATCGGTTACGAATGGCAGTAAAGCAAGGTGGCGCGCACGCTTAACTGCTTGTGATACCTTTCTTTGGAATTTTAAAGATGTTCCGGTTAAACGGCGGGGAAGAATCTTTCCTTGCTCATTTAAGAACTTCTTTAAAAATTCGGGATCTTTGTAATCCACATACTTAATACCGGTTTTTTTAAAACGGCAGTATTTTTTCTTTTTCACCTCAACGGTTGGAGGCGTCAAATATCTGATTTCGCTTTGATTTGCTGTACTCATAACTCTAATTAGTCTTTCTTTTGTTCACCTTTATTTGCTCTTTTCTTTTCGGCATACTCTATGGCATGCTTATCCATTCTGAATGTTAAGAAACGGATAATACGCTCGTCACGACGATACTGGGTTTCCAGCTTGTCGATTAGCGTTCCTTCCGACTTAAACTCAATAAGATAGTAAAATCCAGTGGACTTTTTCTGAATTGGGTAAGCCAGCTTTTTCAAGCCCCAATCTTCTTCGTGAACGATTTCGCCGCCATTTTCGGCGATAATGTCACGATACTTTTTTACCGCTTCCTTCATCTGGGCTTCAGACAAAACGGGAGTTGCAATGAAAACGGTTTCGTAACTGTTTAACATAGTGATAATTTTAATGTTTGTGTTTATTTTTCGAGCCGCAAAGGTAAGAAAAAGAATTTAAACCGCAAATAACGCATACGCCCGCAGAAAGGATCAACAAATGTATCAAAAGAAAACAGCTGCTTGTGGAAACCTCCGGTAGCTCCCTGGAAAACTTCCACTTTTTAACACAACTACTTTATTATAAATATATTATATCAATTATAGATGAAAACCAAGTTTCCACCTATAATCTATTAAGTACTGTATTATTAAAAAATATATTATTGGTTTAAAGATAGCTTTATACAAAATATTGTGATAGCTGGAAACCAGGTTTCCAGCTAGTCTCTCTAAATATCATTTGATAATATATATAATAATCAACAATATACATATATATTATCGTGATGTTTTGAAAAAGTGGAAGTTTTCCAGGGAGCTACCGGAGGTTTCCAAAGTTTCTAACGTTTCCAGAACTTCCAATCACCATCATAATAGAAAGCTTGCATTCTTCAATAAAGCACATGGGCGATTGTAAAATAAATCTTTAAGCTATCGAAACTTTTACTATCTTTGCACCCGGTATTAACAAATACTTACTACGATGAGAGTTAACAGTTAATAGTTGGTTTACTAAACCGACACCCCCTTTAAAATAAACGTTTCGGTTTAACCGTGCCGCACCAGGCATTCTAATTAACTGTTATATGAGTATTATTATCAACGACTTGTCGTATGTTCATCCCGACAAACAACTTTTATTCAACAACATTACGTTTTCTGTTTCCGATACTGAGAGCTGCTCGGTTATTGGAGATAACGGTATAGGAAAATCTATGCTGCTTAAAATTATCGCCGGAAAGTTGGAAGCCGCTACAGGTAGCGTAGCTTGCTCTTCACAACCCTATTACATTCCACAGCATATCGGGTTGTTAGGGCAAACCATTGCCGAAGCATTACAGATAGCTGATAAGCTGAAATCTCTGAGAGCCATTGCCAACGGTAGTATTGAGGCTAAAGCCTACGAAACGCTAGGCGACGATTGGGATATTGAGAGCCGCACTATAAAAGCGTTGGAACATTGGAGTTTTCCGAATCTGAATCTTGGCACATCTATGGATAATCTTAGCGGGGGCGAACGCACAAAAGTATTTCTTGCCGGATTGCTCATTCACCAGCCCGATATCATCTTACTTGATGAGCCTACCAACCACTTAGACCATACCAGCCGTATGCTTTTATACAAGTTTATAGAGCAAAGCAGCTCTAGTATTATAATCGTTAGCCACGATATCAACCTGCTCAACCGTATTGATACAACCTACGAAATGCGGAACAACGGTGTTAAGCTATATAGTGGGAATTACTCATTTTACGAAGAGCAAAAAGCCATTGAGATAGGAGCGCTAAAACAAGGTATTGATGCGGAGTATAGGGCTATGCGATTAGCAAAGAAGAAAGCGCAGGAGGTAAAAGAACGGCAAGAGAAAAGAAATAGCCAAGGCGAAAAAAATAAAGATCAGCTGCCGCGTAGCTTACGTAAAAAAGCAAAAAATAGTGGTGAAAACACAGCGTCGAGGCTTAAGGATAAGCACAGCAAAATAGTAGAAGACCATAAAAACACGCTTACTGAACTCAAGCTGAAACGCGGTAATACCAACGAGCTGAAGATAGATTTCGACGATGCAAACCTGCGTAGTGGTAAGCAGCTGGTTGTTGCAGAACAGATCAGATACAGCTATCCGAATAGCAAGCCTTTATGGGATGAACCTATGGATATAGAAGTTTTAAGCGGCGACCGCATACATATAAAGGGCAACAACGGTTCGGGTAAAACTACCTTGCTGAAGCTACTGCTTGGTCACCTGCAACCCACAGAAGGCAGCATCAAACGCGCTGAGTTCAGCTATGTATATCTCGACCAAAGCTATCAGGAAACGGATGCCGACTATACTGTCTTACAAATGGCAGAGCGGTACAATACCCAGCATCTCGCAGACCACGAGCTAAAACTCCGGCTTAACAGGTTCTTATTTCCTATAGACACATGGGATAAAAGCTGTAAAATGCTTAGCGGCGGCGAAAGAATGAGGCTATACCTCTGCTGCCTGATGATTAGCAACCATACCCCCGACCTATTTATACTAGACGAGCCTACCAACAACCTCGATATCTCGAGCCTGAAAATCCTTACCAGTAACATTAAAGTTTACGAAGGGACTGTATTGGTAATTTCGCACGATTTGCATTTTGTAAATGAAATAGGCATTGATAAAGAAATTGCCCTTATATAAAAATACGTCATGTCGAACGAAGTGAGGCATCTGCCGAATAGAGAATTAAGATGCAAGTATCAATCCTAACATTAAGTAAGCAGATTCTTCCTTGTGGTCGGCATGACGGTAAATCTAACGTCATGCCGAACGAAGTGAGGCATCTGCCGAATGGAGAATTAAAATGCAAGTATCAATCCTAGTATGAAGTAAGCAAATTCCTCCTTGTAGTCGGAATGACGTCAGAACGGTAGCTTAACCTCTCATATAACCTATCGCAAATAAATTCGTTTGTATTAACACTTAACACATTAGGCTTATCGATGTATTACAGAGAAATAAGCTACCTTTGCACCTTAATTATACACATAACATCTCTTTAACGAATGAAAATAGAAAAATACAAAGTAGCATCTGTAAGCTACATATTAAAAAGCGGTGGCGAAGTTGTTGAGACTGTTGATGCACAGAACCCTATGACTTTTATTTTTGGAGTGGGCTACCTTCTTCCAAAATTCGAAGATAATATAGAGCACAAATCTCCCGGCGATAAGTTCGATTTTGAATTACCTTGCGAAGATGCATACGGCGCTATCGTTCCCGATGCCATTGTTGAGCTAAACAAAGATATGTTTACCGAAGAAAACGGACAAGTAAACGAAGAGCTGTTTAAAGTAGGAACCATTATTCCTCTTCGCGATAACGAAGGTAACCGTTTTGATGGTCGTGTTACCGAGGTTAAAGACAACAGCCTGATGATAGACCTTAACCATCCGATGGCAGGTAAAGATCTGCATTTTACAGGAGAGGTTATTGAAGTTCGTAATGCTACCGAGCAAGAGCTGGCATCGTTGGAAAGCGGTTGCGGTTGCGGCTGTGGTTGCGGAGGCGATGGCTGTGGCGATGGTGATTGCGGCGGACATCATCACCATTAAATATTAACAATACTAGCATTTAAGCAAATAGAACAAAGATTTAAAGAACAAAGAATAAAGACTATTACTAATTAGAGTATATAAAATCTTTGCTCTTTTATCTTTTCTTCTTTAATCTATACAGAATGTTTAAGCATATCATATCTTTAATCGACAAGACGTTATGGAAATATCGCTTACCGATTTTAGTATCTATACCTCTACTATGGTATGCTTTCTGTTTACCCAGAGAGCTTTTCAACGACCCGTGCAGCACCGTTTTAGAAGACACTAACGGAGAACTGCTGGGTGCTAAAATTGCAGCAGATGGACAATGGCGTTTCCCGATGGGAGAAAAAGTACCAGATAAATTTGCCAAAGCCATTGTTGCCTATGAAGACAGGCGCTTTTACTCCCATCAAGGTTTCGATTTTATTGCTATTGGGCGCGCTTTAGTGCAAAATATAAAAACTAAAAGTATAGCCGAAGGCGGTAGTACGCTTAGCATGCAGGTAATACGCCTTTCGCGAAAAGGTAAATCGCGTAACATTAAAGAGAAAATAGTAGAGCTAATACTAGCCTCCAGATTAGAGCTACGCTACACTAAAGACGAAATACTTGCCCTGTATGCTGCCAATGCACCATTCGGTGGAAATGTTGTAGGTGTAGAAGCAGCAGCATGGCGCTACTATGGTCGTTCTGCCAACGATTTGTCGTGGGGAGAGGCAGCAACATTAGCCGTATTACCTAACGCTCCGTCAATTATCCATCCCGGCAGAAACAGAGAACAGCTGCTTGCCAAAAGAAACCGGCTAATAGATATGCTAAGAGACGATGGGCATCTGGATTCTGAAAGTGCGGAACTGGCAAAACACGAACCTCTTCCTATTCAGCCTATACCCTTACCTATGGATGCTCAGCACCTGCTAGACAGAGTTGCTGTTAACCATAAGGGTAAAAGAGTACAAAGCACTATTGACCAGCATTTGCAAAATCGTACAGGTAAGCTGCTAAACAGGTATGTTGCCGATTTTCGTTCGAATAAAATCAACAATGCTGCTGCTATTGTTGTAGAAATTAAAACGGGTAATGTAATAGCCTATGTTGGCAATGCAACAGACGACGGAGAAGGCGAACATGGCTCTAATGTAGATATAATAATGGCTCCGAGAAGTACAGGCAGCATACTTAAACCTTTTCTATTTGCCGCGATGATAGACGAAGGCTCTATTCTATCAACAACGCTTATACCCGATTATCCGTTACATATTGCTGGTTTTTCGCCAAACAACTACAACAAAACGTTTGATGGTGCAGTAACGGCAAAAGCAGCGTTGGCTAGATCTTTAAACGTTCCGTCCGTACGTATGCTGCAAAGCTACAACGTAGAAAAATTCCACCGCTTGCTGAAACAGCTGGGCATGACTACGCTTACCAAACCGTCAAGCCATTACGGATTATCGCTTATACTTGGCGGGGCAGAAGGCAGACTATGGGATATTACTAATATGTATGTGTATATGGCTCGTACATTAAACCATTTCAGGGAAAATGAGAGCATGTACGATCCTGCCGATTTGAATAGTATTAATTTTTATAAGAATATAGAAAAAGCCAGAACTGGCAAACTAGAAAAAAGTACCCTGCTAAGTGCAGCAGCCTGCTGGCAAACTGTTGAAGCATTATCGGAAGTTAACAGACCCGAAGAAGAAGCATCGTGGAAAGTATTCTCATCGAGCAGAAAAGTAGCATGGAAAACAGGTACAAGCTACGGCAACCGTGATGCCTGGGCTGTTGGCATTACTCCGCATTATGCTGTTGGCGTATGGGTAGGTAACGCAAATGGCGAAGGACGCCCGCTACTGACAGGCGTAGGATATGCAGCTCCATTGCTTTTTGAACTATTCGGCTTACTACCAAAATCGAACGAATGGTTTAATAGACCGTATGATGAGCTGAGGAAGATTGCAGTATGCGGTAAGAGCGGTTACCCTGCATCCGACTTATGCGAGCAGATTGACTCTATGTGGGTAGCCGAAAAAGGAACGGATCCGCAACCTTGCCCCCATCATATACGAGTTCACTTAGATCAAGAAGAGCGTTATAGAGTAAGTAGCGATTGCTATCCGGTAAGCCAGATGGTAACAAAATCGTGGTTTGTGCTTCCCCCCGCGCAAGAGTGGTATTACCGTAACTCACATCCCGATTACCGTACGCTACCACCGCTGCATCCAAAATGTTTAAATACGGAATCTTACAATCCTATTGAGTTGATATACCCCTCCAGAAATACCGAAATCGTTATTGCAAAGCAGCTGGATGGCGAGGAAGGGAAAGTTGTATTTCAGGCTGCACACCGCGATAGAAATGCCACTATATTTTGGCATATAGACGATGAATATGCCGGCACTACAATTAATGAACATCGTATTGCGCTTGCTCTCCAAGCGGGCAACCACAGGCTGCATCTTATCGATGAAAATGGCAACACGCTTACTATGCGTTTTACAGTTAAGGATAAAGAAGATTAAGCCATCATTCCAAGCGTAATGAGGGATTTGTCGTCATTTCGAGCGCAGCGAGAAATCTCCTGAAACGAGAATCACGATACACGATTTAAAAATTCTTTTTCTTGATACCTAATATCTAATTTGTGCCGCTAATGAACAGATTTCTCGCTGCGCTCGAAATGACATTCTATACCAATTAGTCTTTAAATACCGCCACTACGCTTTCTCCCGTAGATTTAGCCCAACCTCTATGCATTCCGTTTGTGCTAAACTCTAAAGCAATACTGCCATCTTTATCCACACAAATAACACCGCCCCCGCTATAGCCTTTAAGATTATTCATCTTCTTATGAATAACCTCGCCTGCGGCTTCTTGCACAGACATCCCCTTATACTCCATTAACCGAGCGATATCGCTTGCTACGGTGTAACGAATAAAGAACTCTCCATGCCCTGTTCCGGAAACAGCGCACGAAGTATTACTGGCATATGTTCCTGCACCAATAATCGGAACATCTCCCACCCTGCCATATTTCTTACCGCTCATACCGCCTGTAGAGGTTGCTGCTGCAAGGCTACCATGTTGGTCTAACGCCACGCAGCCAACTGTTCCAAATTTTTCGTTCTTGTCCTTATCAAACATTTCAACCATTGCCAGCTCATCTTTTGATACTCTAAAATAGCCACTATCAACCATCTCTAAGCCCTGCTCTCTGGCAAACTTCGAAGCGCCAATACCCGTAAGTATTACATGTGGAGAATTATCCATTACCGCTTTTGCAGCCTTAATCGGATTCTTTATATCACCAACATTTATTACCGCACCGGCATCAAGATCAATACCACTCATTATGGCAGCATCCAGCTCATTTCTATTATCGGCGGTAAATACAGCGCCACGCCCGGCATTAAACAAAGGGCAGTCCTCTAAATAAACCACAACAGCCTCCACGGCATCTAGCGATGTACCGCCTTTTTCTAGTATAGCAACACCTATATCAAGCGCCCTTTGCAGCCCTTGTTTATATCGCTGCTCTCTCTCGGGCGATATCCTGTCTCGAGACATTGCTCCTGCCCCGCCGTGAAGAGCGATAGACCACTTCCCTTGCGCCATACATGGGAATGACAATACAATAAATGTAAGAAAGATGAAAACTTTTTTCATACTAATCAGCTTAAATTATACCTTACTAAAAGCAATACAAGATATAAACTATTTGCAATAGCTGTTGTAAAGCATGCAAAATTTATAGAGTGTTGTTTTAAATACGCATTAAATTGGTGAATAGGTTATATTTTTTTACAAAAAATACACTACCTTTGAAAGTGGATGTGTTTTAAGTATCTTATACCTCCGCATATCCGCCTAAACCCAACAACCACTTATTTTAGGTTTAACCCCCTTGATGGGATATAATTCAGCTATTTGCATGTTAATATCAACCGCAAACATTATATTAATTGGTTCCATTCTCCTATTCGGGAGTATTTTAGCAAGTAAAACAGGATATAAATTTGGCGTACCCACCCTTCTTTTATTTTTAGCAGTAGGGATGATTGCCGGCGAAGACGGCTTAGGGATTCGTTTTGATAATCCTCAGGTTGCTCAGTTCATCGGTATGGTTGCTCTTATCGTTATTTTGTTCTCCGGGGGTATGGATACCAAGTATGAAGAGATAAAGCCCATTGCCCGGCAGGGCGTTATCCTTGCCACAATAGGCGTGCTTCTAACAGCCTTAATTACAGGTGTATTTATCTACTGGTTGACAAACGAAATCTTTACAAGCGTTGTATTTTCTTTTGCCGAATCGCTACTGCTGGCATCCGTAATGTCTTCTACCGATTCGGCATCGGTATTTGCAATTCTGCGCTCAAAAGGCTTATCGTTAAAGCAAAACATGCGTCCTCTACTTGAGCTGGAAAGTGGTAGCAACGACCCCATGGCGTATATGCTTACCATTGTTTGTATTCAGCTGGTTAAGGCAGAAATGACAAGCGTATGGCAGATTACCGGTATGTTTTTCTATCAGCTCATTGTGGGTGCCGTTGCCGGATATATTATTGCTAAAATAACCATTCGTATTATCAATAAAATAAACCTCGACAACAACTCGCTATATCCCGTGCTGTTAATGGCATTGATGTTCTTTATCTATTCTTTTACGGATCTTATAAAAGCGAACGGATATCTTGCCGTATATATCGGCGGACTTGTTGTGGGTAACTCCCGTTTCGTTCATAAACGTACAACCAAGAATATTTTCGATGGGTTTGCATGGCTTGCCCAAATCGTAATGTTCTTAACGTTAGGGCTTCTTGTAAATCCATCGGAGCTACTGCCCATTGCAGGTATTGGGCTACTAATTGGTGTATTTACGATTTTAGTATCGCGCCCGGCTGCTGTTTGGGTATCGCTGCTTCCGTTTACAAAAATGACCAAGAAGGCAAAGATATTTACATCGTGGGTTGGGCTGCGTGGTGCCGTACCTATTATTTTTGCAACCTATCCGCTAACGGCAGGGTTAGATCAGGCAAAACCCATCTTTAATATCGTATTCTTCATAACCATTGTTTCGCTGTTAGTACAAGGTACTTCTATTCCTTATGTAGCAAGATTACTAGGGCTATCGGACGATTCTACCAACGATAAGCAGCTCTCTGAATTCGATGTAGAATTTTCGGAAGAGATAAAGTCTTCTATGACCGAAATAGCCGTTACGAAGAACTTTTTAAGTAACGGCAAAAGGCTTATGGATACACCGATGCCGGAAAATACGTTGGTTGTAATGGTTAAGCGCGAAGGACGCTACTTTGTACCAAAAGGAAATACGGAGTTGGCAGAGGGAGATATATTGCTGCTAATTTCTGATAACGAATCGTCTTTACGCGATACCTATAAAAAGTTAGGTGTTGAGAATTACCCGTTTCAGAAAAATTAGCGGTTACTAAAGCTATAATTTTGAATTAAAGGAAAAGGCTGTCCAAAAAGTTTAACCTTTTCGTCATGTCAAACGAAGTGAGAACCGTTAACCGGCGAAGCCAGATATCCTCACTCAGAGTACTGCTACTATTTATTAAAGAGATTCCTCGCTCTGTTCGGAATGACGGTTTACAGACTTCTAGGGAATATTTCTAACTTTTTATTCTATGTTCTTAGAACATTCTAACATCATGCTTATCTCTATCCCAAGTAACCGAAAGCGTTATAGAATGCGAGCCTGATAAATGCTTATAGGTATCTCCAAAGCTTTGTTGATAACGGTATGCCAAGCTAACCTCCTTGCTGATAAATACCCCCGCCTCCGCTTTAATTGCCTTATCGTATCCGTAGCCAACGCCAACCGCAACCCGTTTCTTATAGTCTCCTCTAACCATAAACTCATAACCAAAAGACGTATTGCCCGAAAACTGGAGTAAGGCATTAGGCATAATACTTACATCGTCAGATACTTTAAAAACATACCCTCCGGTAAGATAAAACCGCAGCTGATCGAACTTAAATGCGTTCTTTATCTTCGGTTCGCTTGCACCCTCCTCCCAATTATTTGTAAGCAGCTGCGGCATCGATAACCCGACATAGTAGCTGTCTGTATAAAGCATAGCGCCAAAACCGGAGTTAAAGCCCCAAACCCTGAGTTCGCTTTTGCTAAACATCGGGTCGTTCGGATCGTCTATTCCGGTAACAAGATCCTCGCTCACGGTTAAGGCACTTAAGCTTAACCCCAAAGACAGGTTGAGGTCGTCGGTAAGCTTAAAGCTATGTGAATAAATTCCGCCAAACTGAATAATATCGGTAACACCATAACCTTCGTGATAAAACCATCCTCCTATTCCTCCGGAATTAGGTAAACCCGTTAAGAATTGAAGAACTTGCATTTTAGGAGCGCCGTCCATACCGACCCATTGCCAATCTGCGCTAAGAGATAACCGTCTATAGGTATTTTCAACAGAGCCTACATAAGCAGGGTTAACCATTAGCTCTCTGTTCCGATAGCTAAGAGTCCCTTGCTCATTTCCAAAATGAGGTTGCGCAAACGACACAATACTCGTGAGAAAAACTAGCCCAAGTGTATATGTATATTTTATCATTCGTAATATTGATCATATATTTGCTAAAGATCTATTAAAGAAATGTGTAGATACTTAACTTATTTTTCATACTTCTACGTTATTAACAACAACAGATATGAAAAAAAGTTTTCTTGCTTCTCAAATATCTTATAAGATAATCTCAAAACGATATATGTTAAACAAACAAATATACAGCTAGTTTAAATACTTAAGCAATTTTTACTTCAAATTATCTATAAATAGCATACCGCCAGAGGAATAAGCAAATACTATATAATGTTGTTATTAAACAGCGATATACCCTTCTAATACTTACTGAGTAATCGCTATTTTTGTAGTATAAGATTGTGAGGAAATGAATATACAAGATTTAGAACCTAAAGGCGTATTTACGTATTTCGCAGAAATATGCAAGATACCAAGACCCTCAAAAAAAGAGGAAAAAATTATTGCTTACCTACTTGACTTTGCTAAAGAGCAAGGGCTTGAGGCAAAAAAAGATGATGCCGGAAATATTCTTATTATAAAGCTGGCAACACCCGAAATGGAAAACAGAAAAACAGTCGTGCTTCAAAGCCATATGGATATGGTATGCGAGAAGAACGATGATGTTAGCTTTAATTTTGACACAGACCCCATTCAGGCTTATGTTGATGGCGAGTGGGTAAAAGCAAAAGGAACCACTTTAGGTGCCGATTGCGGTATTGGTATGGCTGCACAGCTGGCAATACTTACCGACAATAACATTAAGCATGGACCTATAGAATGCCTTTTTACTGTTGACGAAGAAACGGGTTTAACCGGTGCCGCGGAGCTACAGCCCGGCTTCCTAACCGGTAAAATATTGTTGAATCTCGACTCTGAAGACGAGGGCGAAATATTTATAGGTTGCGCAGGCGGTATTGATACCATCGCCTTATTTAAGCATAAAAGAGAGCCTATCCCCTCTGACTATAATGTAGCGCTAAAAATAAAGGTAAGAGGTTTAAAAGGCGGACACTCGGGAGACGATATTAATAAAGGTCTGGGCAATGCCAATAAAATACTAAACCGTTTCTTATGGCGCGCTCGTAGCAAATACGATCTTCGCTTAAGTAGCCTCGATGGTGGAAACTTAAGAAACGCTATCGCTCGCGAAGCAACCGCTATTTTTACCATCCATAAAGATGATAAAACAGAGCTTATAAAAGACCTAGAATCATACAATAATATTATCAAAAACGAATTTAGGGTAACAGAGCCTTCGTTAAATGTGTCTATTGAAGACTGCCCAATGCCCGATTATGTAATTGATGAAACGTGCCAGTTCGATCTATTCAACGCTTTATATGCTTGCCCTCATGGCGTACTGGCTATGAGCCAAGAAATAGAAGGGCTGGTTGAAACATCGACCAACCTTGCATCGGTTAAGTTTGTACATAACGACCAGATTATTATAAGCACAAGCCAAAGAAGTTCGGTAAATACAGCTAAGCAAGATGTTGTAAACATGGTTAGAAGCGTTTTCAGCCTTGCTAATGCTAACGTAAAGAGCGGCGACGGCTATCCGGGTTGGACACCAAATAAGAATTCGGAAATTTTAAAAATAGCGGAAAAAGTTTACACCTCTACTTTTAATACCGCTCCGGCTGTAAAGGCTATACACGCGGGATTAGAGTGTGGTCTCTTCCTCGAAAAGTACTCCGATCTGGATATGATTTCATTTGGACCTACGCTAAGGGGAGTACATTCTCCAGACGAGCGTCTTAACATAGAATCCACCCAAAAGTTTTGGTTATTCCTGTGTAATCTTTTAGAAGAGATACCTGTTAAATAGTACATTACTAAATACATATATGGATTACATGCGTAATCTTATGCATCGTTTCACTTGTCTTTGCCGTACCAGTAAGTGGTCAGACTGCCGGTTTACACGTATATAGTGGTCAAATTCGTGTAAAAATGGAGTCTGACGATATACTCCCTCCATCACTCCACTCAGGTGTTGCAAGGCAAGCTATGCCTAGAAATACAGGAATAGAAAAATTCGACCTATTAAACGAGCAATATAGCGCATCAACCTACCTTCGCGTATTCCCTATACGAAGAAAAGCATAGGCAGTACGATTTACATTTATGGTACGATATATTTATTGATCAATATGCCGACCCTTCTGCTGTAGCTGCAGAATACGCTGCCGTAGAGGGGGTACTGGCTGCAGAACCTATATACCGTATTGCTCAAAAAGGTATTATTGAAGATTTTGTCGCAGAGCAATCCGGCGCAGGCACCGCTCCTTTTAACGACCCTGAATTTGTTAAACAATGGAGCTATGAAAATGATGGTTCTCTGAAAGAAGTTGTTGCAGACGTTGATATAGATATTACCGAAACCTGGAAGATTACAACCGGAAATTCCAATGTCATAGTTTGCGTAATAGATGATGGCGTTGACTTTACCCATGCAGATCTGGCAGCCAACATGTGGCGTAATCCCGATGAAATAGCCGGAAACGGAGTTGATAACGACGAGAACGGCTTTAATTTTGTAACTAAGTATGGCGAAATCATCCCCGGTGACCATGGCGCCCTTGTTGCAGGAATTATTGCTGCGGCAAATAATAATGGTATTGGAGTATCAGGTATTGCAGGCGGTAACGGTAGTGGTAATGGAGTAAGAATTATGTCCGCTCAAACCTTCAGATGGGCATCTTCTGTAAGTGCCGGATCTGCATATGTATATGCTGCCGATAACGGAGTTGTTATTGCCCAAGGTAGTTGGAGGTATTCCGTTGCCGGTATCCAAAAATGAGGCGGATGCAGAAGCCATAAGATATTTTATTGAACAAGCCGATCGAGATCACGAAGGAAATCCCCGTCCTAACACACCTATGGTTGGTGGAATTGCAATATTTTCGGCAGGCAATGCCGGAGATAACTCTCTATTTTATCCGGCTGCCGCCGATAACGTTATCGCTGTTGCTTCTGTTGGAGTATCAGGAAAAAAACCTGCCTACTCTAACTTTGGTGCTTGGGTCAACATTTCAGCTCATGGCGGCGACGCAATCAACGGACAACCAACTATCTATGGAACCACGACAAACAACAGCTACGGCTATAATCATGGTACATCGTTTGCTTGCCCTCATGTATCGCGCGTTGCAGCGTTAATACTATCTAAATACGGGCATAGCGGTTATACCCCCGATTCGTTAAGGGTAAGGTTAGAAGCTACAACAACACCGCTATTCGATCTAGAGCCTAACTTTGCACAGTTTATGGGATCGGGATTGCTTAATGCTGCAAACGCATTACAGCCTTTTGTACCTGTAACAAGTATCACCCTTCCTAGCACAATTGAGCTGAAGATAGGCGAAATATATACCCCTAAAGGATTTATACTGCCTGACAACGCTACCGACCAACGTATAAAATGGAGTGGCGCCAACCCTGATATCGTACCTGTTGATCTGAGAGGAAGGTTAATGGGGCTTCAAAAAGGTACAACCACTATAAAAGCCTCATCTTACGATGAAAAATACGCTACAACTTGTACCGTTATAGTGCGACCAACAGCTGTTAGCGAGCTACATTTAACTCCTGATGAGCTGAACCTGTCTGTAGGCGAAACATATCAACTGGAAGCCGTTGTCATTCCAAATAATGCGGCAAATCCCACAATAAGCAAGAACGGTAGCAATGGCTCTATTGTCAGCGTAGATGATACGGGGTTTATTACAGCCCCAAAAGAAGGAGTAGCAACAATTACGGCAAAAAGTGTTGCTGGCGATATTACGGACAAGTGTATTGTAACCGTTACACCTATTGTAAGCGGTATTTCTATCTCGCCTAAGAAGATAACGCTTACAATAGGAGAGCAAGAGGCTATACATGCCGAAATAACACCGAAAAATGCTGCTCGTAGCGAAATTCTCTGGAAAAGCTCAGACCCCAACCATGTAGTGGTTGATGAAAACGGTGTTGTTACCGCAGTAAAAGCAGGGAGGTATGGCGAGCCAATTAGCGTAAGAATTACCGCGACTACTCTGCTGGGCTCTTTTACCGACGATGCCATGATTACTATACAGCCCGAAATGGTAATACCTGAAAGTTTTAGCCCGAACGGCGATGGTATTAACGACTACTTTAAAATATCATCTATGGAGGGCGATACCTATACACTACGAATCATGGATAGATCAGAGCAGCCATGTTACGAGTCTTTTTGATTACCAAAATAGCTGGGATGGAGTAGCAAACATAGGTGCGCAAAAAGGTAAAAAAGTAACAGCCGGCACTTACTACTATGTACTAAGCGCAAAAAATAGCGGCGAAGTAAAGAAGGGCTATATTATTTTATTAAGTACTAGCTATAAACTAATAACTTGGACAAAGAATACCGAAATCGGTAAAATAATTTCGATTTCGGGTAACATATATTAACATTTTTATTTACCTTTGGTTTTGGAACACGCAATCAATCATATTTCTTACTTGTTAACCACCTAAGCAAAAGAGATTATGAATACAACCAAAAAGGTATTTCAGTTCTACTATACCGGATTTAAAAATATGACGGTAGGTAAAACATTATGGGCTATTATTTTAATAAAGCTCTTTATAATGTTCGCTATTCTTAAGCCACTTTTCTTTCCCAACCTGCTGAGTAAAAACTTCGATACAGCAGAGCAAAAAAGTAACTACGTTTTTGAACAACTAACCACAACACCTAAACAGTAATTCTATGACAAGTATGCTACTCACTTCAGTAGTGGAATGGTCGCGTTGGCAGTTTGCCCTAACGGCTATTTTCCATTGGTTTTTTGTACCGCTTACACTTGGAATAACGTTTATGCTCGCCATTATGGAGACTATTTACGTAAAAACAGGAGATGAGTTCTGGAAAAAAACCGCCAAGTTCTGGATGAAGGTTTTTGGAATCAACTTCGCTATCGGTGTTGCAACCGGTATTATTCTTGAGTTTGAGTTCGGAACCAACTGGTCTAACTATTCGTATTTTGTTGGCGATATTTTTGGCGCTCCCCTTGCTATTGAAGGTATTTTAGCCTTCTTTATGGAAAGTACCTTTATTGCAATCATGTTTTTCGGCTGGAATAAGCTGAGCAAAAAAACACACCTCACGGCGACCTGGCTCACAGCCGTTGGCGCAAATATCTCTGCCTTATGGATATTGGTTGCCAACGGATGGATGCAATATCCCGCGGGTATGGAGTTCAATCCCGATACCATGCGAAACGAGATGGTTAACTTCTGGGAGGTACTTTTCTCTCCCGTAGCTATCAACAAGTTCTTCCATACCGTAACATCCGGGTATGTGCTTGCTGCCATCGTTGTAATGGGCATCAGCGCATGGTTTATGCTTAAGAAGCGCAATATTGTTTTTGCGAAGAAGAGCATTCTTATTGCCGCTGTATTCGGGATATTCGGAAGTGCAGCCCTTATATGGACAGGCGACGGCTCCGCATACCAAGTAGCGCAAAAGCAACCTATGAAGCTGGCTGCCATGGAGGGGCTTTATGAAGGTAAAGACAAAGCAGGGCTGATTGCCGTTGGTGTTCTTACACCGGGCAAAGAGTACGACGATAGTAAAGATCCATATATTTTCAAGATCGAAATTCCTCGATTGCTATCATTCCTAAGTAACAGAAACTTCGACTCTTATGTTCCCGGCATTAACGATTTAGTAAATGGATACGAATATGTAGATAAAGACGGCAATAAGCAAGCTGGGCTTTCTTTTGCAGAGAAAAGAGATCGTGGTAGGATTGCCAACCAAGCATTAATAGATTATAAAGCCGCAAAAGACAGAGGCGATAATTCCTCGCAAGCTGAAGCCCTTAAACTTATAGACGAAAACTTCAAGTACTTCGGCTATGCTCATCTCGAAAATCCGTCAAGCATTATACCTAACGTACCGCTAACGTTCTATAGCTTCCATGTAATGGTAATATTAGGTTGCTATTTTGTACTTCTGTTTATTGTTGTGTTATGGTTACTATATAAAGATAAGCTGCATAATAAGCGCTGGCTGCTATGGCTTATGGTATTTACCATACCTTTGGTTTATCTGGCATCGCAGGCAGGTTGGATTGTTGCCGAAGTTGGTCGCCAGCCATGGGTAATTCAAGACCTTATGCCAACCGTATCTGCCGTTTCGCGTATTGATGCAGGCGCAGTACAAACCACATTTATTCTATTCTTCAGCCTATTTACTGTGCTGCTGATTGCCGAATTGGGCATCATGTTCAGACAGATAAAGAAAGGTCCAGAAGGAGTTGAATAAGCGTAACGTTGAACAAAGAGCAAAGATCAAGGAATAAAGACAGTATCATGAAAAAGATTGAGTATATTTTCAATTTAAGTACTACTGCTTCTCAGGAGATATGGCTTCGTCGGGGCAACAGTTCTCACTTTGTTCGACATGACGTTCATTCTTTTTAGTCTTTTGTCTATTAATACATAACATTTACTAATATGGATACAACATATATATTATTACAACACTACTGGTGGTTTATTATTGCGCTATTGGGCGGTCTTCTTGTATTCTTACTCTTTGTACAAGGCGGACAAACGTTAATGTATTCCGTTGCAAAAACACCAGATGAGCGTACAATGGTAATAAACGTTTTGGGGCGTAAATGGGAATTTACCTTTACAACGCTTGTAACTTTTGGTGGCGCGTTCTTTGCCTCGTTCCCACTATTCTACTCTACCAGCTTTGGTGGTGCTTACTGGGTTTGGCTTGCCATCCTATTTTTCTTTGTTATACAAGCTGTATCGTATGAGTTTAGGACGAAAGCAGGGAACTTACTCGGACAAAAAACATACGAAACATTCCTTTTACTCAACGGATTATTCGGCACAATACTGCTTGGTACCGCTGTTGCCACTTTCTTTACCGGTTCTGACTTCTACGTGGATAGAATGAATATAACTAACATAGGAGGAGAAACAACCATATCGTACTGGGGTAGCTCGTGGTATGGATTAGAGGCTGTTCTTAATCCTATAAACGTTGCTTTAGGTTTAGCTGTATTTTTCCTTGCACGAATACTAGGTGCGCTATACTTTATGAATAGCGTAGATCATGAGGAAGTTGTTCGCCGCTCGCAAAAACAGGTGCTATACAATACCATTCCATTCTTAGCTTTCTTCCTGTTCTTTGCAATCAGCATTTTACTTAAAGACGGCTTTGCCATCGATCCCCGTTCCGGCGTAGTTTCTATGGAAGAGTATAAGTATCTAAACAACTTTATATCAATGCCTATTGTTGCTGCCGTTTTTCTTATCGGGGTACTGCTGGTTTTGTTTGGCATTCTCAAAACCATATTCCGACCAAAATGGACTAAAGGTATATGGTTTGCCGGATTAGGTACCGTACTTACTGTTGTAGGGTTACTATTAAACGTAGGGTATAACAATACATCATACTATCCTTCTACGGCAGACTTTCAAAGCTCGCTGACCATTTTCAACAGCTCTTCAAGTAAGTTTACGCTAACGGTAATGTCGATCGTATCAATCCTTGTTCCGTTTGTGCTAGCATACATTATTTTTGCTTGGCGGGCAATGAATAAGAAAAAAATCACGATTGAAGAAGTTAAGAGCGATTCGCACAGCTACTAATAGATTTGATAACTTATAAACACCAAATATTATGTTATACGAAATTATAACTTTCCTTATGTGGCCCGTATTTATTTACGTATCGCTAAAGTTATGCGAGTGGGCTCTGAAAAAATACGACGCTAAGCAAAAGGCTAATAGTGTAGAGTAGTACTTTAATTATCCTTACATAACGCACTAGAAAAAGGAAGTTCTGGCAATATTGCCAGAACTTCCTTTTTGTCAGCCCGTCATTTCGAGCGAAGCAAGAAATCTGTTAATCCAACGCATTGTTTTTTCGGCAGATTTCTTGCTTCGCTCGAAATGACGGGCTGTTTTATCTTTGCTCTATATTCTAAAAGCTTATCCGCATACCTTTCTAAATACGCGCAGAATATTCTTACCAAATATCTTTTCAACCTCTTCTGCAGAGTATCCTTCGGCTACAAGTGCTTTTGTAAGATTTGGAAATTCTGACGGATCTTTTAAGCCTTCGGGAGTAATGTCTATTCCATCAAAATCAGAGCCTATAGCAATACCGTCAACACCACCTGTTAAGTTACGAATGTAGTTGATATGCTTAACAACATCTGCAAGGGTAGCCTTTTCGGTACCATTAAGAAAATATGGATAGAACACCGAGCCCACAACACCTCCGCGAGCAATGATTTCTTTAATATGAGCATCGCTAAGGTTACGCTGATGGGCATTTATAGCATATGCTCCAGAATGAGTTGCCACAACCGTTGCATCGGTTGCTTTCAGTACATCATCTACCGATTGAGCATTAACGTGAGAAAGGTCTATAATCATTCCCAACTCGTTCAGCTTATTCAGCACCTCTTTTCCAAAAGCCGTAAGCCCTTTGTTTTCCTCATTCGCACCGCCAATCCAATCGCATCCGGTATTCCATGTAAGCGTTAAATAACGGGCTCCCTGATTATAGAACCACTCTAGCTTTTCAAGGCTATTCTCGATTATATATCCACCCTCGACAGCAAGAACGATAGCAATTTTTTTCTTTGCCAAAACAGCCTCAATATCAGCGTAGCTTTTAGCCAATTCAATATCATTAGCATTTGCAGCCAGCTCTTCCTGAAGCGTTTTTACCATTTGCTTGCCGAGAAGATAGGGACTCTCTATATCAGGCTTGGTCCATACAACCATAAACTGAACATCTACCCCACCCTTTTTTAGACGAGGGATATCTGTTTGAAACAGGTTATTGCCAGCCAGCATACCCTCAGGCTTAGCACGTTTTTCCTCTAAAAAGTCGTTATGAAAATCGACAACTATCGCCGATTTATGAAGAGCTTCAGCATCAATAAATTTCTTACTAGTATCGCTCATAGCTTAGGTTTTATTGGTTTATAAACTTAGGATAAATGAGATTAACAGCAAAAAGAAACAACGCTTGGTTCATATCACCCCGTCATTTCGAACGCAGTGAGAAATCTGCTCATTTTAAACACTACAATCATTAAGCGGATTTCTCACTGCGTTCGAAATGACGTTTTACTGTCAGCCTTTATTAAATCATTGAGCTACTTTTCCTCGTAAAGCTGATAGTCATAACCCTCCATAATAGGATTATGCAGCATCTTAGCGCAAGCTTCGTTAACACGCTCCATCGCTTTTTCTTTCGAGTCTGCCTCAATCTCAAGCGTGATATACTTACCTATACGAACGTTCTGAATATCGTTGTAGCCGTTATTATTCAGCGTCATAGTTACAGCTTTACCCTGAGGGTCTAAAAGCGCCTTTAACGGCATTACGTTGATTTCCGCAATAAATTTCATGCTATCGTAAATTATTAATTATTAATTGTCAACTATTAGTTATCTCCCAATATCTCCAGCAGCTCATCCAGCTTCGGAGTAAGTATAATTTCCGTTCTGCGGTTTTTCTGCCTCCCTTCCGATGTTTTTGACGCATCTATAGGAACATACTCGCTACGTCCCGCTGCAATAATTCTTTCAGGATGTACACTAGAACCCTGCAGCAACGTACGCACAACAGTTGTAGCACGTTTTACGCTCAAATCCCAGTTATCCTTTATCTCCCCCGACCCACGTAGCGGAACATCGTCGGTATGACCTTCTACCATTATGTTAATATCGGGGTTTACCTCAAGCACTTTTGCGAGCTCTCTGAGAGCCTCTGCTCCCCTTGATTCTATGGCATAGCTGCCCGAATTAAACAGCAACTTCTCGTCTAACGAAACATAAACTTTTCCATTCTTTTTTGTAACAGTTAAACCTTTACCTTCGAAGCCAAGCAAAGCATCTGCAACCTTTCGGCGGAGTTCGTTGGTTGCCGCATCTTTAGCGGCAAGCATTTGTTCCAGCTCGACCAAACGCTCGCGAGAGGCGTTGAAATCAGCCTCCAATTTCTCCAGCTTAGCCGTACGCTCGCGTAGCTCGTCCTCATTCTTCAACAGGTTCTCTTTTTCTTCCTGTATTTGCTTTAGCAGCGCGCTAACCTCTTTTTGATACTCCGATTGATTCTTTTGCGAAAGGTTGGTTAAACCGTTAAGGCTTCTCTCCAACTCTTCTCGCTGAGAAGAGAGCCTTGCTTTTTCATCTTCCAACTCCTTCTTAGTTTTTTCGAGCTGAGCCTGCTGAAACTCGAGCTCTGCCAACTTATCCTCCAACTTCGCCTTGGAAGCTTTAAGCGCACGATGCTCCGATTGTAGCTCTTCGTATTTTTTAGACGATACGCACGAACTAAGGGATATAAAAGCGAGAAGCGTTATAGCTGCAATAAAATAACGATTAAACCTGATCATAGCGTTATAAGGGTTTCAATGGTTACGAATGGTCAAAATTAGTATTTTTAAACCAATAATTTACAACGAATAAACGTTAAGTATTAATTTGATTAAGCAAGAGCATAAATGGCTTATACTCCCGCTAACGTTATAGCTAATCCTTATCGTTCTTGGGTATAATCGGTTACAAAATCGCCCCGATTGCATCACCGGAAGCCCTCTGAGCCAAATCCTCCGCCACTACCCTAGTACCAGAGTAAAACAGACCATTTTATGCCTTGTGCTTACTTCGAACCAGCTTTTATAAGCTACAAAAGTAGGCACAAAGTACTAGCCAGTATATGAAAATCTACCTAATGATATTTGACATAGCTTTGACATTTAAAGGGAGGGGAGCCGCGCAACTAGGGGAGGGTTTATAATAAACATTTTCCGTCATTTCGACCGAAGGGAGAAATTTACTTACTAGTGAGAAGATTTCTCCCTTCGGTCGAAATGACGATATTTTAGAGCTAATAGCGTAATCCTGCAAAGTATGGGTTCCTCTAATTTTTAAAACTAACATCTTCACAAATTTTTGAAAAATCTCTCTCTTTCTTAGTTTTGTTTAGTTTTGTTTTATCTTTATATGATAACGGTATGCGTACAGGGTTGTATATAGATTTGCATAGCGGCTTGTGTATTGGTTAGCGTAGCCTAAAAGATATGCTGGAGAACAGCTAAAAGTTTGATGAACTTTTAATTCAACGCCATAGTAGAATATCATCTTTTTAGCCTCTCGATTAATAATTAGTGTTGTGTATCAACAATATACATATATTGATAAATTTTAAACCATTAAATGCTTTGTAGTTATCGTAAAATATCCTACTTTTGCACTCCGAATTTGGTGGAAACCATTTTTCGTTTTTTTACTAAGACTAATACTAATAACACTAACCGTTTGATGTACGCGATTGTAGAAATAGCAGGTCAACAGTTTAAAGTTGAGAAAGATCAGAAGTTTTTCGTACACCGTCTAGAGGGCGAAGAAGGCGCCTCTCTAAGTTTCGATAAAGTACTGCTAGTTGATAATGACGGAAAGGTTCGGATTGGCACACCTACAGTACAAGATGCCAAAGTTAACGTTAAGATACTAAAGCACCTAAAGGGCGATAAGGTTATCGTTTTCAAGAAAAAACGTAGAAAAGGCTATGCCGTTAAAAACGGACACCGCCAGTACCTTACTCAAATTCAGGTAGAAAGTATTGCATAACGATTAAATTCTAAAATAACATGGCACATAAAAAAGGAGTCGGTAGTTCTAAGAACGGTAGAGATTCTCATAGCAAGCGTCTTGGAGTAAAGCTTTTTGGCGGTCAGGTTGCCAAAGCAGGTAACATTATTGTTCGCCAAAGAGGTACGGTACACAACCCCGGCGAAAACGTAGGCATGGGTAAAGACCACACGCTTTTCGCTCTTATTGACGGAACCGTTACATTTAGAAAAAAAGCAAACAACAAATCTTTCGTTTCTGTTACTCCGCTAAACTAAGCGCAAGATTTTACGAAAAATAGAGATTCCCTTAGATATACTTCGGTATATCTAAGGGAATTTTTAATTTTGTATATTTACAGGTTAGAGCAAAAGAGTGAATTTATCTCGATTATGTCGAACAGAGTGGGGCATCTTACTGAAATGAAGCATTTTGTTTATTAACGCAAAGACCATAACCCCTAAAGGAAACTTTGAGACAGCTGTTTATTCAGCTATTTGCGACAATTCAGGAGATAACTCGGATGATGTTAGCCTTCTAATGATTAACGCTTAACAACTAAACATTAACAACTAAACATTAACAACTAATAATTGCCTACAAGTGCTTACCATTAAACAAATTCGCGAAAACACAGAGCATGTTATTTCTCGCTTGGCAGTAAAAGGCGTTCAAGCAAAAAGTATTATTGATGAAATTATCGAACTCGATGATAGAAGAAAAAGCATCCAGCAACGCCTAGATGCCAACCTCGCTGAACAAAATGCTACGGCAAAGCAAATTGGAGCATTGCTGAAAGAAGGTAAGAAGGATGAAGCCGAAACGGCAAAGCAAAAAGTTGCACACTTTAAAGAAGCCTCGCGCCAGCTGGAAATAGAGCAAACAGGAGTTGAAGAAAAGCTGAATAGTACCATCGTTCAGCTACCGAACCTGCCTCATGAGTCTGTACCCAAAGGAAAATCGGCTACAGATAACGTTATTGTTCGCGAAGGAGGAAGTAAACCTACACTTAGCAAAGCCGTACCACATTGGGATTTGGTTGCCAAATACGATATCATCGATTTTGAAATGGGCGTTAAGCTAACAGGCGCAGGATTCCCCGTTTATAAAGGTAAAGGCTCTAAACTGCAACGCGCGCTTATATCGTTCTTTTTAGACGAAAATACAGCTGCTGGATACACCGAAGTTCAACCACCGCTAATGGTGAACGAGGCATCGGGGTTCGGTACCGGTCAACTACCCGACAAAGAGGGGCAAATGTACCACGTACAGATCGATAACGTCTACCTTATACCCACAGCAGAAGTTCCGGTTACCAATATATTCAGAGATGTTATTCTGAATGCAAGCGAGTTGCCCATAAAGCTGACAGCATATACCCCCTGCTTCCGTAGAGAAGCTGGTTCGTACGGCAAAGATGTTCGCGGACTTAACCGCCTTCATCAGTTCGACAAGGTAGAGATTGTACAAGTAGCCAACCCTGAAATATCTTATACGGCTCTAGAAGAGATGGTTGATCATGTAGAAAACATTATAAAAAAGCTGGAACTCCCCTACCGTATTGTTAAGCTTTGCGGTGGCGATATGAGCTTTACCTCTGCCCTAACTTACGACTTTGAAGTTTACTCGGCAGCACAAGACCGCTGGTTAGAGGTTAGCTCGGTATCTAACTTCGAATCATTCCAAGCAAACAGACTGAAGTTAAGGTATAAAGACGAGAATAAAAAAACACAGCTGGCACATACGCTTAACGGTAGCTCGTTAGCACTCCCCCGCGTTGTGGCTGCTTTAATAGAAAATAACCAAACCGAAGAAGGAATCCGTATTCCAAAAATTTTACAGCCATATACAGGCTTTGATATAATTAGCTAGAACAAATAAATAACAAAAAAAATTAAGACTATGAAAATTCGTAACATTTTAGCGTTAGTAGCGGTTAGCTGCATGCTAGTATTCGCATCTTGTAAAAAAGAAAAAAGCGAAATACCGGATCATTTAAAGATAGTTCCGGCTAATAGTGTTATGGTAATGACCATTAACGCAAAAGAGCTGGTAGAAAAAGGCGGTCTGAATAAGTATAAGGATTTTGAAATCTATAAAAAATTTCACGAAGAGATTTCCAGATATGAACCGGAAGCAACAAAGTTTATTGATGAGTTCTTAAAAGATACACGTGTTACAGGTCTTGATCTTGATAAAATATACATGTATCTTCAACGTGTTGGGAGATATGACGTTTTTAACGCCTTTACATTCGGTGTGGACGACTGGAATAAGGTTGCCAAATGGATAAATCAATTCCATAAAATTATCAGCAAACGGGGCTACCAGCTCGAAGACGGAAACGGGTACAAAACTTACAGGCTAGACTCCGACCACCTTTTAGTTTGGGACAAAACAAAGGCTATTCTTCTTAACGTGAGAGAATATGATGAAGAAAGTCTGCCAAGCTTCGAAAGCTTTCTCAAAATAGACGAAGAGAACAGCATAATTGCCAATGCCGATTTTATGGGGAGCCTTAAAGCCAATAAAGATTTTACGTTCTGGATGCCGTTTAAGAGAATTATGGAGCTAAATGATGGCTCTGAAGAATTTTCAATGCTAGATAAACTGTATGGCGAAGATTGGACCAAAGCCAGCATGGACATCTCGTTAAACTTTACCAACGAAAAAGCGTCGTTTAGCTACTCAATACTTCCTGCGAGCTTAGTAGAAAAATACCGGAAAGAATACCCTATCCTAAAAGATGGCTTCGACCAATCGCTACTCAACTATTTCCCATCGGAATTCTTCTTTGCAAGTAAAATATCATTTAACGTACAAGAATACTATAAGCTGGTTGTTAATATGCTAAATAAGCTTGCAGAAGAAATGAAGAGCATTGATGATGAGGACTATGACGATTACTATGGTTACAGCGACTATAGCCGCATGGCAGAGGTTATAGCTATGGTAACCAACGAGGATGTTGTAAAGATTGTAAGCTCTTTTAAGGGCGATCTTATTGCCGATATTTTCGGGTTTCAAGAAGGTATAATACCTATGCCTAAGTTCGGTATTGCCGTTACCATTGATGGAGAAGAGGCATTTAACCGTTTTCTGGGTTTACTTCCTAAGGATATCGAGTTTACCAAAACAGATAGCTACTACAGCTATAGCATCCCTCAGGTAACAACTTTTTATGCCGGACAGAGAGGGGATGTAATGTATATTACAAACGTAAAAGAGGCTCTTGATAGCTTTTTTGCTCAAGGATATAAAGATAACTTAAGCTCGTCGAGCATTGCCCAAGTTCTAAAAGATAGCCCTCTTCTATACTCTCTTAACCTAGATATCAATAAGTATCCGGTATTTATTACGTCGCTACTGAGAGAGTCTGTCGGCTCTATGGAGTATAATATGCTTTCTAATTTTATCGAGCCCTTCTCTACGCTCGATTTGGTAGCTACTAAAAACTATTCGGCAGAGCTCAACCTTATGCTCAAAGACAACAAAGAGAATAGCCTTAAAGTGCTTTTTAAAGCAATAGACCGCTATGTAAACAGATTTATGGGGTTCTAATATAATAGCATGAGTACAATAACTCTAGACCATCTTATTCCAAATGTTTTTGCAGAAACCGATTTGTCGAAATCTGCCATCTGGAATAAGATGGTTAGCTTTTTTAAAGGCGACTACTACATAATTGCAGCGGAATCGGGGTCAGGTAAATCATCCCTCTTCGATTACATCTACGGAAGACGTACCGACTACTCCGGTACGCTAACCTTAGATGGTAATAATATTGCAACAATAAACCCTTCGGAAAAGCAAAAGATAAGGAGAGAGCAGCTGAGTGTTGTATTTCAAGGCTTCCGTCTATTTCCCGAGCTAACTGCCTGGGAAAACATTATGCTTAAGAATAAGCTTACAAACCATAAGACTGAAGAAGAAATTAAACACTTTTTCGATCAGCTTGGAGTTGCTGAAACAAGAGAGAAGCCCTTAGCAAAGCTCTCTTTTGGGCAACAACAAAGGGTTGCCATAATTCGGGCGCTTTGCCAGCCTTTCGATTTTCTTATGTTAGATGAGCCTTTTAGCCACCTCGACGACCAGAATGTAAAAATCGCCCTTTCGCTGATTATGCAGGAAGTGAAAAAACAAGAAGCCGGGCTAATGCTATGTACGCTAGGCGGCGACTATAACCTATCATTTACAAACAAGCTATACCTATGATGCTAGTCAGAAAATTACTGAAAGAAAACTTAAGCATAGGTCAGCTGTTAGGTTATGCGCTCTCCGGCTTACTGGGCTTAAGCATTGTACTTATCGGATTACAGTTTTACTTAGACACCAAACCTGCTTTCAGCTCTAACGAAAGCTTTCTAAAAAAAGATTTTTTAGTTATTAGCAAACAAGTGTCGTTGCTCAAAACTATTGGTACATCATCAACCGAATTTAGAGACTCGGAGATTGAAGACTTAAAAAAGCAGCCGTTTGTTAGCAAAGTGGGGTTCTTTACTCCTTCTACATTTAACGTAGAGCTACGCACCGACGGATCCGGCGGCTTAATGGGGTTTTCTACTGATCTTTTTTTCGAAGCCATTCCGGACGAATTTCTCGATATAACTTCGGCAGACTGGGGTTGGAGCGAGGGCAGCGAGTTTATTCCCATCATAATACCAAGAACATACCTGCACCTCTACAATTTCGGATTTGCTCAAAGCAAGGGATACCCGCAGATATCCGAGAATATTATCGAGAAAATAGCTATGATCGTCAGCATTGGCGATTGGCGCAATAGCGCACGCTTTAAGGCTCGCATTGTAGGTTTCTCCAATAAAATCAACACCATACTTGTACCGCTTACATTTATTAGCTGGGCAAACCAGAACTACGGAAGCGGTAATGCCAACGGCGTTTCGCGCCTGCTGGTAGAAGTAAAAAACCCGACAGACCCTGCCATTACCCAATACATTGCCGATAAAGGCTACGAGTTTAACGACGATAAGCTGGATGCCGGTAAGGGTGCATATTTTGTTCGTATAATTACCGTAATTATCCTATCAATAGGCGTGGTAATCAGCCTGCTGGCTGTAGGTTTGCTTATGCTCAGCATGAGCCTTCTTATCCATAAAAATAAGAGCAAGCTGGAAAACCTAATGTTAATAGGCTACAATCAACAAGCCATAGCAGCGCCATACCAGAGGCTAGCGCTCTTAATTACGGTTTCTGTATTTGTCGTCGCCCTTGCTGTTACGTTTATTGTAAGAGGGATATACCTTAGCAAATTCGAGATGTTAGGATTTGGCGCAACCTCTAACGCGCCATATTTTATTATCGGCATAACAATTCTGCTACTAATATGCGTAGCTAACTACTTCTGGATAAAAGCAAAGGTTAATGCGGTATTTAAGCCCAGAAAGTGAGTACGAAAGAACGAATAATACTAGGTGTTGACCCGGGAACGGCAGTTACCGGATACGGAATTATTAAGGTTGTTCGTAATAAGCCGCAAATACTTGTGCTGGGTACTATAGAGCTGTACAAGCTGGGCGACCATTATGTTAAGCTGCATCGTATTTTCGAACGGATAAGCCGGCTACTAAAAGAGTATTGCCCGAACGAGTTGGCAATTGAATCCCCTTTTTATGGTAAAAATGTGCAGTCGATGCTAAAACTGGGGCGGGCTCAAGGCGTAGCAATGGCTGCCGCCTTGGCTTATGGCATACCGATATACGAGTATGCACCGCGAAAAGTAAAAATGTCTATCACAGGAAAAGGAGCCGCCTCCAAAGAACAGGTGGCGGCTATGCTTTCTCAAATTGCAGGACTTACAGAATCTCCCAAAAAGTTTGACGCTACAGATGCTTTAGCTGTTGCCATTTGCCATTTCTACCAAACCAACAAACCTTTAGCCGAAGGTAAAACGTTTAACAGCTGGAAAGATTTTATTAATCAGAATCCTAAAAGAATAAAATAAATAGCCTAGCGGATAACTACTATTTTAAATTCAATCTGGCTGTAGGGTTCTGCTTTAAAATCAGAATTATCAATTGTAAATTCGATAACACCATCTTTAAGCTGATAACCTAACATTTCAATAATCGTATAGCCTACATCTCTTGTTAGTACATAAGGTAGTTGAACATCCGCATCACTAAAAATAGCATATACAACTACAGCACCATTATCTATAACATCAGGAGTAATATATGGAGCACTAAATCTTGCTTTTATAAAAAAACCTGGTTGCCCATATGTCCCAACATCTCTCCAATCACTTGAACTAACTGGAATGTAATGAGTTTCAACATATGCTCCGTAGTACTTCTCTTCGCATGAAGTAAAAAGCAACGGAGAGCATAGGAGCACTAAAAAAAGTAAACGTTTCATAGTGTAATATTTTTGTTATGTTATTTTCTGTGTGCTACAAATATCGTGAAAAAAACACAATAAAAAGAATTTAAACAAATAAAATCTTAATAGGTTTAGTTCACTAACTCATAATAGCGAAAAGGAGTAAAGCCTCTCCGCTATTGCGTTAAACTTTTCTTTTCTATGATAGATTAATAGTCTTCCTCTCCCATTGGATCTCTCGTTATCCCCTACCACCTCTACGATCATCACTACTTCCAGTATTGCCTCCTGGTCTTTCTTGTGATGTGACGGTATGTGGTATAAGCCAAGTAGTACAAATAACTTGTCTTACTAGCGTCTTTGTAACATTTCTTCCTTCTCCTTCTGTGTAATAAATATTTAATGGTACTTGTTCTACATAAAAGGATTGATTCAGTGCTGCAATTTGTTCTGATGTAGGAGACGGATAATTATTGACATCCCTCAGCTCTTGTGTAATCTCTCCAACATAATGATAATCTCTACGATCCGTTTGTGGATAATATTGCCTTACTACATCTCGGCTATCATCCATTCGTATCCATTCATACTCAGACATAGTAGGCTGTCTGCTTCTTACATAAGAGATATAAGCCTCTTTTACTTCTTCTTTTTTTGTTGGATCCACGACAAATTCATATATCGGATATGTTTTTTCCCAACTAACTCTTGTAAGTGCGGCATTCCTATCAACTACAGACGCTTCCCATAAATGAACGTTTACTGTTGGAGAACCTGTTTCCAGATTATATAATGCACCGACTCCCTCTCCTCCAAAATACTTAATGCGAAGCGTTCTATTCGTATTATCATTTTTATATCGGTTTATCTGTTCATTAGAAATAGATCCATCAACACTCATTCCCAATCCTCCTAATGTAGCATTTGCTCCAGATTTTACTGTTAACTTTTTTTCGCATAGTCGGTGGTACTTGTTATTTCTGATTCGTAAACTAAATTTAATCTTCCCCCTATTGTAATATCCGTTAGTACATGAGTGCCATATTTTTTAATAATATCCTTAGCAGGTAGCGTATTCAAATCGCTAACAAAAACAGGATTTAAATAGTTACGTAAAAATGCAACATCAGCCGAAACATATATTCTTTTCTTATTTTTAATAGTATCACATGATGCATATGAATATCTAGATGAATATGCGTATTGTGTTGCAGAAGAATAATCGACGCCTAAACCTCCTCCAAACATAAAAAGATTTGTATCATTCTGACCTTCTCCAAATCCGTAAGAAGCTTTTGTACTCACAGAGACCTCATTATTTCGCTCCTTTAAATAATCAAACGCATCCACTGAATGAGTTGTTACCAGTTACAGATGCATTGTAATAAACATGACTAGGATTTTGTGCTGCAAGGTTGACAATATCTACAACCCTATCTTTGACTGCAAGAGGAGATAGGTAGCTGTCAGTTATATCATATCCAAATCCTAGAACATCATACTCTCCGTCTCCAGCCATCTGACGCATTAGAGATCCGTCATTCGCACTAACATCATCATTTAAAACTACATCCAACTCTTTTGAGCAACTAAATATACTCAATACAGCAATTGAATAAACAATTTTTTTCATAATAATACGTTTAAAATTTAACTTATTTAAATATATTAATTATCATCTCGTTAATCATTAATACCACATTAAATTACAGTAAAATATATATTAATCAATAATCATATGGTATTATACTTAATCATTTTATGAATACCTATCCAACTCTCTCTTCTCTGTTTTGTTACTTCCATAGAATTAATTCATCTATAAAATTCGTATTTACTTACTATATTTGTAGTCTATCCATTAACAAATGACACAACTGTTTAATCTAGAGCTATACGACAAGCTGCAACAACTTCTTAAACAAGCAAAAAATGCGCTCATTATAAGCCATATAAATCCTGATGGCGATGCTATCGGATCTTCGCTGGGTTTAGCCTGTTTGCTTAAGCAGCATATCCCTCAGGTAAACGTAGCCATGCCTAACCATTTTCCGGATTTCTTGAAGTGGATGGAAGGCGCATCAGATATTTTGATTTACAGACAAAACACAGAGAAGGTTAAGAAGCTGGTCGATAGCGCCGATATTATTTTCTGTCTCGACTTCAACAATCTGGAAAGAATAGAAGAGTTTGGCGAGTATGTCGCACAGTCGAAAGCGCCACGCGTGCTCATCGATCATCATCTTAGTCCCAGAGAGGATGAATTTGACTTGATTTTCTCGCATGTCCCCGCCAACTCTACATCCGAAATTGTATATAGAATATCCGTAGCGATTAATAGTAGCACAAAAATTCCGAAATCAGCAGCCGATGCTATTTACTGCGGAATAATGACAGATACCGGCTCATTTGCCCACAGCTCTTCGAACCCGGAGCTATTCAGAATAGTTGCAGACTTGCTTGAGTGCGGAGTAGATAAAGATCAGGTAAGCGCGTTAGTGTACGACAACTTCTCCGCTGATAGGATGAGGCTGTTAGGGTATAGCCTTAACGAAAAAATGGTCGTCTGCCCGCAATACCGCACGGCATACATTTACCTATCGCGTAAAGAGCTGGATAGCTACAGCTTCTGCCCCGGCGACACCGAAGGCTTTGTAAACTATCCTTTGTCTATTAAAGACGTTGTGCTATCGGTCTTTTTTGTCGAAACAATGAACCATATTAAAGTATCCATCAGAACCAGAGGAAACTTTTCGGCAAACGAGTTTTCAGGTAAGCATTTCAATGGCGGCGGTCATAAAAATGCTGCGGGAGGTAAACTTTTCTGTTCGCTCTCCGAAGCCGTAAAAATGTTAGAGTCTATTTTACCCGAATATGAGCAAGCATTACATCAGTAGTCTTACTATGCTGGCAGCATGTATCTTACTGCTATCTTGCGGAAGTAAAAGCAATCCGCAAGATAATAGGTTTGCTCCTACCAGATATAGCAAAGAAACCATGACTGAGGTAAACAGATATTTAAGCGAAAAAGATAAGGAGATTATAGAAGGTTATGCCCGTCGCAATAAACTTAATATAGCGCTCTCCGAAAGCGGTTTCTACTACTCTATCCTTAGCGATGGAAGCGGAAAAGCCATAACCCAAAACAGCGTAGTTTCTATTACCGGAACGCTAAACTTAATAGACGGAACACCTTGCTATACATACACTGCCGAAGATCCTAAGATAATTGCCATTGCAAAATCGCCCGAAATAACCGGATTGCATATCGCATTACCTATGCTGAAAGAGAACGGTCACGCCATTTTTATCTTCCCTCCCAACCTTGCCTTCGGGCTTTTGGGCGATGGCAACAAAGTGCCTCCGCGCTCTACCATAGTTATGAATATTAGCATACTAAGTATAGAAGATTAAATATCATTCTTTATGAAATATTTGAAGTTAATATCGTTAAGCATATTTATTATAATCACAGCTTGCTCAAAAGATAAGGAGGCGGATTATATTGCCAATCAGGAAAAGATTATCGATCAATACTGGAGTTCGATAAGGGCAGGCAATATCAACATAGCTGATACGACTATAGTAGATGATATATTTCGGGTTGTGCTGCAAAAGGGAGATGAAAATATAAAGGTTAGCAGTGGCGATATAGTATCTTTTTACTACGTAGGTGCCGTTCTTACCAGCAGAGGAATAGAAGCATCCAACATATTTGACACAAATATTGCTACTGTTGCACAAGAAATCGGACTTACAATTGAAGATTTTACCGTACGTGAAGATGTTGTAGGCAATGGACGTTTTATAGCCGGATTAGAAAAAGGACTGCTGCAAATGTATAAAGGAGAAATATCGCAAATTATATTTACCTCTAAATACGGTTATGGCGATAAAGCAAGCAGCGTTATACCAAGATATTCGCCTATCATTTTTCAGATAGAAATTAAGGATGTAAAAAAACAATAATAGCTACAAGTATCTATGAACAGCTTCGATCCTAATGGCATAGGACAACCAAACGGTCGTTACTTTGCCCTACCATATACTGTTGAAGAAGCAGAGATCGTTCTTATACCCGTGCCTTGGGATGTCACAACATCATACCATACAGGTGCAAGCCGTGGTCCACAGGCAATTCTGGAAGCTTCTACACAGGTCGATTTATTCGATTTCAGCATAGAAAATGCCTGGCAGATAAAAATAGGCACACACCCCATAAATGAAGGTATATATAGCCGCAGCATCGAACTAAGAAATGATGCCGAACATGTTATTCGTCATTTAGAAGAAGGAGGAGACCCTGACGAAAAGGTTATCGTTAAGCGGATTCAGCGCATTAACGAAGCTTCCGCAGAGCTAAACGATTGGGTTCGCTTCCATTCTCTGGATTACCTCGACAAAGGTAAGCTGGTTGGTATTGTAGGCGGAGAGCATAGTGTACCTCTAGGGCTTATAAAAGTTCTATCGGGACGATACGCCAACTTTGGTGTTTTACACATTGATGCACATGCCGATTTACGTGAGGCATACGAAGGTTTTACCCACTCGCATGCCTCTATTATGTATAATGTACTTCACGAAGTTGAAAATATAGAACGGCTTGTACAGGTTGGCATCCGAGACTTAAGCCAAGACGAAATGTGCTTTGCAGACCAAGACGACCGTATCGTTATGTTTAACGACGAAGCATTGAGTGAAGCAATGTTCAGCGGAAAGAATTGGCAGCAGTTATGTAACGACATCATAAACAAGCTGCCCGAGAATGTATATGTAAGCTTCGATATAGACGGATTAAGCCCCGATCTATGCCCTAATACCGGGACTCCCGTTCCCGGAGGATTAAGCTTTCAGCAAGCAACATATTTGCTAAGAACGCTTGCCAAATCGGGACGACGTATTATCGGATTTGATCTTAACGAAGTTGCCTCAAACGAAAATATCGATCTGGATGCTAATGTTGGTGCCAGATTACTTTATAAGCTTTGCTGCTATAGCCATATTGCAAACAACAACCTAATTAAAACCTAAAACTACAATACCCACCTAACAATATATGAAGAAAGTAACCATACTGAGCAGAAGAAGAGTTGTAAGAAGTCCGATAATTATTAGAAGCATGGTTAATCGCTTTTTTTCTTTAGAAGCGATTGGAGGTATTTTATTACTCGTATTTACTATATTTTCCCTCGTTATTGCCAACGTTCCGGCATTAGAATGTATTCTCGACTTTTTTAATACCGAACTCTCCATCAATCTAGGAAATTATTTTAACCTATCCATGAGCCTAGCCTATTGGATAAACGATGGCTTAATGGTTCTCTTCTTTTTTACGGTAGGGTTGGAAATAAAACGGGAAATTCTTGTTGGAGAGCTGTCGTCGTTTAAGCAAGCCAGCTTACCAATAACGACCGCAATTGGCGGTATGGTTGTTCCGGCTATTATATACGCTTTTTGTAATGCATCTGTACCCGGGCAAGAGGATAACGGATGGGGAATTCCGATGGCTACTGATATTGCCTTTGCCATTGGAATAATATCGTTACTTGGAAAACGCATGCCCATTTCACTTATAATATTTCTTACAGCACTAGCTATTGTTGATGATTTAGGCGCAATAATTGTAATTGCAATATTTTATCCGGCGCACGCTCTACATTTCGAAATGCTGCTTATTGCATTAGCAGTAATGGCGCTCATATATCTATTCAACATTTTACGAATCCGCGCCACCGTTGTTTACATAATAGCAGGTATTGCTTTATGGCTTGCAATACTTGAATCCGGCTTACACGCTACCATAGCAGGAGTGCTACTTGCTATTGTTATACCGATTTCGGCAAAACATAATCCGATTAAATTTTTGCAACGCAGTAAGCGCGTTCTCAGCGAAATTAAAGTTGCCCAGAGTAAAAACAAGAATAAGATTATTGCAAACGAGCATCAAAAAGAGCTGGTGCATAATATTCAATACGAGATAAACCAAGCCATTTCGCCATTACAGCAATACGAATATTCGCTCCATCCTTGGGTAATGTATATCATTATGCCGCTCTTTGCATTGGTAAACGCGGGTGTTAAGATAGACTCCGTTGCGTTATCCGGGTTATTTAGCAGCATATCTATTGGTGTCTTCTTGGGGCTATTCCTCGGGAAGCCTCTTGGTATAATGCTTTTAAGCTGGCTATCGGTAAAATGTAAAATTGCTCAGCTACCCCGTGAGGCAACATGGGGGCAGCTTATAGGAGTCGGGTTTATGGCGGGTATCGGATTTACGATGTCTATCTTTATTGCAAACCTTGCATTTACAGACGAAGGCTTAGTGAGCACCGCAAAGCTGGCGATCCTCATCACCTCGCTTATTGCAGGCATAATCGGGATATTGATACTAAGAGCAACATCTAGTAAAGACTATACAGAATATAATATATCTGAAGAAGAAGTTAATTCACAATCAAACTAAATACACTCGCTATTATGAAACATCTATTTTATATTTCGGTACTTAGCCTACTTCTTCTTTCTTGCGAAAGCAATGGAAGTAAAACCAGCGTAAACCTCAGCAACGGCTCAGATTCGTTAAGCTATGCCGTTGGCATAGACCTTGCAGAGCAACTTTTTGCTAATCCTCAGCAATCTTTCGATCTAAGCATCGTAGGTCAAGCAATAAAAGATTTTAAAGAGGGGAAAGCTAAGATGAATAGCCAGGAAGCATACATGTTTATGCAAATGTATCAGCAAAGAGAGCTTCAGCGTCAAATGCAAGAAGCATCAAACCCCGAAACGCTAAAACAGTATGAAGAAAAAAATAAAGCTGCCGGTGAAAAGTTTTTAGAAGAAAATAAGACCAAAGACGGAGTTGTTACTCTCTCTAACGGCATACAGTACAAAATTATTAAGCAAGGCAACGGACCAAAGCCAAAGGCAACCGATGTTGTAGAAGTTTTCTATAAGGGAACGCTTATTGATGGCACTGTTTTCGACTCTAACGAAGGTGCTGAGCATCCTATCAACTTTCCGCTAAACGGTGTTATTAAAGGTTGGACAGAGGGTTTACAACACATTAACGAGGGGTCGAAGGTAACGCTTTATATTCCTCAAGAGCTAGCCTATGGCTCTACCCCAAGACCAGGCGGACCTATCGAACCATATATGGCTCTTATATTTGATATTGAGCTGGTAAAGGTTACCCCTCTGGATTAGCACATTAATTAAGAAAAAGGAAGCTACTTAAAACAGCTTCCTTTTTTACTATCTTTGCCAAAAATAGCTATATGAAAAATATACTTCTGATTTTAACAGCAGCTTTATTTTGGACATTACCCGTTAATGCCCAAAACTCGCCCGCAACAATAGATTCTTTAAGCTATGCGCTTGGAACAAACATTGGGCTATCGCTTAAAACATTTCCGGCAAAGCTAGATGCTGTATCGCTATCAAAAGCAATTACAGATGCGCTAAATGATAATCCAGATATGACTATGCAGGAAAGCGAAATGTTTCTGCAAAATTATTTCATGAGACAACAAAACGAAGCCGCCAGCAGGAACAAAAAAGAAGGCAAAGCATTTTTAAACGCCAATAAAGACAAGCCCGGAGTGGTTGTCTCGCCAAGCGGATTACAATATAAAATCGAACGGGCTGGAACAGGCATCAGCCCTACAGAAGATGATGAAGTTGAGGTACACTATAGAGGCACCTTAATCGATGGCAGAGAGTTTGATTCATCATATAAACGTGGAGAAACAATTACATTTGCTTTAAAAAGCGTAATTAAGGGTTGGACAGAAGGTTTGCAGTATGCCAAAGAAGGAGGGAAAATCTGGCTATACATTCCTTCTGATCTGGCATACGGAGACGTTTCTCGGCAGTCGAGCATTATCGAGGGAGGTTCTACCTTAATATTCGAAATTGAACTAATAAGAGTAATTAAAAAATAACATTTACTACAATGAGTAAGACAGCAAAAATTATAACAGCTAAAGGAGAAATGAAGATTAAGTTCTATGAAGAAGATGCACCTAACACTGTCGCAAACTTCATAAAGCTTGCCGAATCGGACTTTTACGATGGGCTGATTTTTCATCGCGTTATACCTAACTTTGTAATCCAAGGCGGCTGCCCTCATGGAATCGGTACAGGCGGACCGGGTTATACCATTAAATGCGAAACCAGCGGCAATAACCAATACCACGATAAAGGGGTACTTTCTATGGCGCATGCCGGGAAAGATACAGGCGGATCTCAATTCTTTATTTGCCATAACCGCGAGAATACCGCCCACCTAGACGGTGTACATACTGTATTTGGCAAGGTAGTTGAAGGACTTGACGTTATTGATCAGATTCGCAAGGGAGACGAAATCGTAAAAATAGAGATATCGGAAGAATAGATTCAGCTGTTAAATATATGAAGTTTAAAAAATCAGCTTAATGTCATGTCGAACAAGATGAGACATCTGTTGTATTTTAGAACAGATTCCTCACTTTGTTCGGAATGACGTTTTTAAGAAAATTCTTTTTCAAAAACCAAATATAATAACAGAATATGGCACTCGAAATAGTTGGAAAGCTACAACAGTTACTCCCCCTTCAAAGTGGTTCGGGAGCAAAAGGAGATTGGTCAAAGCAAAACTTTATAATCGAAACCATAGAGCAATATCCACGCAAAGTACGCGTATCGGCATGGGGAGATAAAGCCCGCGATTTAGATGGCGTAGGCATTGGAGAAACCCTTAGAATAAGCGTTAACATCGAGTCAAGAGAATTTAACGGTGGATGGTACACCGATGTTAGGGCATGGCGGATTCAACGAGATAACGAATCGCAGCAAGTTACTACGTCTTCTTCAAGCGTAAGCGCTCCGATACCTCCTACTGCCGAAGATTACAGCGACTTTGGCGCAGCCGATGAAGTGGACGATCTTCCATTTTAGTCCGCATGAGGCATTTCTTCAGCATAATAGTTCCCGTTTACAATCGACCTGATGAAGTTGAAGAGCTATTGGCAAGCCTTTCTACACAGGAGGGCTCTGCCAAATTTGAAGTAATTATTGTTGAAGACGGTTCTACCAAGCCATGTGCGAATGTTGTACAAGTTTATAGCGGTAAGCTGAACATTCGTTACTTTACAAAACCCAACACAGGCAGAAGCGATACGCGCAACTACGGAATGAAAGAAGCGCAGGGCAGCTACTTCATCTTCTTCGATTCCGACTGCATTATTACACCACAGTACTTTTTACGGCTGGAGGAAAACCTAAACAATAGTTATAGTGACTGCTTTGGTGGACCGGATGCTGCACACGAATCATTTTCTGCTGTCCAGAAAGCCATTAACTACGCCATGACGGCTTTTCTTACAACCGGCGGCATACGTGGCGGAAAGCAGCAGCTGGAAAAGTTTAAACCCCGCACCTTCAATATGGGATTCTCTCGTAAAGTTTACGAAACAGTGGGTGGATTCAACGATATGTTTGGCGAGGATATCGATCTTGCTTTACGCATACAAAAAGCCGGTTTCCGTATCGTTCTATACCGAGATGTATATGTTTACCATAAGCGGAGGGTAAGCCTTAAAAAATTCTTTAAACAGGTATATATTTTTGGTACGGCACGTATCAACCTTGCCCTTATCCACAAGGGTTCTCTTAAAGCTGTACATACTTTTCCCGCCTTATTTTTATTAGGCGGCATTGCTCTCATCATACTATCAATAGTAGTTAGTCCGCTATTTCTGCTCCCTGTCGTATTATATACTATCTTGCTTTTTACTGACGCCCTCATTCAGACCAAATCGCTAAAAACAACGCTACTTGCCGTTATTGCATCGTACATACAAATTATAGGTTATGGATGGGGCTTTATCCGTTCTTTTTTTGAAAAAATCATTCTACGAAAAGGGCTTGAGAGCAGCGATACGCTGAAAAGAGTTTATAAGTAAGAAAAATAAGCATATTCAGCTGCAGCTTATTCTCCTAGCGGCTCTTCAGTCATTCCGAACGAAGTGAAGAATCTACCCGCTTTCAGCAGATTCCTCACTTCGTTCGGAATGACAAGAGATATCTAAAAACGCTACGAAATTCTATTCGTAAAGCGCTATCTTTGTATAATCTCAGGAGACATTAATGGAGCTAACGGTTTATAAAGCATCGGCAGGCTCGGGTAAAACCTATATGCTTGCATCGGAATACCTCCGGTTAGCCCTTGCTAAACCAAACAGCCAACGAGGTTTTCGGAGCATTCTTGCCGTAACTTTTACCAACAAAGCCACGGAAAAGATGAAGAGCCGTATCCTATCGCTACTACACGATATTGCTAACGGAAAGCAGCAGGATTTAGCCTCTGAGCTGGCAAAAAGAATGAAGTGTAGCCTTGCTACCGTACAGCAGAAAGCGTTAGACGTTCGCGGCGCTATACTGCACGATTACTCTCATTTTTCTATCGTAACCATTGATAAATTTTTCCAGCAGATCTTACAGGCGTTTGTAAGAGAGGCGGGGCTCCGCCCGGGCTATACGCTCGAGCTGGATACAGAACGCCTACTCGAAGAAGCGATTGTAAAAGTCATGGACGATGCTGGAGAAGACGATACCTTACGCAGCTGGATTTTACGAATTACCGAAGAAAATGTTGACGAAGGAAAATCGTGGGATATAATGCCTAAGCTTCGTGTAATAGGAAAAGAAATTTTTAGCGAAATATACCTGTATTTTTCAAAAGAATTTCGCGAGAAGCTGGCTGATAAATCCATTCTTGCCAGCTACCTTAAGAATATCAAACAGCTGATAGATGATTTCGAGCTGAAGATGAAAGCCATAGGCAACAGGGCGATAAACTATATCGAGTCTTTTGGTTTATCTATTGCCGACTTTAAGTATAAAGAAAGCGGGGTTGCCGGATATTTCGTTAAGCTGAAAACGGGTAAAGATTACCAGCCAACCTCTCGTGCCTATAAAGCATTAGGCGAAGTAAACGAATGGAGTGTAAAAAATTCCGACCGAAATAAAGAGGTCGGCTCTGCGTTCTTCGAGCTTAATAATCTGCTGAATGAAGCGTTATCGCTATGGGATAGCAAAGGGGTACTATATAGCACTGCAAAAGTTCTTATACGAAATTTTATGCTGATGGGGTTGCTATCCGACATTTCTCGGAACATTCAGCAAATATCGAACGAAGAGAACATACTTCCCATAAGCAGCTCAGGCTATCTACTAAGCCAGCTGATCGGTAAGACCGATACTCCGTTTATCTACGAAAAAGCAGGAATACAGTTCAACCACTTCATGATTGATGAGTTTCAGGACACATCTACAGGGCAATGGCACAACTTCCGTCCATTGCTGCTAAACAGCCTGTCAGAAGGATATATCAACATGGTCGTAGGCGACGTTAAGCAATCAATATATCGCTGGAGAAACGGAGACTGGAGAATTTTAGGCTATCGGCTGAATGAGGATTTTTCTACCTGGGGAATTAAAGAGCAAGAGCTAAAAGCCAACTGGCGTAGCAACGGCATAATCATTCGCTACAATAATGAGCTGTTTAGCCGTCTTTCTAAAACTCTGCAAGCCAACATTAATAATGAACTCAGCGAAATATCAATTCCTCAAGAAAAAAAAGAGCTGCTGCAAGGCATGATAGAAACCGCCTACAATACGGTTAAGCAAGAGTTTTCGCCCAAAACAAACATTGATAAAGGCTATGTAAGTCTGAAAATCATTGAGAATACGGAAGAAAAAAAATCTACAGAAATCGTTTTAGATGAGCTGCCTTTACTAATTGCAGATCTACAAGACAGGGGATATATGCCAAACGATATTGCTATTCTTGTACGCAGAGGAATTGAAGGGCAACAGGTCGCCGATACCCTACTCAGCTATAAGCAACAAGCCAATGATAATAGCCATTGCTTCGATGTTGTTTCTCAAGACTCGCTTTTTATAGCAAATGCTTCTATAGTAAAGTTGATTATAAGCATCTTCCGTTTTGCTCTTAACCCTAACGATCATATTAGCGAAACTTATATACATCTGGAAATTGCTAAACGTAAAAATAGCGCTGCTGTGGCTGCAAATCACCATGAAGTACTAAACTCCAGCTTTTATGACAACGATATTCAATTCATTAAGTCGTTGCTTGATATCTCTATTTTAGATGCATTTGAACTTATCATTCAACATTTCGAGCTAAATCAGAATACCGACGATATACCATTCTTACAAGAGCTGCATGATACTATCTTAAATTTTTCGTCTGATAGATTAGCCGATCTTGCATCGTTCTTACAATGGTGGGATGAAACCGGAAACAATAAAGTAACGTTAATTGCAAACGATAAGCAAGAAGCTATTAAAATTCTTACCATACATAAGTCAAAAGGATTACAGTTTAAAGCGGTAATTGTACCGTTCTGTACATGGAGCCTCGTTCCGAATAAAGACAGTATTTTGTGGCTAAGCCCTCAGGTAGAGCCTTTCAACGAAATGGAACATATTCCTGTCAGGTATGGAAAATCGTTAGCAAATACCATCTTCTACGAAGATTACTTTAACGAAAAAACACAGTCGTATGTAGATAACTTAAACCTTTTATACGTGGCATTTACACGAGCTGAGGAAGAGTTATATGCTATGATACCACAGCCTATCAAAAAACAGGGAGAAACAGTCGGTACCCTACTGGAAGAAACCATTAAAGTTCTAAATAGTGAGAATATCATATTTGGAGAGCTGAATGGCGCACTCAATGAGAATAAGTTAACCTTTGGTAAAAAAGAATATGTTGAAAACACAGATAACCAAGCATCAGAGCAAACGCTGAACATTTCCTCCTACCCTTCTTCGCCCATACACAATAAGCTTAAGATACGCTATGAAGCACATGATTTTTTTAATTCAGCAGATGATGAAATAAGTATGACACCGCGTTCGTACGGCAATTTGATGCACCGACTATTTTGTAAAATCAACACAGCCGAAGATATTAGCTCCAGCATCAATCAACTGATAGAAGACGGTTTGCTGGAAGAAAAAGATAAATTATTTTATACAAAGAAAGTAGAAAAAGCCCTCTTGCATCCTATTGTCCATACATGGTTTACAAATAGTTGGACGTTAAAAACCGAAACAGAATTCCTCCTCCCTAAGCAGAAAAAGCAAGGAGTATCAATTCAGCGTCCGGATAGGGTTATGATAAGCGATAACGAGGCTATTATTATTGATTATAAGTTCGGTACCCTCGAACTCCCATCATATCAAAAACAAATGAGAACTTATATTCAAGGATTACAACAAATGGGCTATGCTAAAGTAAAAGGCTTTATTTGGTATATAGATACAGAAAAAATTGTAGAAGTATCTCTTTAATAAAGTACACTTCACATATATTTTAATACGCTCCTATTCATTATAACACACTCCTTAGCAGTTAATGCGACTAATTAGCTCTTAATTCATGGGGCATTAATTAGGTTTAGTGGAATTAATTCATACCTTTGTTTCAAGAATTATGATTGCTATTGCCTTCGTACTCATCCTACCTCGTCATTAATATATCATAGTCTAAGTAAACAATAGTCTCATTTTAAAACATTCGTAATGAATATTTATGTTTCAAACTTAAGTTTTGATATTAATGATAGTCAGCTTCAAGAACTTTTTACTGCTTATGGCAACGTAACATCTGCAAAAGTTATTATAGATAAATACTCCGGTCGTTCGAAAGGTTTCGGCTTTGTTGAAATGCCTAACGACGACGAGGCTCAACGAGCTATTAACGAACTAAACCAAACCGATGTTAAGGGAAGACCTATCAACGTAAACGAAGCGAAGCCGAGAGAGGAAAAATCTAATAGTAGAGGCGGATACAACCGTGGCTACAGAAAGTAGGTGGAACTTACTTATCGTAATATATTTATGTCAGGCTATACAAGATTATAATATAGCCCTTACTTTTTATTAATTCCTAATAACATCACCCCAGCATGGACCCATTAGTTATCGGCGGATTAACCGTCACTATTCCCATTATACAAGGAGGAATGGGTGTTGGAGTTTCACTTTCCGGTTTAGCATCGGCAGTTGCAAACGAGGGAGGGATTGGTGTTATCTCAAGTGCAGGAATGGGGCTTCTATATCAAGTAGAATCCAGCAACTATGCAGAGGCTAGCATTATAGGGTTAAAAAAAGAGATTGCGAAAGCGCGTAAAAACACCAGCGGTGTTATTGGGGTAAACGTTATGGTTGCCATGACTAACTTTAGCGATATGGTAAGAACTGCAATAGAAGAAAAAGTTGATATTATTTTTTCGGGAGCAGGATTGCCGCTAGATCTACCGTCATACCTTACAGAAGGCAGCGTAACAAAGCTGATTCCGATTGTATCTTCTGCTCGTGCGGCAAAGCTAATCTGTAATAAATGGAAAGCCAGCTATAGCTACTTACCTGATGCTATTGTAGTAGAAGGACCTAAAGCCGGTGGGCACCTTGGTTTTAAAGAAGAGCAAATATTTGATGAGAACTATAGCCTTGAGGTTTTGGTAAAAGAAGTAAGAGATAGCATGGACCTTATAGAAAAGGAGCATAATGTAAAAATACCAATCATTGCAGCCGGGGGCATATATACAGGCGAAGACATCAACCATATTTTAAGCAATGGCGCAGATGGCGTACAAATGGGTACTCGATTTGTTACCAGCATAGAATGCGATGCTTCTGACGAGTTTAAGCAAACCTACATTAATGCGGAAGAAAAGGATATTGAAATCATAAAAAGTCCAGTAGGAATGCCCGGTAGAGCAATATTAAACTCTTTTATGGAGAAAGTTAAGCAAGGGCTTAAGCAACCTAAAAGTTGTCCGTTCCACTGTATCAAAACATGTAATATAGATAATAGCCCCTACTGTATTATTATTGCGCTGTTCAATGCGTTTAAAGGTAATATGAATTTTGGCTATGCCTTTGCCGGAAGCAACGCATATAAGGCTACAAAAATTCAAACAATAAAAGAAATTTTTGCCGACATAAAGCGAGAGTTTAACGAATCGTGTAAAAAGTTTTTTGGATAAATATGTCAGTTTAAAATACTATAAGCGAGTGAACTCATTGTTTTTCTCGCTTATTTTTTATGTGTAATTTTGGGCATAAATTATTAGCTTATGATGTGCTGGAATACTCTGCTTACACCCCTCCGTTTCGAGAGCGAAGATAAACCTCGTAAACAAAATCACGATGAGGAATTTGAACGTACCCAATTTCAGCGCGATTACGATAGAATTGTTTTTTCTTCTCCGTTTAGACGGCTGCAAAATAAAACACAAGTATTTCCGTTGCCGGGTAGCGTACTAGTTCACAACAGGTTAACACATAGCCTAGAAGTAGCATGTGTGGGTCGTTCTTTGGGTAGTATGCTATCTGCAAAACTAAAGCAAGATCAGCAGTATAAAGACAACCCTTTTATCGATCAAATCGGAAATATTATAGCAGCAGCATGCCTAGCGCACGATATGGGAAACCCTGCCTTCGGTCATTCGGGAGAAAAAGCCATATCGCAATATTTTATTAGTAATACAGCCATATACAGAAGCTTTTTAAATGAGACAGAGTGGAACGATTTAACTAACTTCGAGGGAAATGCCAACGCATTACGCTTACTAACCCATCGGTTTAATAATCGCGCGGAAGGACCTTTCGGGCTTACCTACCCTACCCTCGCAGCTATTGTAAAATACCCGTGTCAATCAACGGCAAGAGATAAAAGCAATATCCATCGTAAAAAATATGGTTTTTTCAACTCCGAGAAAGAAACATTTGTGCGTATCGCTCAAAAACTTGGCATGGTTAAAACACAGGATAATCCGTTGGCATATAGCCGTTATCCGTTAGCATATCTGGTAGAAGCAGCAGACGATATCTGCTATAATATTATTGATATTGAAGATGCGCATCGGTTAAAAATTTTCACCGATGATGAAGTGCTTGATCTACTGCTTCCTTCATGTGGCGACGAATCACAGAAAACCAGAGAACGGCTTAGAAGGCTAAACGATTCTAACGATAAGATATCATTACTTCGTGCTAAATCTATTAGTACGCTTACACAGCTAATATTTGAAGCCTTTTGGAGAAACCATGACGCTATTCTAAAAGGTAAGCTGAATACCGATCTTAAAGCGTGTCTTCCGAGTGAGTATAAGCTTCAACTAGAAAAAATAGGAGAAATATCTACCCAAAAGATATACAACTACCGTTCTGTTGTAGAGAAAGAAATTGCAGGTTATAAAATAATCGGAGGACTGTTGGAAGAATTTATTCCTATGATTATATCAGAAAAAAGATCGCACTATCAAGATAAACTTATGCAGCTGTTCCCGTTGCAGTTTATGCCTACAAAAAATAATGCTTACTCTAAAATGCAGGCTGTACTTGATTTCGTTTCGGGTATGACAGATATATTTGCTGTTGAGCTGTATAAGCGTATTAAGGGAACGTCATTTCCCGAACTTTCGTAAAAAGGGTTACTATTTCTCTCCCGTACGAGGTTCTGTATGAGGCTCTATATCTATGTTTTTCTTGAATAAAAACTTTATCGGTTGGACGAATCGCTCTAACACGCTAAGCTCATCTGTAGATATTTCTGCAATACCGCTAAGCTCGCCGGTAAAATCGAACGTACGATTGTAGAATTTGATAAGCCCATTTGGTAAGGAAACCTCTATAGTGTATATTCTTTCTCCGGACATCTGCCGGTTTTGAGTTGGTATAAGCGATATAGATGTTACCTCTCCTTTTATCATCCCAAACTCCATGTATGGATAACCATCCAGCTTAATATTTACGTTTTGCCCGATCTTTACTTTACCATATCCGGCTGACACCGGAAGGTTTATTTTACCAATCAGCGCTCCCTGATCTTCGGGAATTATTGCGAATATTTTCTCTCCTGCATTTACCTGATGGTTTACACTCCATACGCTGTTAAAGCTGATTATTCCGTCAACTTGAGCTCTCATTACATACTGTTGCTCCCATATACTTATCCTTGCTTTTAGCTGTTCGTATGCATTTTGAAGGCTAACCTGCATATCTTTCAGCTTATCTTCGTAGTCTAAATCAAGTTCCGTAACACGTTGTTCCAGCTGCTCTACCGATATCTGAGCGTTAGAAATGCTAATGTTTGATTGTTCTATACTCCGGCGTGATACCAAAACTTGCTTCTCCGCGTTTTCGTAATCTAAAGCAGAAATAGCATGCTCTTTAAACAACTCGGTCTCCCGCTGGAATTGTTTTTCTGCCAACGCCGCATCCTGTTCCTGCAATTTATGCTGACGCAATAACAGCTGATAATAAGTTTGCTGTCCTTCCAACTCTCGCACTAACGACCGACGTTTTTTGTATAGTAGTCGAGGCTTAAAAAGCGTTCATAATCTTTAAGCTGCTTCATTAAGCTCACATAGCCATCTTGTAACTCTCCAAGGCTTAACCGTTCATTTTGCAGAACAACTAAATCTTTTATATCCAGCGTATAGAAGAAATCAGTCAATAAATCCAATTCTTCCTTCATCGTAAAAACATCCTCAAGTACAGCTGGATTATCAATCATAGCTAATATATCACCCTTATGTATAACCTGCTTGTCTTCAACAAATAAATTCTGCAGCTTACCAGTACTACGCGCCAGCACCCAAGAGGGTGGGTTTGATGCAGTAATAATAACTTCTGAGCTAATTATATCAGGATACTTGAAAAAGTAGCTACCTATAAGCAATAGCAATACAACGATAAAAATAACCGTTATACCCGAGCGGATAATCCATCTGGGCGGACGACCAAGTATCTCCTGTATAGGTTCGCTTCGCAGCCCTACATCATTTCGTATATCTTCCAAATCCGGCATCAACAATACATTTAGCTACTCAACTCCAGCTGATTTTTCACCAAATCGTAGTATTCTCCTTTTTTAGCCACAAGTTCGGCATGCGTTCCCAACCCGCTAATCTTACCTTGATTTAGCACTACTATTTGATCGGCATTTTTTACCGTACTTAGCCTATGAGCAACAATAACTATCGTTTTCCCCTTATAAAACTCCTGTAAATTCTCCATAATTACCCGCTCGTTGTTAGCGTCTAAAGCGTTGGTTGCTTCATCAAAGAAAAGGTATTCGGGGTTTTTATATACTGCCCTAGCTATTAATATTCGTTGTTTCTGTCCTTGGCTCAAACCATGCCCTTCTGCCCCGATTTTTGTACTATAACCTAACGGAAGGTCGGTTATCAAATCCTGAATATTGGCAACTTTTACGGCATGTAGTAACTTGTCTCTGTCAATAATATCGTCGCTAACGGCAATATTACGGGCTATCGTATCAGAAAAAATATAACCATCTTGCATAACGGCTCCGCATTTTTCTCTCTACACATGAGTACTGTATGATGCAAGGTCAATATCGCCAACCTGTATCTCGCCCATTGTTGGAGGATAAAAGCCCAGCATCATTTTTACAAGCGTTGTTTTACCACTTCCGCTCATACCGACTATTGCCGTAATTTTTGATTCCGGTATGCATAGCGATAAATTTTTAAGTACCGATTCTGCATTACCCGTATATGCGAATGAAAGGTCTTGAATAGCGATATTCCTATCGGGAGGAAATATTGTAAGTCTCGATTCGTTTACGCTTTCTTCATCCTCTCTATTATGAATTTCGCCTAAACGCTCCATACTGATTTTTGCATCCTGCGCTGCCTGAATAAAACTTATAAGATTTCCGATAGGAGAATTCAGCTGTCCAATAATATATTGTACAGAAAGCATCATACCTAAGGTCATATCGCCACTAATAACAGCCTTTGCCGCAAAGAATGATATTATGATGTTCTTTGTCTCGTTAATAAAGAATGCTCCCGCCTGCCGCGACTGCGATAGAACCAAACTTTTTATACTTACTTTGAACAGCTTTGCCTGAATGTTCTCCCACTCCCAACGTTTCTGAGGCTCGCAGTTATTCATTTTAATCTCCTGCATTCCGGTAATCATCTGAAAGAGCGTACTCTGGTTTGCAGCAGCCTGATCGAATCGTTTAAAATCCAACTCTCTACGGCAACGTAAGAAAATTAATATCCATAGTATATATAGCGTACTGGCATGCAAAAATATACCCAGAATATTTAGGCTATATATTCCCAATACTACAGAGAATATTATAAGGTTTACAAACGAGAATAGCGTGCTTAAAGTGGTTGAGGTAAGAAAATTCTGAATATGCGAATGGTCGCCTATACGCTGCATAATATCGCCTATCATCTTTGTATCAAAGAAGCCTATCGGTAAGCGCATTAGCTTAATCAGAAAGTCTGATATGATGGTAATATTAATACGTAGCAGTATCCAGTTACGTATAAACTCGACAGCTGTTTGCGATATATATATAAGGTAAGCCGTGCAATAAGCACTAGCGTTACAAAACTGAGGCTCTGGTTGCTAATACCAAAATCGACTATACTTTGGGTTAGGAACGGAAAGATTAGCTGAAGCATGCTACCTAACAACAATCCCAAGAATAACTGAATAATAAACTTTTTGTATGGTCTTAAGTACTTAAAGATAAACGAAAAGCGTGTCTTATCGCTTTTTCTCCCTCTTGATTATAAAAATCGGGGGTAGGTTCTAATAAAAGGGCTATACCTCTATCTTCGTCTTATTTTTTGTGCTAAGCCAACCATTCAGAAATTCTTTGACCGTATATTTTACCAATCCATGACTCGGATCGGCAACATAAACAAATCCATCGTTACTACTTTTATTCTTCAACTTAATTTTATAGACAACGACAAAGTGGTTCTGCCTCCAATGCACTATACATGGTAAAGGCGACTCGCATAACTGCTTAAAGCTGATGCGTACACCAATAGCGCGAAAACCTATTCGCTCAGCAGCATCGCTAATACCTAATAATGACCCCCCTCCCTAGTAAGGAACGCTTGATTACGAAGATATTCTAAGCTGTAGCTACGACCATAGTGCTTAGCAATCATGCGTAAACATGTAGGACCGCAATCCATCGCATCGTGCTGCTTATAAAAGGGGAAAGCCATTGGCGGTTAAGGTTAATTGACGACAATAAAATTAACCGATTTATTCAATTTAACTAAAAAAATTGAAATTTGATAGTAAGAAAATAAAAAGTATAAGGCTTACTGATAATTACACCAGCACCGTTCATAAAATACATCTATGAGATATACGATAAATATTATAAATTATCTATCAAAAGCCAGATAATACTTACAGTTTCGATCCAAAAAACGTATTTTCGATACAACAAACAAAAAAGTAACATTTATTTAACATAAATCCATTTTGAATATAAAAAAGGTATATTACCTTTGCATTGTAAAACTCATACAAGTGGTTTTTCATAGGTAAATTTAGGTTAGGTGAAAAAGGAGGGGTGGTTCCCTCCTTTCTTTTTTATACCTAATCTTTTTTTCTCCGCATATCTTTTTTCACATCCCTATACTCAAGACCTTCGTTATATATTTTCATTGCTCTAAGGCTCATCCCCATGCTAGAATATCCACCATCATGGTACAAATTCTGCATGGTTACCTTACGCGTAAGATCTGAGAATAAAGTCACAATGTAGTCGGCACATTCTTCGGCTGTTGCATTACCAAGGGGCGACATACGATCGGCAAAATCTACAAGATTATCAAACCCCATAATCCCACTCCCCGCTGTTGTGAAGGTTGGCGATTGAGATATGGTATTGATACGAATATGTTTTTCTCTACCATATATATATCCAAAGCTGCGCGCAATAGATTCCAGAACAGCTTTGGCATCTGCCATATCGTTATAACCATACAGCGTTCGTTGTGCTGCAATGTACGATAATGCAACTACCGATCCCCAATCTTCAATAGCATCTAACTTCCGGCATACTTGTAGAACTTTGTGAAATGAAATAGCCGATATGTCAAGCGTTTGCATTAAAAAGTTGTAGTCCAGATCATCGTATGTTTTTCCTTTACGAACGTTAGGCGACATGCCTATAGAGTGTAAAACGAAATCGAACTTTCCTCCCAAAAATTCCATCCCCTTTTCTATAAGATTTTCCAGATCTTCAACCTTTGTAGCATCGGCAGGGATTACAATCGAATCACACTTCTCCGCCAACTTATCTATTGTTCCCAGACGCATCGAGACAGGTGTATTTGTAAGTACAAATGTTGCACCCTCTTCGTAAGCACGTTCTGCTGTTTTCCATGCTATAGATTTATCGTTAAGAGCCCCGAATATCAGACCTCTCTTACCTTTAAGTAAATTATAAGCCATAATTTTATTATTAATTCAAACTATACATTATAAACAAGCGTAGCTTATTGCCGTTTATAACATGATTCATTTTAGACCTGCAAAGATACAACAATTTATAAGCTTAATAGTTTCATTTGCTACGGTAGGATAACACCAAATAATTAAATGTATCTTTGTACATTAAAAATATTCTTCGTCAGAAAATGGAAGCATCAGACTTTTTAGACCTTGTAAAAAGAAGGCAAAGCGATAGGGACTATAAGCCCGTTCCTGTTGAAAAAGAAAAACTCGACCGCTGTATTGAGGCTGCCCGCCTTTCTCCTTCAGCTTGTAACGCTCAACCGTGGAAATTTATTGTAGTTGACGAGCCTGAATTAAGAGAAAAGGTTGCTAAGTTAATGGTTTCAAAAGCCCTTGGTTTCAACCATTTTTCTCATCAATGCCCGGTATTAGTGGTAGTTGTTCGTGAGGCGCCCAACTTAACCTCTAAAGTAGGAATGGTACTCAAAGATAAGCCCTATACAACGATGGATGTTGGCATTGCAACTGTTCAGCTTTGCCTACAGGCAAAAGCCGAAGGACTCGGTACTTGTATTGTTGGTTGGTTTAACGAAAAAGCCATAAAGAAGCTACTAGGCATACCTAAAAGTAAACGTGCAGAACTGATTATTACGCTGGGCTACCCATCGTCAGATGAAGTTAGACAAAAGATTAGAAAGAAAACCGAAGATATTGTATCGTATAACAAATACTAAAATTATACTCGAATTATGATGCACTCAAACGATATGATAGGTAAACTGATGGGGCTTCGCTATAAATCTCACCCTTGGCACGGTGTTGATATTGGAAACGATGCACCCGAAATTGTTACCTGTTTTATTGAGATAGTACCTACCGATACGGTAAAATATGAAGTTGATAAGCACTCGGGCTACCTGCGTATAGATCGTCCTCAAAAATATTCAAACGTAATACCTGCTTTATACGGCTTCATTCCCCAGACATATAGCGGTGAAACGGTTGCTCAAGTGAGTAGAGAAGTGCTTGGAAGACCGGATATTATGGGTGACGGCGACCCTGTAGATATTTGCGTGTTGACAGAAAAAGCAATTACGCATGGCGATATACTAGTTCGTGCGCGCCCTATTGGCGGCTTTCGGCTAATTGATAAAGACCAGGCAGACGACAAACTAATTGCCGTAATGGATAAAGATGCTGTTTTCGGTTCTTACAGAAATATTGGAGATATTCCGCCCCATGTGCTTGAGCGTCTAAAGCACTATTTTATGACGTATAAAGATATTCCCGGAGATCCGAAACGTCGATGCGAGCTAACACATGTGTACGATATTGATGAGGCATTGGATATCATACGCCGCTCAATAGAAGATTACAACAACAAGTTTAATATATCGGGTTTACTATAACCAGATAGTCTTTATATACTATAATAAAGCACTCACGGAATATTCTATTTGGGAGAAAGCAAATTACCTGTTTGTTTTTAGTGTATATTTTAGCTATGCACACCTACACTAACAATAAGCAAACATATAAACCGCTAAAAAAGGTATATAAAAAGCAGCCACATTTCTGTGGCTGCTTTTTTTCTTTGTGGGAGTACACGGATTCGAACCATGGACCCTCTGCTTGTAAGGCAGATGCTCTGAACCAGCTGAGCTATACTCCCTTTCGCTAATTGCGTGTGCAAAGGTAGCTCTCTTTTTTAATCTCGCAAATTTTTTCTTGCTTTTTTCTACATAAAATCACTACATCATACAGCAAGATTCTGTTTTTAAGATATTTCAAACTAAGACTATTCTTTATCATGTATGGTATCGTTCCAGTACTTTATTTCAAACTCGGCTTCTTCTGCCATAACAAGACTTAAAGCTGTGGGCTTATAAGCCTCACACCAAACCTTCTCCAACGGCTCTTTACGAAGATAGGCTAACATATTCCTTAAAAGCGTGCCATGTGTTACCAATAAGTACGGCTTCATTCTCACGTTTTTTTACAAGTTCATTAAGAGCCTGTACCATTCGTTACTTAACTTCTTCGAAACCTTCGGCACCTTTTGGCGGAATAAACTTATCGAGATGGTTTAGAAAATTTTGAAAATTTATACTTTCTTCCTCAAACAACTCGCTTATTGAGTGCCCCTCCCAGATTCCTAGCCCCATTTCTCGAAATCCCTCCAGAGGAATTATTGGAATACTCCTATCACTACGTACCAACTCTGCCGTTGTAATGACTCTGGGCGCAATATTAGGATAAATGGCTACTAACGGAGCAATGGCTATACGCTCTCCTAAGCGTGTAGCCTGCAACCTCCCGTGCTCGGTTAAGAGTGAGTCCTGCCACCCTTGCATACGACGCTGAACGTTCCATTCCGTTTCTCCATGACGAGTAAAAAATATTGTTGTCATCTGTATTAGCTGTTTCTTAAAATTAGATATTCAAAGGAACAAAGATTTATTTATAAGAACAGCAAATTGCTCTTTGATATTATTATGATAATTGAGATTTATATAACATTATTTAACCTTGAAAGTTGACAAAAATTGTACTAACTTTACAAGTTAATGTTAACTCTTTTTAAGAAACTACTAACTCGCTACTTATGAAAAGAATAGCTACAATAGTTGTACTAATACTACTAGAGGTGGCTCCTCTACTAGCGCAACCTCAAATTAATATTGTATCAGGTAAAAGAGATACCGTATATACAGCCCGCCACTTTATTCGTGGTTTAACATCGCCGGATTGTAGCGTATCGGTAAACGGTAATCCTGCTACTGTATATAATACCGGCGCCTTTGCCGCAGAAGTGACTCTTAATGTAGGTAGCAACGATGTAGTAGTTGCCGGAAAAAGAGGCATAGAAGAAACAGTTAACGTTTTACGCATTCTATACATACAGCCGGAAAAGCCTAAGCCTACCTCAACTTTTATTATTGAAGAGGCTAAAGTTTTCCCCGAAAACATTTCAATGGTTAGCCCGAGAGATATCATAAAAATTCGGGTAAAAACGCTACCTAACAGCGAGGTAAGCTGGCTTAACGGAAAGCCTTTATACGAACTTCCTCTTAACGAAACGGATGGATTAGAAGGGATATACCAAGGGCAGTATGTTGTAAAAGAAAACGACAGGTTGTTCGACTCGCCTATTACAGTTACCATGAAAAACGGCGGTCGATCTATTAGCCAACAGGTATTAAATATGCTAACCGTTCTTGATGCCGATAACCCTACAATGGTTAGAAGTGCCGGGCCAAACCCATATCTAAACTACGGATTGGGAACTGACCGTTTAGGCGGATCTAAAATAGGCTATATTGTACCGGGCATTACGATGCAGGTTGCTAGCAAAGTGGGCAGTCTTTATAAAGTCCAGCTATCAAAAAGGCATTACGCCTGGATACCTAACAGCCAGGTAGAGCTGGTAGAAACAAAAGGTATCTTCAGACCCGAATCGTTAACATCCACATGGAGAGTTTTTGGAGAAGGCAAGTACGACTATGTATATATTAACCTTTCCGAGAGGTTAGCATACCGTAGCTTCCAGCAAATAAATCCGTCTCGTATCGTTGTTGATTTATATGGGGCTACAACAAATACTGCATGGATAACACAATTTTTCTCGCTAAAAGAAATAAAGAATGTAAACTACGAACAGATAGAAGATGATGTTCTCCGTATATTTATAGACTTAAACAACAAACAGCATTGGGGCTATGGCATATACTACCAAGATAATATGCTGGTAATACGGGTTAAACACCAACCCAAGCTAGCGCTAAAAGGTATGCATATTGCAATAGATGCGGGACATGGAGGAACATCGTTAGGTGCTGTCGGAACTACAGGTTTAACAGAGAAAGAGGTAAACCTTACGCTAACCAAGATGCTAAAAGCCGAGCTGGAAAAAAGAGGGGCAAAAATTACCCTTACACGTAGCGACGATGTGGATATTTCGATGACAGACCGTATCCTCATGCTCCGCGAGCTAGAACCGGACATACTGATATCTATGCATAACAACGCCGGTGGCAGCCCCCTTACAACTAAAGGCTCCAGCACATACTATCGTCATATCGGTTATCGACCGCTTAGCGTTGCGATACTTAAAAAAATACTGGAGCTAAGCGTTGAAAACTACGGTAATGTGGGCGGCTTTAACTTTTCGCTATCATCACCAACCGAATTCCCTAATGTACTGGTTGAGGGGTTATTTATGAGTTCGCCCGAAGATGAGGCTAAGCTTATTGACAATGAGTTTAAACAAAAGCTGGTAAGAAAAATTGCCGATGGTCTTAACGATTTTATTATTAATGCCAATAAATAAATCTACGATTATAGAAGCATTACTCGTTTTTATTGTTTATTATTACAAATTCTTGAACTAATTTTTTAAAACTATAACTATGAAGATTATTAAACACATTGCAATTTATTTGTTAGGTGCAAGTATTATAAGTATGACGGCTTGTAGCAATATGAGCAACACATCAAAAGGTACTGCAATTGGTGCTGGTAGCGGTGCTGCAGTTGGAGCAGGAGTGGGCGCAATAACCGGAAAAGGTAAAGGTGCTGCGATTGGTGCTGGTATTGGCGCTGTTCTTGGTGGTGTTGCTGGTGCCCTGATCGGTAAGAAGATGGACAAGCAAGCCGAAGAGCTGAAGCAACAAGTTGAAGGAGCGGAAGTAGAAACCGTAAATAATGGTGAAGCAATTAAACTTACTTTTGATTCAGGTATTTTATTTGCTACAGGAAAAGCAGATCTAAGCGAAGCATCTAAAATTTCTCTTGCTAAGTTTGCCGTTTCGCTACAACAAAACCCTAATACTGATGTTACAATTGAAGGACATACGGACAATACGGGTAGCGACAGCGTAAACCAGCCGCTATCTGAGAACAGGGCGAGAAGCGTTTATAGCTTTTTGGCGGCTCAGGGTGTAAATTCTCAGCGTATGCACACTGTCGGATATTCATCATACAGACCTGTTGCAGATAATAGCACTGCTGACGGACGCTCAAAAAACCGTCGAGTTGAGGTATATATTACCGCAAACCAGCAGATGATTGAACAAGCACACGCAGGTACGCTAAAGTAAAAAGTAAAACGACCTAATTTGAAATATTAAAACGACTGCTATTAGATAGCAGTCGTTTTTTGTTGTTATAAAATCATCTGCTACCTTTGCTAAAAACCAATAACTATGAAAAAATATTTACTTGTATTTTTACTGAGTATCATTCCTACAGGCTTTACACTTGCGCAAACTCCTGCCGATTCTATCACAATAGTCTCTACAAAATGGAAAACCGAAAAATTAAAAAAAGGAGTGCTATGGAAGAGTGCTCAAATAAAGCTATACAACTCTCCTCAATCGATTAATATACTCGAAATTAAGCCGAGTAAAAAGAATAAGCTAGGCATTGCGTTTTGCGTAGATACGTTAATCACCACCAGCTCTTTTTGCGAACAGATAAATGCCATAGCAGGAGTAAACGCATCGTTCTTTGACATGAAAAACGGAGGCTCGGTTGACTATATGAAAGTTGATGGGCAAGTAATTCACCAAGGAAGGGAGACCGTTAATAATTCTAATTCTGCTATTATTATAAATGGGAAAAGTATCGCTATCGTTCGCCTCCCCAATGGCAACACAGAAGCACGAGATTTAGAGGGTACAGATGTAATGGTTGCAGGTCCTATGTTGGTATCATCTTATACTATAGAAAACCTTCCGGAATCCAGCTTTAATACTACAAGGCATCCACGTACATGTGCTGCCATTACTAGTAAAGGGCGTATTTTGCTGATTACGGTTGATGGCAGGCATAAAGGTAAGGCAGAGGGAATGAATACTAAAGAGCTGGCGTATTTAGTAAAAATACTAGACGCCAAAGATGCCATGAATTTTGACGGAGGTGGTTCTACCGCTATGTATGTTAAGGATTTTGGAGAGAATGGTATAGCTAGCTATCCCAGCGACAACAAACTATTCGATCATAAAGGAGAGAGAAGAGTGGCAAACATTGTTTATGTGAAATAAAAGCTGCCTAAAAAGCCGTGCTTGTCATGCCGGATAAAATGAGCCCCCTGCTCTTACAGCGTTCTACTGCTATTGAGTAGATTCTTCTCTACGTTCGGAATGACAAGCAGAACTTTTTTAGACAGCTTCTTTCATGAAATTATTTTATAACCACTAGCTACTTTTTTATTGTAATCTCTATAATAACTCCATTTTTAGCTTTTTCTCCATATTTCTCTTTTACATCGCCATTTTTATAAACAGCCATAGACTCTATTTTATCTGCGTTAATATTTTTAATATCCTGAGAAGTAGTTTCTTCCCCATCAATCAGATAGAGAATATCCGCTGGCAATGCGCTTCTTCCATTAATATTAACAGAGCTTACTCTTATTTCTGAACGACCTTTCTTTCCATCTTTATCTGATGTATGACTATAAATTATAACATCATCCATTTTAGAATCGTCGTCGTCTTTTTTGTCGTAATAAGAATTACTCCATTTTTACCCCTTTCTCCATATTTCTCTTCCGCATCCTTGTCTTTGAGTACGGACATTGATTTTACATTTTTGGGATTAATTCTGAACTCCCCGTCAATCTCTTTGCCATCCACAATTAAAAGCGGGGTATCTTTTCCAAAAACTACTTTTCCGTTATCGTCAATCATGCTAACACCATCAATCCCGATATCACCCACTTCGCCTTTTAGCTTATAAGTTGTTTCTTCTACATTCTTTGTCGGTTCTTGGGCTTTTGCAGGAGCAGCAAAAAACCACAGCATACAAAGTAGCGGTAAAGCAAAGCCATAGCTAAACAGATTTATTCTAGTCACTTTTCTTTATTCATCATATTTAAGCATTGTGTACTGATAATGAACCACATCGCATCCATTTTATGCAACCCTTCTATCTGCAATGTATTCTAAATTTTGCCTCGCTTCTTTACGAAGTATATATGCAAACGGATTCATCCAGAAGAAACAGCGAAACGGCTCCAGCAACAATATATCAATAGAGTGCGACTGCTTAACATGTGTTTGTTCGCGCGTAAGAATTTCTGTTAGCTCCTGCTCTGTATATAGGCTTGGATTAATATAAATAAATCCGAAAAACGAAAAAGGGCTAATCTCTTGGTTGCTTACATAAAACTTAGAATCTTCTGTTTTTCGAACCAAACTTTTTCTAGCAAAAAAGTATAGGCTAATAAGCTGAGCGAGTAGCCTTAGCCGCTGAACCGTAAAACCGACAATAAATACCATCGATACCCAAAACTCCCAGCTCGTCCATATTGCGTCACTTGTATGCTCTATACTTTCCATCAGCAGTAAAGTTGGCACTATAGCTATAGCAGGAGTTTCTGTATCCGGAGAGGATATAAAGCCAGATATACTAATTGGCGATTCTACCAAAGGTATAATAAATGCTATAGCAAATGCCAGCAAAATGTATGTTCTATTAAGCGTGCAATATGTATTTTTTCTTAATGCCAGCAGATAAAATCCCCCTAACACAGCGAGCGGTGCATTTATTTCAAGAAAATACAGTAGAAAATGTGTAATATTTTCCATCTCTCTATTCCTTTTTCTCTATTAAATCAAGAATTTCTTTAAGCTCTTCGGGAGATATTTTCTCATCCTTAGCAAAAAAGGCTACCATTTCTTTATACGAATTTTTAAAATAGTCTTTTACTACCGAAGACATAAACGTACGTTTATAGCTCTCTTCGCTAATTAAGGGGGTGTACTCATAAGTGTTACCGTACCTTTTACTCGACACGTAACCTTTCCTTTCCAGATTTTTTATAGTTGACGCCAGCGTTGTATAAGGCGGTTTAGGTTCCAGATGTATGGCAAGAATATCTTTTACAAACCCGCCGTTTTGCTTCCATATCAGCAACATTACATCCTCTTCTTGATTCGTTAAGTGTTCCATAATACAAATGTTTACGATTTTATCGCAAATATACGAAAATCTCGTAATTACTTATTTACAAGGATTTTTAACATAAAAACAGGTTTTAAATTATCCTCAATAACAGGTGTGTAAAACCTTAGTTTGTATTTTTTAAGATAAGTTGTGGCTATTTGTTGTAGAGATTACAGATATTCGTACAAAAATTGTACTTTTGTGTGTTTAAACAACAAGCAATACTTTTGTATTTATGGGTAAAATCAACAAGCTACTTCTACTACTATCATTGTCGATACTAATTTTCGGAGTATCGTGCAGTAAATATGAAAAGTTGCTAAAAAGTAGCGATAACGAGGCTAAATACCAAGCCGCATTAAAATACTACGAGAGGGGAAAATACAAAAGGGCTACTCCCCTATTTGACGCTTTAGTACTGGCGAATAGAGGTACCCCTCGTGATGACACCACCAACTTTTACATGGCTAAGAGTTACTATCTTGACAAAGATCCGTTTACAGCAGAGTATTATTTCGGTTCGTTTAAAAACACATTTCCTCGCAGTCCATTTGCCGAAGAAGCCGCTTATCTTCAAGGGGTATGCCTATACGATGCATCATATCGTTCCGAGTTAGATCAAACCCCTACACAAAGAACTTTGGCTATTTTTGCCGAATTCAACTATACATACCCCCATTCTGAATGGAAAGAGGATGTACAGCTAATGACAGACGACTTAGCGAACCGCCTAATTGTGAAAACCTTTAATAGCGGAAAATTTTACTATAAGGTTGAAGATTATAAAGCCGCTATAGTAACTCTAAAGAACAGCTTAAAGGATTACCCCGATAGCCAATATAGAGAAGAAGCCCTGTATCTTATTTTACGTTCGAATTATTTGTACGCCTCTAACAGCATTCGTGATAAGCAACTTGAGCGCTATCAGCAAACGGTAGATGAATACTTCAACTTTATAAGCGAATACCCTGAGTCTAAATATGTAAAATCTGCAAAAGATATGTACGATAAAGCCCTTGAAGGTATAAGCGCCGACAGAGGTAAAATAACTCGCAAAGAATACAAAGAAGAAAAAGAAATAGAAAAAAGTTTAGAATAATTGATATAACATGGAAATTAAAAAATCAACTCCAACAAACACTACAACAAGAAACATTACTCAGCTGGCTCAACCAACCGGTAATATTTACGAGTCGGCAATGATTATTGCTAAGCGTGCAAACCAGATTGCAGCAGAAATGAAGCAAGAGCTTAACCGTAAGCTTGAGGAGTTTGCCAACTATACCGATAACTTGGAGGAAGTGTTTGAAAACCGCGAGCAAATTGAAATATCTAAGTACTACGAGCGCATGCCTAAGCCTACGCTTATAGCTATAGATGAGTTCTTAAACAACAAGATATACTACAGAAAAGCAGAAAGTAATACGGCTAAGTAATGCCATAAGCTATGCTGAAAGGGAAAAAGATTGTAGTAGGAATTACCGGAAGTATAGCAGCTTATAAGGCTGCTATACTTGTAAGATTGCTAGTGAAAGAAGGAGCGGACGTTAAAGTAATAATGACTGCGCTTGCCAAAGAGTTTATTACGCCCCTTACCATGGCAACGCTTTCTAAGCATCCTATTATGGTTGATTTTTATAACCCCGAAAATGGCGACTGGAATAGCCATGTAGAAACCGGAATATGGGCAGATGCTTACCTTATAGCGCCCGCAACGGCTAATACTATGGCTAAAATGGCTAACGGTGTTGCCGATAACTTACTTCTTACAACATATCTTTCTGCCAGATGCCCTGTATTTGTAGCTCCTGCCATGGATTTAGATATGTATCAGCACCCTGCAACTCAGCGTAACATAGAGGTATTACGAACTATTGGTAATCAAATCATAGAGCCGGAGGAAGGCGAACTTGCCAGCGGTCTTAGCGGCAAAGGACGCATGGCAGAGCCCGAGCATATTGTTACCGCCCTGATACGTTACTTTTCGTACAAAGAAAGCTTAGCAGGAAAAACATTTATGGTTACAGCCGGTCCCACCCACGAGTCCATAGATCCTGTACGATTTATAGGCAACCATTCTTCAGGAAAGATGGGATACGCATTGGCGGAAGAGTTGGCATCAAGAAGCGCAAACGTAATACTAGTAAGTGGTCCGACAAATCTGCATACGCATAATAATCGAATTAAACGAATTAATGTAACAGCTGCCGCCGAAATGTATGCAGCCTGCATAGAAAATTTTCCCTCAACAGATGGTGCAATAATGACCGCTGCCGTTGCAGATTTTACTACAGCGCAAGTTTCTGATTCTAAAATAAAACGGCAAGGAAATAGGCTCACGTTAGAGCTGGTTCCAACCAAGGATATCGCCGCAGAGCTTGGCAAAATAAAGAAAGAAAAACAGATTTTTGTTGGTTTTGCTCTTGAAAACGAACATGAGCTTGAGAATGCCAGAAAAAAGTTGCTGAATAAAAATCTCGACTTTATTGTACTAAATTCACTGCAAGATAAAGGTGCCGGATTCAATGTTAGTACAAATAAAATTACTATTATTGACAAGAAAAATCAAGAACCTCAAGTATTCAGGCTAAAATCTAAACAAGAGGTTGCTAAAGATATTATTAATAAGCTAGAGTTGTACTTATAGCTACCACAAACCATAACGCCATGAGGACTTTTGTTGCCATCTTAGTATGTTTACTACTCGGCCAAAACGTAAATGCGCAGGAACTCCTTGCAAGCGTAAACGTATCCACCCCTCGCATACAAGGAACAAACCGAACGATTTATACAGCAATGCAAAAGTCGTTGTATGAATTTTTGGTTAATACCCGCTGGACAAATCGAGTGTATGCTCCAGAAGAGCGCATTGAGTGTTCTTTTCTGCTGAATATTACGGAAGAAGTCAGCTCGGGAGAATTTAAAGCAACGCTTCAAATACAAGCACAGCGCCCTGTTTATGGCAGTACCTACAACTCGGTTTTACTGAACTATGTCGACAACGATATACGTTTTAAGTTTAACGAGTTTGATGTTTTAGAGTACAACCCTAACAATAGAACGTCTAACTTGGTAGCAATATTCGCATACTATGCCTATATAGTTATTGGTTTAGACGATGATTCGTTCTCTCTACGTGGTGGTACAGAAGCGTTTAAGGCAGCACAAAAAATTGTTGTTGACTCTCAATCCGATCCGAACGAAGGCTGGAAACCATATGAGAGCAACAATCATAGAAACCGCTATTGGATGATTGAAGATATGCTTAGTAGCCGATATAGCCATATACGCTCTGCTAACTATAAATACCATCGTTTAGGGCTTGATCGGATGTCTGAACGTGTTAGCGAAGGTCGAGAACAAGTTTATCAAGCACTCTTAGATATACAACGTATTTACAGAGAGAGACCCGACCCCTATTTACTGCTTAACAGAATGTTTTTTGATACTAAAGCCGATGAGATTATTAATATCTTTTCTGTTGCGCCTAACATCGATAAAGCCAACGTCCTTCAAGTGCTTGTAGAAATTGATAAAGGAAACGAACAAAAGTATCAGAAAATTAAAGAATCAACAGCAGAATTTTAGCCACCCTATGCTTCGCTCTGTATCCATAGAGAATTATGCTCTAATTGATAAGCTAAATATTGAGTTCGATAAGGGATTAAGTATTATTACCGGCGAAACCGGTGCCGGTAAGTCTATTCTACTTGGCGCGCTATCACTTATTTTGGGGCAGCGAGCCGATACCTCCAGCCTAAAGGATAAGGAAAAAAGTTGCGTTGTAGAAGGTATATTTTCTATCGAAGGGTATGGCTTAGAACCTCTTTTCGCTGAAAATGATCTAGACTACGATGCCAACTCAACCTTTCGGCGTATTATAAACCCCAACGGAAAATCGAGGGCATTTATTAACGATATTCCTGTTACGCTATCCGTGCTTAAAGAGATTACCGATAAACTAATAGATATTCACTCGCAACATCAGAATCTACTGATTGCGAACACCGGTTTTCAGCTGTGGATTGTCGATCTGCTAGCCGACAATACCGAGCTGCTGAAAACTTATAAAGATGTTTATAGTTCCTATAAAAGAACTATAGCATCTCTTAACGGGCTAAGGCAACAACACGAACAGTCAAAAGCAGATTATGACTACCTCTTATTCCAGCTTAACCAGCTGGAAGAGGTAAAGTTGCAAGAAAACGAACAGGGAAAGCTAGAAGTTGAGCTAAAGCTACTAACACACGCGGAAGAAATAAAATCGGGCTATAGTAGAGCTGCCGCAATACTTGCTAGTGACGAAATGGGCGTAAGCCAGCTTTTGCACGAAACAACTCAAACCATACATAGGCTCATACCCCTTTCGCCAAATGCCGAAGAGCTGGCTAAAAGAGTCGAATCCACCCGAATAGAGATACAAGATATTGCAAATGAAGTTGAACGGTTAGAAGAAGCCATAACCTTCTCTCCAGAGCGGCAAGCCGCTGTTGAAGAACGACTAGATACCATCTATAGCCTAGAACAAAAACATAGGGTTAGCAGCGTTCGAGAGCTGCTAGAGCTTAGAGACTCTTTACAAGAAAAGATCAATGCTATAGTTAGCTTCGACGAACAGCTGGAAACACTGGAAAAAGAAAAGCGGCAAAAAGAAGAAGTGGTATGCCGTTTGGCGAATCAGCTGACAGAAAAACGTAAAAAAGTTTTACCAGAAGTAGAAAGCCGTATTATTGAAATGCTGCGCACGCTCGGAATTCCAAATGCTACGTTTAAAACAGTATATTCTGAGCTAGATAGCCACACACAATCAGGAAGTTCAAGTATATCATTTCTGTTCTCTGCTAATAAAGAAGTTGCTCCGCAGGATATTTCCAGAGTGGCATCGGGAGGTGAAATGTCGCGACTTATGCTTAGCTTAAAGTCGTTGGTAGCGCAAAGTGGTAAACTGCCTACCATCATTTTCGACGAAATAGACACAGGTATTTCAGGAGAGGTTGCCGATAAAATGGGACAGCTCATAAGCCAGTTGGCACAAAAAAATCAGGTAATAAATATTACTCACCTACCGCAGGTGGCAAGTAAAGGGAATGCTCACTATGTAGTGTATAAAGAAGATTCGGCAAGCTCTACTCGAACACGCATCCGTAAGTTAAACGATGAAGAGCGCGTTATGGAAATAGCCAAAATGCTCAGCGGAAGCAGCGTTACCGAAGCCGCGATAAACAATGCCCGTGTTCTCCTAGAAAAACTTTAATTCCACATCTATTATAGAAAATATCTTACTAAAAATAAAAGAAGTTAAGTACTGCCGATAAGCTTTACAAAACTATTTTTTTATTAAAGCTTTATTTTTTACAGTAACCCTGCTACTATAAAGGGAGTAGCCTGATTGTAGGGTAATATCTGTTAATGGGATATCAGAAAACTCTACATGTAACTCTTTATTAATTACAACTCCATCATCTATCAAAGCAAAAATATCAATCATCGTAAAGTTAACAATTCCCGATATTTTAGAATTTTCAATTTTGGTAATCTCAATTGCTCTGGGAAAATCCTCATCTACCCACCAATCTCCGAACTCTTCATCTTCATTTACAGGAATAAAGTTTTTTTCGAAATAATTTATATCGTAGTTACCATCTACACCTAAACTAATCCAAACATCATAAATACCAACAGTATTACCTACCAATTTAAAATCTAAATAGGGGTATTGCTTACCTTCTTTATTATAATCAGTACTATATAGCTTTACGGCAATAGCAGGGTCGTCCTCGTCATTATCAATATATGCAAAACTAGAAACCGCATCCCAAGTTTCTGTACCAAAAGTAGCTGTTGCCGCTAGAGCGTTGTAAAAGCCTCTCCATCTACCCATTCGCTATACAGCTCATCCTTTTTTGCTCTGATCTTCCATGTGTATTTTGTCCCCATTTCCAACTCATCTAGCTCATAGTTTGTAGCCGTTACCGAAGATGTTTCAGCATCGTTAATTTGGATTTCATATGAATTAGCATCGTTATTAGCAGTCCAAGATAAAGTAGCAGACGTTGCAGTAACATCGCTAACCTTTAGCTCTGTTGGAACTTTAGGCGACGAAGAATTGTCGTCATCACTACACGATGTGAGTCCTGTAAATCCGACAAGCAATAAGCTTAAGGTAAGTAATTTAAAATAAATTTTCATGGTTACTAATTTTAAGGTTATTAATAGCTTTTATAATGGTTCGTTGTTACTTTAACCAGCCCGCTTTTTCAAATATCTGATCCATTGCCTCTACAGTAACTTCGCGGTCTTTATCGTTACGATTGGCAAATACTAAGTAGAAAAGGTCTTTATCGGGGAAACGTCCGGCAAAAATCTGATATCCGCCATTATCTCCTGTATGGTAAACTTTCTTAGGACGATCGGGACGCTCTTCTATAAACCAGCCGTAGCCGTATTGAGTATAAGGTATATCTGTATCAATTTTTCCGGAATGCGCTTCTTCTTTCATTTTTTCGCTAAACAGCAAGTTGTTTTTCAAGGCTCTATCCCACATAACAAACTCTTCGGGCGAGGTATAGATTCCGCCGTCTGCCTTAGTTCTAAAAAAAGATTCTTCGCCATAGTCGTACTCCGTCCAAACGGTATCGTTCGCCCTCCTCAAGTATCCATGGGACATGCGAGGAATTTGCTTGTCCGGCTCAAAATAAGTAGCCTCCGCCATTCCAACCGGAGTAAATATGCGGTTACGCATAAAATCATCGAACTGTTCTCCCGATGCCTGTTCAATAATCCATAGCATTATCTGATATGTAGGGTTCATATACTCATACTGTGTACCCGGCTCAAAGTTCAACTTATCCAGCTCTACCAGATAGCTGGCAGATTCTTCGTCGTTAGCCGTAAGCACAAACTCTCTGTCTAATCGTGGTCTGGCATCCGGAATGCCCGAGGTATGCGAAAGCAAATGACGTAGAGTAATCTGCTTATAAAAATCGGCTTTATATTCGGGAAAGTACTTGCTCACAGGGTCGTCTAACGATATTTTTCCTTCTTTGGCAAGCATAAACAGCGCTACAGCAGAGAATTGCTTTGATACTGATGCGATATTAAAGAATGTGCGCCCGCTAATTGGTTCGTTCGTATCCATTCTTGCCATGCCAAATCCTTTATTATAAATAATAGTATCGTTTTTTACAATAATTACGGCTGCCCCCGGTTCGTTGGCAGGATAAAGCGATGTAAACAACGAATCAATTTGCGTAAATACGACATCATCACCTGACGGACGATTGCCGCACGAGCTTAAAAGCACAATAGGTAGTAGCATAGGTAAAATAATTTTGTTTTTCATGGTAGCCATTTTAGCGTTTGGTATCGGTAAAATTAACATTTTATATCGAATATGCACAGCAGCTATGTTCTCCACATGCGATTTAATTTTTTTTGTATATTTAAATCGAAAATAGAAAGTAAACCTACCATTAATAGCTTATGAAACGAGACGGATTCGGCACACGCATAGGTGCACTGCTTGCTCTTGTTGGCTCAGCAGTGGGGCTTGGAAACCTTTGGAAGTTCCCATATATGGCGGGGAAAAATGGCGGAGCCGCTTTTATATTGCTCTACATTGGTTTTATGTTTTTACTCTGCCTGCCTCTAATGCTGTCCGAGTTCATTATCGGACGACGATCACAGGTTAACGCTGTTGGTGCATTTCGTAAGCTGGCTCCCAATACTAAATGGTATTTTACAGGAATTATAGGCACAATCACAGCTTTTATCATTCTCTCATTTTACAGTGTGGTAGGCGGGTGGGCTATTGAATACTTAGTCGGATATCTTACCAACAGATTCTCAAATACTGCAGATATTGGTGCCCATTTCGATACATTTACTCAATCTCCCGTTAAACCGATTTTATATCACATTATATTTTTAGCGGTAACTGTAGTTATTCTTTGGACTGGTGTAAAGAACGGTATAGAACGCTATTCTAAAATTCTTCTGCCGCTTCTTTTTATAATGATTATTGGTTTGGCAATATACTCGCTTTACCTACCGGGATCAGGTAAAGGTGTACAGTTTATGCTAATGCCGAACTTATCGGATATAACACCAAGTGTTATACTCGCCGCTTTAGGACAAGGGCTATTTTCGCTCAGCCTTGGAATGGGGACGGTTATTACTTACAGCTCTTATATGGGACGGCGTGAGAATCTGACTAAAATGGCTATCATAACCATAGTAATGGACTTGGCATTTGCCCTAATTGCCGGGTTTGTTATTCTACCTGCTGTATTTTCGTTTGGCTTCCAACCGGATGAGGGACCGGGGCTACTGTTTATTATCCTCCCTAAAGTATTTGCAGCAATGCCCTTGGGACATATTTTTGCCATTATCTTTTTTGCCGTACTTATTATCGCTGCGCTTACATCGGCAATATCTCTTCTCGAAGTTATTACCGCTTACCTGACAGAAGAAAAAAAGATGACAAGAAAAAAAT
>JAIRNF010000035.1 GCA_031258195.1 Prevotellaceae bacterium
GGCTCAAGCATCACGGTAAGCGTTGCCGATATTTACTGGGTAGTTGCGGTAGAAGGCTCCTGCCAGTCAGGAAAGAGTGATGAGAAGGAAGTTGTTAAGAGTGGTCAAGCCGCTCTTCCGCGTCCGACGGTAACATCTAATGGCATTACTGAAGTCTGTTCAGGCGGAAGCGTAGCGTTAGAGGTAACAAATACTGACGAGTTTGATGCGTTGGGAGGTACTATAACATACCAATGGTTTAACAGCCAAGGTAAGATAGATGGTGCGACCGAACCGACATACCATGCGGAAGTAGAAGATGCTGGTTACTATGTGGTGGCGATGGACGGAGCTTGTCAGTCATTGCCAAGTGATCCGGCAATAGGGTTGACCGTAGGCTCACCTGCGGATTTAAAGAAACCGGAAATTACCAGCACTTCAGGTCACCTGATCTGCGAAGACGGTTCGGCTGATCTAGTAGCTCAGATAGCACAGAGCGAAGGTGGTGGTTTGTATGGCAATGACGTAACTTATACTTGGTATCGTAGCGGTGTTAATATTGGTACAACGGTAAACAACCGTATTACGGTAACCGAAGGAGGATTATATAAAGTAGTTGTCAGGAAGGATGATTGCGGCTCTAAGGTAAGCGATGGTTATCAGATGGATATAGATCATGGTAATTCAGCTCCGAGCCAGCCGGTAATCACCCCAAATCCGACTACGATTGTGGCAGGCGGAACCCGTACACTTGGCGTAACTGTGGGTGGAGTTCATCCTGCGGGTATGACGTACGATTGGTATATGTTGGATAGTAACGATGAGTATGTACACATATACGGACCGACTCCTAATACCTACTATGATGCAACCAGCGAAGGCACTTATGCGGTGATCGCAATAGATGGGAACAATGGTTGTCGCTCAATTCGTAGCATAGGTGCGGTGGTAGTAGAGATAGTAGGTCAAGCGCTGGAGAAGCCAATGATTAAGGTGGTTAACGGTATAGAAGAGCTATGTGTAGGAGGTACAGTAGAGCTACGTGCGGTTAAGGCTGCCGACGAAAGCGGCTATGCCCCCGGTACGCAGTTTATCTGGTATTTCGAATTCCCGCAAGGTTCGGGTAAGACTGTCTTAAGCGAAACTTCAATGACGCTACAGGTAGCTCAAGAAGGTTACTATAGCGTGAAGGTAGCAGACAGCGGCTTTGGAGAGTCAGAAGAGAGCGCTCAGAAGTACATCAGCCAAGGAGCTAACACGGGCATACCTGTGGCACCTAAGATTATTAGCGATGGCGGAGTGGTGGTATGCGCAGCTAACGGAACACTTAAGCTGACAGCTGTACGCTCTGATAATGACGCGCCTTACCCAACAACCGATGGTCTGATGTTCAAGTGGTTCAATGATGGTGAAGAAGTACAGTACACAGCTAGCCCTGTATATCACGCGCCGGGCTCAATAGCGTCAGCTAACTATACAGTAGTAGTATTTGATGGCTCATGCGCAAGCCAAGAAAGCGCAGAGTTTACAGTAACAGGCGGTACGGGTAATCTCGCGCCGGATGCGCCGGAGATCGAAGTAATGGGAGGTAGTTCGGATATTTGTTCGGGTGGTACAGTAACCTTACAGGTTAAGCATCCTAGTACAAACAATACAACAACCTACCATTGGTTTGGTGTAACTCAGGGTGATCTTAACTACGAAGGCGCAAGTATTGCAGTGGGCGTAGAAGATACATACTATGCTATAGCAAGAAAGAATGGCTGCGACTCGCACAAATCGAATGAAGAAGATATAACAGTATCAGGTAGCGGTCAGGCTCCGGATAAGCCAATAGTTAATAGTACAACAGGCGAGTTCTGCGAGAATGGTAGCTACACAATAGAAGTAACGAATATACTTGACTATGACAATATGGATGTTGAGTACGAATGGCACAGAAAGGTTGGCGGATTGATCGTTGGTGAAACAGGATCATCGTTAATCGTGACATCAGAAAACACATATTGGGTTGTTGTAGTAGATAAGATTACAGGTTGCAAGTCAGCTGCTAGCGATACGGTAGAAGTGACTAAGGGTAACCCTACAAGCCTAAAACAACCGAAGATTGCTTTAGAAAATGGAGCAACTACAGGTGAGATATGTACTGACGGCGGCAGTGCAACTATCAGAGTAACGAACTTGAATGACTACAACGATGGTATAAAGTTCCAGTGGTATAACAGTGCAGGTAAGATTGAGGGAGCAATATACCCATCGTACATTGCAACACAGCCGGATGATAATTACCGTGTAGTGGCAATAGACGGAACTTGCCAGTCGGTACCAAGTAACTCTGTTAAGTTAGAATGGGGTAACAATAGTGCTAACATGGTAGCACCTAAGATAGTTGCTGAACCTGATTTAGATCCTGCAGAAATGTGTGCTAACGGTAGCGTTAAGCTAACGACTGTACCATTCGATGGTACTACTTACCCGGCAGATTATACTTATAAGTGGTATGTAAACGGTATAATAGACGCACAGATAACAGGACCTGTATATGTAGCAGAAGAAGCAGGGCTATACGAAGTTGTAGTGCTAGACGGAAGCGCATGTCAATCGGTTCCTGCAGCTAAGGAAGTAATGATCAACGGAGGAGATGCAACAGATCTGCTTCCAAGAGTAGAGGCTCTTGTTACTTCGTTCTGCGATGGAGGTTCGGCTAAGCTGACTGCTAAGCCGGTTAACGCTGCAAGTTTCCCAGCTACAGCGGAATTCCAATGGTACTTTAACAACCAGCCGATATACGGTGCGCCAATTACGCAAGATTACTTTGCTACTGAACAAGGTTACTATTCAGTTGTTGTTAAAGATGGTACATGTACTTCTCAACGTAGCGAGAATGTTTACATTACGAAATCATCAGGTGCGGCTCTTGCTAAGCCAAAGATTTTACCTGACGGTAACCCGGTAACATACTGTCTGAACGGTAGTATAGAGCTTGAGGCTGTACCTACAGCAGGTGATCCGTACGATCCTAGTACAGTAGAGTACTATTGGTATAATACTGTAACAGGATTGGTTAAGAGTGGTCCGTCTAGCGTGTACAACGCTTCGGAAGATGGCGAATACTACGTGGTAGTTTACAACGGATGTTGGTCTGAGCCTAGTGATGTTAAGAAGGTAGTTGTAGATCCTTATAACCAAGCTCCTTATGAGCCGGAAATTACAGTGGAACCGATTAGCCAGACAATATGCGATAATGGTAGCGTTAAGCTAACTGCTAAGCCAAAACAGCCAGCGGGAAGCACCACATATCCGCCTACCGGAATTATCTATAAGTGGTACAAAGATGGAGTTGAAGTAGCAACAACTACTGTAAACATTTACCATGCACCATGGGTAATAGGAGATGCTACCGTAACTTATACAGTGACGGTGTTCGACAATGGCGGTTGTCAGTCTAAGGAAAGTGAAGGTGTAGACATTACTCCGTCAGGAAATAGCGCACCTCATAAGCCTAAGCTTACACCATCTAGCAACGATATCTGTATTAACGGTATGGTAGTAATTACGCTTACAGAATCGGCAGGTGATACATACGAATGGTATCGCGACGGTGTAATGGTTGATGTTAACCATGTACCGGAATACCATGCACTGGTAGATGGCGATTACTATGCAGTAGTTTTAGATGGCGATTGTCGCTCGGTACCAAGTGATGTGATTACGATAAATCAGTCTGGAACAACTGCGCCTAATAAGCCGGTTATCGTTCCTGATGGTATAGTATATATGTGCGAAGGTGGTTCGGTAGAGCTTAAGTCATCAGACGCCGGTAGCGGAGTAGAATACTGGTGGTTCAAAGATGGAGTACATGTAGCAACTACGCTATCTAGATATTACTTGGCAACAGCGCCCGGTTTATATAAGGTAGCTGTTAAGGATGGTAATAACAGTTGTATGTCTCAAGAATCAGCTGGTATAGCAGACGTAAGGCTATCTGGAAATACAATAACAGATGTACCGTACATTACTGCTCCGTCACAAGATCTATGTGCAGGACTAAGCCTGATCCTAACGGCAAATGTAGATAACCCAACAGGTACAATTACCGGTTACAGATGGTACGAAGAGACTAAGGGCTTCTTGAACGAAACAGGTCAAACCATAGCTGTATCGGAAGCTGGTAAATACCGTGTGGTTGTTGAGATAGACGGTCTATGTCAGTCTGCGCTAAGTGCTGAGTTTGAAGTAACAGAATCTACAGATCCTAACTGCTTCGCTTCAAACATTATCCTGTCAGTTGATGACGATGAAGTGTTGGAAGGCAATAGCACATATATTAGAGTTAAGCTGGCAAATGGCTATGCTGCTACAACTAACATGAAGATAGACCTAAGTTATGATGGTACGGCACATCAAGGACCATGTACACAATACGATCCTTATGGAGACTACCAGATTATATCAGGTACTCCTAACGAGATAATCATACCTCAAGGTCTGAGTACAGCATTTGTAGAGCTGAGGACGTGCCACGACTACGTATATGAAGGTGATGAAACAGTAGTTATTAAGGCTACACACAATGGATCACCATTATACGATAGCCCGCAAACAGTAACTATTAAAGATTATGACGCAGATGGTGAAGGTAAGATGCGTATTAAATGGGAGTTATTGCCAACAGGGCACCCGGCTGGTAATAATAGAGTAAGTAAGGGACAAACAGCCTTATATAAGTTAACAGCTTACCACCCAACGTTAGATGAGCCGATAGTTGTGCAGCATGCGGAAATTGTAGGATTACAGTATCTGGCTGGTACTACTGCAGATCCCGTTACTCAGTACGTTCAGGTAGCATCTGGTACAATTCCTGCGGGTGATAGCACTACTGTTGTAATGATTGAGACTAAGGAAGATGGTATTATTGAGAGAAATGAACTAGTGGTAATCTCAGAAATTGAACCATTCCACGAAAGAGTGCATGCTGTATCACCAAAATTGTTCATCCGATCTAACGGTCTTAACCAGTTTGGAGGATTCGACTTCAACATAACCTTAGAACCGCTAAATACTGCCGATACAGAGGCAGAAGTTGTAGAAGGCGACTCCTTTAAGCTTACTATAGCGCTTACAGATCAAACTATGGTGGTCGGAGAAGATGTGAAATTCACCCTGTCTCAGGTTATTACGGGATTACCGAATATGGCTGTAGCAGGTATCGACTTCGAGGCGTTTAATTCAGAAGTAACAATCCTTGAGGGTACTTCTAAGGTAGAGGTATATATTAAAACAATTGGTAACGATGTGTACGAAGGTAGCAGGCAGCTCGATCTGGATGTTGTTCCGGTACATCCTGATGATAGAATTGTTAACCGTACACCGGATCCATTGGTAGGCATAATAGTAGATGACGATAAGCTTTGTATTACAATTACATCGAGCGAAGAGGGTATCGATGATCTTATTATCGAAGCAACAATTGCGGTAGAAGTTCACAACCTGTCTCCAAATGCTAACCCGGTAGTTATACAGTTGGAGAACAAGAATATCCTGGCTACGCACTACGTTGTACCTAACGAGTTTACGCCAACAGGATTCATTACGTTTACTAATGCGGCACCAACGCCTTATACTAAGCATGAGTTTAAGATTAGGACAACGTTAGTGCCACCACTTGACCCGGCTAACTTCGATATTACAACTTACACAACTGTGTTCGAAGAGCTACTGATAGACATTAACTATAGCTTATCTAATATTGAGCAAGAAAATATAGATTGTTTCGAACCGCTAACGCTTGTTAATAGTGATGACTTCGATCAAGATGGTCTGCCGAACTGGATAGAACGTGAAGATCCAAACTGCCCGGGTAGTGGCGATTCGAACAACAACGGCATTCCGAACGAGTGGGATCCATACGATCCGAATGCAGACGATGATGGCGATGGTATTCCTAACTGGATGGAAGACACCAACCGCGATGGTAACCCATACAACGACTTTGCAGGAAGTAGCTGCTTACCAAACTTTGCTAATCCTGACTCTGACGGCGACGGTGTTCCTGATGCAGTTGAAAACTGGACGAATAGACCTTACGATGATAACCAAGGCGAAATTCGCATCCATCCGGCTTTATCGCTTAACGATGACGGTATAGGTAACGATAGGTTATATATTGAGAATATTAATAAGTATCCTGAAAATAAGGTTACCATATTCGATCGTCAAGGTTTCGTAGTATACGAAGAAAGTGGATATAACAACAAAGACGTATCCTTTGCAGGTATCTCTAAGAAGACTAAGAAGAAAGTTCCGATGGGTACATACTTTGTAATTGTAGAGTACAAGAAGGCTGACGGAGCTAAGAAATACTACGATAAAGCAGTAGAGGTAAGATACTAGTGGATTTATAAGGAGGGAAGCTCCTTTAACATGGAGTTTCCCTCATATATCAAATAAACGCAAAGAAAGATGAAAAGAATTCAATTGATAACATTTGTCTTACTGGCCCTAGCTGGTTCTTTTTCGCTAAAAGCTCAGCAACGAAGCATATATTCGCAATATATGTTTAACGGGTTATCGATAAACCCCGCCTATTCGGCCACAGACATTGCGTCGAACTTGTCGCTTCATCATCGTGAACAATGGGTAGGATTGGACGGTGCGCCACGAACAAGCACGCTTTCATTCTATACGCCGACAGGTTTTTCAACATTATCTGTCGGAGCACTTGTTTCATATGATAATATTAATGTAACTTCGCAATTCGGAGGAGCGATATCGGCAGCTATAAAAACTCGCCTGTCTGACGACTTATTTTTGGCAGCGGGTCTTAATATAGGGGCAGATTATGGTTTGGCAGATCTAACCTCCTTACCAACAACGTACGATCATATGTTCGCGAAGAATGAAAGAGATATTAACGGAGTAGTAGGAGCCGGATTGATACTTTTTAGTAGCAAGTTCTACTTAGGAGTGTCATCACCTCAGCTTCAGAATATTACGTTTAAGGAAGATAAAAATGACCCTAGAACAGGAACAATGTTTTTAAGACACTTCTATGTTTCAGGGGGGTATTTATGGGATATAAGTCAAGATTTTAAGCTTAAGCCAAATTTCCTTATCCGCTTACCCGAAAAGTCAAGCATGCAGTATGATATCAACTTAAGCGCATTCTTGTTTAACCGCTTTTGGGTTGGAGCATCGTGGAGATCGGAAGAGTCTATTAACGTGCTATTTAAGTACGAGTTCAGTCCGAAGTTTGAGTTTGTGTACTCATACGATATTTTAACAGGAGCAAGTGGCAAGGTAGCCAACGGCTCACACGAAGTTATGCTTAGCTACAGATTCATGGTACAACGTCAGCATGTTGTTCCTGTAAGGGGTTGGTTCTAGTAGAAAGTCTTAGTATCAAATAAGTAAACCAAGTAAATTATAAATATATAATTAATTGTAACTATGAAGTGTACCATGAAGTTTGTTTTCACCTGTATTTTGCTGGCTGTGGTTGCGATTCCGCTTCAAGCGAGAAGTTCTGATCCAGACGCACCAGGTCGCAAAGAAAAGAAGGCTGACTTAAACGTATTCGCACAAAATTTTAGCAGAGCGGAGAAATACTATTTCGATGCGCTAAATGCTGGCGTTGGTAAGGTGGCAACAGAACGCATAAACCTTAAGTTAGCAGATCTTTACTACCAGACTAGGCAATACGATAAAGCTGAAGAGTACTACGAAAAAACTATTCACAACCCCCTTTCGTATACCCCTAGAGATGTATGTAACTTTTTAGATGTCTTAGTTCGCGAACAGAAATTCAGAAGAGCAGAAGAGGTCAGCAGGTTATACCTGGATGTTTCTCCTTATTCAGAAGATGTTCGCTTTGTTAACCAACAGAAAGGGCTTAACGGTCTGATTAAGTATATGTTGTCAGACAGTTCTCAGTACGCCCTAAAATTGGCATCTTTCTCTAGCGAAATATCTGATTTCTGGACATTAGAGCTAGGAGAGGAGATTTTATTTATTCGTAGCGACCAGTTTGGCGGAAAGTCGACTAGAGACTTTATTAAGGGAGCTCAATACTACCTATTTGACGGTACTAGTATTAAGCCTTACGGAAAAGTAAGCAGTACCCTTCAAGCGGGACCCGCTGCTATTTCTCCGGACGGAAAAACCATGCTATATACGGATAACCGTTATAGCAACAGATTACCACGTAAGGTAGAACCGGGAGAAGTTGTAACTAACGCTTTGGTTATTAGCCAGCTTACATTAAACTCTAAAACCGGAAAGTGGGAAAAACCTACCATGCTTTTTAAAGATAGAGAAGACGTATCATACTGTCACCCATCATTTTCTTCAAATGGACAGTACTTCTTCTTTGCATCAAACATGCCGGGAGGTTATGGCGGAATGGACCTTTACGTTTCGAAATGGGATGGCAAAGGTTGGGGAAGCCCTGTTAACCTAGGACCGGAAGTAAATACAAGTGGCGACGAAGTATATCCGCTTGTACAGGGCGAAAGATTGCTGTTCTCATCAAATGGTCACGTTGGACTTGGCAGTCAGGATGTTTACTACGCAATACTTAACGCCTCTCTCGATGGTGTTATTAAAGGAAGTTTAAGACACATGCCGTATCCTATTAATACATCTTCTAACGACTATGCTATGATGTTTTCGAGCGATAGAGATGGTTACGTATCGTCAGATCGTCCTAACGGTTTAGGATTTGACGATATTTATCGTTTTGTTAGAAACTCTACAAGCCTTGAAGGTTTGGGCGAATTAGGCATAGATAGAGGAGATTTCCTGAGAACAGAAGACGGAAGATTTATTCCTGTTGATGTTGCTAGTCAAATAGGAGTTGGACAAGAAAGTAAACCTGAGGTATTACAAGCTCAAAAAGACTTAATTACAGGAAAAGCAGAAGCGGATTTAAGAGTATTCTTCGACTATAATGATGCCAATCTTAATAAGGTAGCTCTAAAAGTACTTAATAAATTTGTTGAAGAATATGGAGTTGTTGCTGGAGGAGATATTGCTATTGTAGGCTTTACAGACGAGATTGGTACGGAAGAACGTAATCAAGCATTGTCGGAAAGACGCGCCGAATCTGTTAAAAACTATCTAGTATCCAAAGGATATTCTGCAGCTTCTATTGATGCAAAGGGCGAAGGTCAGATTAAGCTATCGAAAGAAGAAGAGATTTCTTCAAAAGATAGAATTAATAGGCTTGCTCCTGCGCGTAAAGTAGAAATTAAGCTTGTATTTATTGAAGTTGTTAACTAATCAAAAACTATTATATAAAACCATCGTTTATTATGAAGAATAGAAAGTATTTCGGTCTACTAGTACTACTGGTGCTTATACCTTTCGCAGCAGTAAAGGCTCAGTATATACCTGTTGTATTTGATAGAATACACAGCCCGATGACAACCTATAACCAGCTATTGTTGGATGCAGATGGGCAGTTACGCCTAATTGGTTACGAAGGAGTTAATGCTCAGTATCTTAAGTTAACACCTCAAGGTGCAATAGTTCATTCTAAAACTATAGCCGATTTTAATGCTATGAATGTTGCGCCTGCTAAAGATGGCGGAATGCTTGTAGTTGGCGGTAGAGATAACGGCACTGTTAAAGCTCGTTTTATGAAGATAGATGCCGAAGATAATATTGCAATAGACTATAAATATACCAATAACGGATACTTTGATAAAGTATTGGCTTTACGTAAAGGCGGATACGTACTTAGCGGTTACGAATGGCCAAAAGGTATGGGTAAAAAAGCTATTGCTGTTGTTATTTCAGCTACAGGTAACCTAGTATATACTATTGACGGTTCTCCTCTTGAAACATGCGCTGGATTTGTTGAAGCAAAAGACGGCTCGTTGCTAGTTGCTTTCTCTGCAGAAGGTGCAGATGCTCGCGTTGTTAAGTACGGAGCAAACTCTAGAGTTCTTTTCTCTACAGTTATTCCCGAAGAATTCGATATTAAAGGTCTGCAGCTAACCCGTGGCGAAGAGCTTGTATTGGCAGGTGGTAACGGTAATGGCGGTGCTAGAGTTGTAAAGATTCGTCCTGAAGGAGATATTGTATTTGATAAGATATTTGCAGATGGCGAAAGCAGTTTTACGCATATCGGCATATCGGCTAAAGATGAGATATTACTAGGTGGAAGTATCCTTGGTGGAAACGGACAAGTACATTTCTTACGTAACGATGGTACTGTCCTTTCTTCTTACCAGATGTTTGGAGAGGTTACGGCAATGGACTTTACTACTAGAGGCGATGCTATGGTTGCTTCTTATAATGAAAGAATAGGTGCCGGACGCGTAGTTAGAGTTACTCCTACATCTCACGTTCTATATGAATATCCTGTTGCTGCTAAGTACGATCAGTTAGTTGTAAGTGTTGATGGAGAATCTACATTTGTTTCTACATCAGAAGGTCGTGTTACTAAGTTTAACGAAGACGGATCGAACCCATTTGACAGACCAATCGATAAGAGTGAAAATCCAGGATACGTTGTATCTGATGTTGCTGAAAACGGCGATATCGTCCTTGCCGGACAAGGTGGTAGAATTACTAAGCTAGGTCATGGTTTAACAATCAACGATATTGCTGTTCAAGAGCCTCTTAACGGCTTCTCTATGGCTAACTTTACGGTAACCTTAACCGGTTTCCAACGTCAGCAAGGAATTCCTTTACCTGTATCAGTACACTATAAGGTTGTAGGAGGAAAGGCAACTAAAGATGATATCATTCTTTCGTCCGGCTTACTTTCATTCGTACCTGTAGATGATGGTAACGGTGGCTTTATGATTACCCAAACTATCGAAGTTCCTATTAAGGCAGATAACCTGCTCGAAGGTAACGAAGATTTCTACGTACGTTTAGAAGACGCTGAAAATGGGTACATTGTTAAGGGTGAAGGTAGAGGAACTATTACCGATCAGCCTGCTATTGTACGCTTTATTTCTTCTGATCCTGGTCGCGAGCCTGCAACAGATATTACTTACACTGTTGGCTTATTCAAGACAGACGGAACTCCTGTAACTAACGTATCAGGTAGCGATGTTATCATTACCGGTATTTACGGACAAGGTACTGCTAGCGAAGAAGACTTTGCATCGGATGTTAAGCCTGTATTTGTAGTTGCGCAAGGTTCGTCACAAGCAGTTTGCAAAGTTGGCGTAGTTGATGATGACAAGTACGAAATTCCGGAATCTGTAATTATACAGCTTAACCAAACCAGCGCAATGAGCGATGTAACAGTTGAGCTTGAAGGTGGTGTTGTTAACTGCGTTGGCTATATCTACGATCAGCCTGCTTACCTAGCTATCTCATCACTTGGAGATAAGGGTAAGAACAGCAACACTGTACAAGGATTCTTCCGCGCTACATTGTTAAGAGCTTCAGACGATAAGCCGTTAATCAACTGCACAGGTAGCAATATCCTAATTGCTAGCGATGTTGATCCAAGCAGCACAGGTGTTAAGGGAGAAGACTTCGTTATGGTTAACGAAACTGAACTTACTCTACCTGGCGATTGCCAAAAGACTACAGTTAACATCAACGGCGTAGTACTTAACAATACTGCTAAGGTTGGAAGCTCTAGCGTAGTTATACAGCTAACGGATGTTGTTGTTCCTGAAAATGCAGGTCAATTAACCATCCACCCGACTAAGGGTAAGGCATCATTCAATATTATTGATACCAGAAGATAATAAGGACTTTATAGCATGATTTATAAAAATGGATGTCAATTAGACATCCATTTTTGTTTTATTTGAATTTTTTGTATTATGGTGAAAATTCTCTTGAGTCGGTGGCGGTTAAATACTATGGGCTAGATGTAAATTTGATGTTAATACAGCAAAGAAGTATGCAACCGAAGATGTAAAGAACATCTATGATCAAGCAGAACTGTCAAAGGAGGGTATTGAAAAATTAATGGTAGAAGCAAAAGAAGAAAATAAAGATTTAACGATAAAAGTTTTAGAATCCAAGATTGATGAAGATGGAGGAGGTGCTATTGTGGAAATAGAAGTAGCTAAAAATGGAGAAAAAGATACAAATAGAGTGAGGTTAGTAAAAGAAAACGGAGACTGGAAGGTCTCTAGATTTTAGTAAACCAGCCTTAATCATAAAGAGAAGTTGTTCGAGAATCCTAGATTTTCGTTACATCGAACAAAATGAGACATCTCCTACTTCAGTATATATCGTTGTTACTGAGGAGATGTCTTACTTTGTTTGACATGACATCGTTACCTTCTTCAACTTTTAAGGACCTACAAAATTACTTCTGCCTCAAAAATATCTGAATAGGTGTACCCGTAAAATCAAAGTTTTCTCTCAGCTTGTTTTCTAAGAAGCGTTTATAAGGCTCTTTGATATATTGGGGAAGGTTACAAAAGAATGCAAAGCTGGGTGTTTGCGTTGGAAGTTGAGTAATATACTTTATTTTGACGTATTTTCCCTTAATTGCGGGTGGGGGGTAGTTCTGGATTATCTCAAGCATTACTTCGTTTAATTTGGCTGTAGGAATGCGTTTTTTGCGATTCTCTGCCGTCTTAATTGCCGCTTGAAGTACATCGAAAATACGTTGCTTATTAATTGCCGAGGTAAACAGAATAGGAATATCGTTGAACGGAGCAATGCGCTTTTCGATATTTTGTTTGTACTGCTTCATGGTGTTAGCTTTCTTATTCTCCACCAAGTCCCACTTGTTTACTACCAGTACGCAGCCTTTTTTGTTTCGTATAATGAGGTTAAAGATGCAGAGGTCTTGCGACTCTATACCTGTAGTGGCATCAACCACAAGAATACAAACATCCGAATGTTCTATTGAGCGTACAGATCGCATTACCGAGTAAAACTCCAGATCTTCTTTTACCTTGGTACGTTTGCGTAATCCGGCAGTATCTACCAAAAAGAAATCGAAACCGAACTTGTTATAGCGGGTCTCTATAGAATCGCGTGTTGTCCCGGCAATAGGAGTAACTATATTACGCTCTTCTCCTAATAGTGCATTCGTCAGCGACGATTTACCCACATTTGGGCGACCTACAACAGCTATTCGAGGTGTAGTATCTTCCTCCTCCTCTATGTTTTCTACCTCAAAATCGGCGACAACTTCGTCAAGTAGATCGCCTGTACCGCTACCGCTAGTTGACGATATGCTGAAAGGTTCTCCTAAGCCGAAGCTGTTGAAAATATGCGAGTCGAAAATACGTTCGGAGTTATCTACTTTGTTGGCAACTACGATAACTTTTTTACCCGATTTTCTTAGTAAGTGAGCAATAGCATCATCAAAATCGGTAATCCCGGTAGTGACATCAACTATAAAGAGGATAACGTCAGCCTCGTCAATAGCCATGTTAACCTGCTTACGGATTTCTTCTTCAAAAATATCATCGGTATTGGTCGCGTATCCGCCCGTATCAATAACAGAGAATTCCTTACCGTTCCAATCCGATTTACCGTAGTGGCGGTCTCGTGTTACGCCCTCCATCTCATCGACAATTGCTTGGCGCGTGCCAACAAGTCGATTAAACAGAGTCGATTTCCCTACATTTGGTCGTCCAACTATGGCTACAATATTGCTCATCGTTTTTACTTGATACGTTGCTACGTTCTGGGGCAAGACCCAATTTAACCCGTCATGTCGAGCGAAAGTGAGACATGACGTACTTACCGATTTTTATGATTGTTTTTAGATTAAAGCTTTTTTGTTCTTTAATCTAAAAGTTTTTGTTCTATTCTAAAATATACCCGAAGTTTTTTAATTCCCGGCTATTATTACGCCAGTCGGGGTTTACTTTTACAAACATCTTTAAAAATACCTTCTTGGCGAAGAAGTTCTCCATATCCTTACGGGCTTCTGTTCCTACCCACTTCAGCGCTTTTCCTCCATGACCGATGACAATGCCTTTCTGAGATTCGCGTGCTACATGTATAGTTGAAGCGATACGATACATATCGTCGTCTTCTTTAAACTCTTCGATGCTGATTTCTGCGCTGTATGGTATTTCCTTTTTATAGTAAAGCAGAACCTTTTCTCTGATGATCTCCGAAGCAAAGAAGCGAAGATTCCTGTCTGTCAATGTTTCCTTATCGTAGTATGCCGGACCTTCGGGTGTCAGCTCTAGTACGCGTTTGAATAGGTTGTCTAAGTTAAACCGCTCTTTTGCCGAAACCGGAAATATTTCTGCTTTTGGAAGCCACTCTTTCCATTGCTCAACCAGCTGCTCCAGCTGTTCGGTGGTGGTAAGGTCTATCTTATTAATAATAAGCAATACAGGAATATCAAGTATGCTTAAGCGCTTAATGTACTCCTCGTGCTTATTCCCTTTTTCAATAGCATCGGTAACGTACAGAATTACATCGGCGTCACCAATAGCAGTACGTACAAACTTCATCATTGATTCCTGAAGCTTATAGTCAGGTTTAAGAATACCGGGCGTATCAGAGTAAACCAGCTGGTAATCGTCGCCGTTTACTATACCCATAATGCGGTGACGAGTGGTTTGCGACTTGGCTGTAACAATCGATAGCTGCTCGCCAACCAAAGCGTTCATCAATGTTGACTTTCCGACATTGGGGTTACCAATGATATTTGCAAAACCCGATTTATGTTTTTTCGCTTCTTCCATCTACCTATTCGTACGAGCCCATTTTAAGTATGCTTACCTCTTTTTCGGTAAGAAAACGGCATTCACCACGCTTTAGATTCTTTTTGGTTAAACCTGCAAAATATACACGGTCTAGCTTGCTAACTTTATAGCCTAAGTATTCGAACATGCGGCGAATAATACGGTTACGCCCGGAGTGTATTTCTACTCCGAATTCGGTTCTTTCTTCGTTCAGATATTCAATAACATCAAAATAGGCAAGCCCATCTTCCAGCTCAATACCATCGGCAAGACGTTGCATATCGTTTTTGGTTAAAGGCTTATCTATCTTAACCTGATAAATCTTTTTCTTGTTATAGCTGGGGTGCGTAAGCTGAAGCGTTAGCTCTCCATCGTTAGTAAGTAGCAATACTCCTGTCGAATTCTTATCCAGCCTGCCTACAGGGTAAATACGCGATTCGCTATAGTTGCGTACGATATCCATTACCGTTTTATCAGCATGCGGATCTTCAACAGTAGTAACATACCCTTTAGGTTTGTTCATCAGCAGGTAAATCTTTTTTTCCCCATGAAGCAGCTCACCGTTAAATCTAACCTCGTTGTTAGGCATAACCTTTGTTCCAAGTTCGGTTACGACAACTCCGTTAATGCTGACTAAGCCGGCTTTAATAAACGTATCGGCTTCGCGGCGAGAGCATACCCCCGAGTTTGCTATAAACTTATTTAAGCGGGTTTCCGTTGTTAGCTTAGGCTCACTTTTAGGTTTGGAAGGCGTGGCTTTTAAGCGATTTTTACGAACGCGGCTATCTTCCGGTTCGTAGCTGCTGATATAGCTATAGCTCTCTTTTTTCTTTCCTTTATAGCTATCAAACCCCTTTTCGTCACCTTTAAACGAACGCTTTTTGCTGTCATCTCTTTTTGTTGTTCGTTTTTCAGAACGCTTCTCATTCTTATACGAGCGCTTCGGTTTATCCTCATCGTTAAAACGGCGCTTTAGCTTGTCTTTATCTCCATAGCTTCGTTTTGGCTTATCGTCATCGTTAAAGCGACGCTTGTCCTTATCTTTGTCTCCATAGTTACGTTTCGGTTTATCGTCATCGTTAAAGCGGCGCTTCGGCTTGTCCTTATCACCATAGTTACGCTTTGGTTTATCGTCTTTCTTTGGTGCCCTTGATGAGCTAGACGATTCTTTTCTTTTATACTTTTTGTCGGAAGAGTCGTCATCCGAGTTGATAGTCCAAGGTTTCCGACCTTTATCTCCTGCTTCTGATTTATCCTTTTTAGTATAGCCGCGTTTTTTACTGTCTGATGAATCTCTACGCCCATGTGATGAGCGGCTTTTGTCGCCTTCTTTGCGACCTCCCCTTTGGGATTTTCTTTCTGTCATGGTTATCTTGATAATTTGCGCAAAAGTAGCTTTCTTTTTCGACATTTTAGAATTTAAGTAGTTAATGATTAATTTGAAAGGTTAATTGTGAAGCGAGTTTAGCTAGGGATCGTGGATTATACCTTGCGCGGGATAGTTCCAGCCATTTGTTTCTTTATTCTGTTTAATGCTTTTCGATTATCGACTAACTTAAAAAAGTTTTTACCTTTACGGCTCTCAACCCAGCTGCTGTTAAATGAAACATTTGGCATTACTCCGTGAGAATTTTCGTATTTCCGTAATTTCCATACGGACTAATGCTTTACGTACTATACTTACCGTTCTTATTATTGCTATTGGTATTACTGCTTTAGTTGGTATTCTTACCGCTATTGATTCGTTAAAAAGTTCTATCAGCGATACGTTTAAAGAAATGGGCGCCAACACGTTTACCATACAAAGTTTTGGTAGTAACTATCAAGTGCTGAATAAACGGATACGTAAGAAGAGCTACTCTTATATCAGCTTTAAGCAGGCTCAGGAGTTAAAAGAAAGATATACCATGCCGGCTAACGTGGCTGTTGAAACGTGGATTACGGGTACTGCGACCGTTACGGCAAACGGGCTGAAAACAAACCCCAATATCGGAGTTGGCGGAGGGGACGAGGGTTACCTCGTTGCTAACGGCGTAGAGTTGGATAAAGGACGTATGTTTTCGGCTTTCGATATGGAAATTGGTAATAACGTTGCTATTATCGGTAATGAGCTGGTAAAGAAGCTTTTTCCCGGAAAAAAGAGCGTTTTAGACGAGTATATTTCTGTAAACGGAGTCAGGTATAGGATTATTGGTACGTTTAAGCCCAAGGGCAATAGCTTTGGCGGAGGTGTGGATAGATGGGTAGTTATACCCGTAAGTAATGCCAGAGTTAACTTTTCTCGACCCAATCAGTCATTTTATATCAATATTACCCCCGAAGACCCTACGATGATGAACGACGCAATAGGCGAAGCCGAAAGCCTGTTCCGTCAGATACGAAGGTTAACTCCCTCGGATGAGTCTGATTTTAATATAGAACAAAGCGATAGCATTGCGCAGCTTATGCTGGATATGATGGGGAATGTTACTATTGCCGCTTTTGTAATCTCGTTTATTACGTTGCTCGGTGCCGCGGTTGGGCTTATGAATATCATGCTGGTTGCCGTAACCGAGCGCACTCGCGAAATCGGTACTCGCAAGGCAATGGGGGCTACTTTTAAAACAATTAAACAGCAGTTCCTCTTCGAGTCTATTATGATTGGTCAGCTAGGCGGGCTGCTAGGTATAGTGCTAGGAATACTTGTGGGTAACGCTCTGCCTATCTTTACGGGCGGTAGCTTCACCGTTCCGTGGCTTTGGATGCTGGTTGCCGTAGCCGTTTGTTTCTTGGTCAGTGTGGCTTCCGGCTATATCCCGGCAGTAAGAGCAGCACGGCTAGATCCTATTGAAGCCCTTCGGTCGGAATGACGGTTTGTAGGCTTTTAGGATAGCCACTCTACAATTCGACTATCGACTATGCTTTTATCTTTTGGCGTTTGTCAATTTGTCTTATTGATTTGATTTTCATCTGTCATTTTTTCAGAAAACAACTTTGGCAGATAAATTGTTATTAGTTATCGCAGTTGATAAAGTCAAGAAAGCATAAGGAAATACTATGAACAATAATAATTTTACAATAAAATCGCAAGAAGTAATTCAAGAGGCTGCCCAGATTGCCATGGGTATGAACAACCAGGGGATAGACACCGGTCACTTGATGAAGGCGATTTTAAAAGAAAGCGAAAGCATTACCGGCTATCTGTTCGGAAAGTTGGGTATTAACAGTAATACTATTTCGGTAGAGGTGGATAATATTGTCGAACGTTACCCGAAAGTTTCTGGTGGTAGCGATCCGTACCTGACTAATGGTATGAATAGGGTATTGCAAAAGGCTATGGATTACTCAAAAGAAATGGGTGATCAGTTTATTTCTATCGAACATTTGCTGCTGGGTATTCTTGCTGTTGGCGACGAAGTATCGCAGCTACTTAAGAATAACGGTGCTACCGAAAAAGAAATGAAAGCAGCAATCCTTGAACTGCGTAAAGGTTCTAAAGTAGATAGCCAAACGGCAGAAGACACGTTCGATGCGCTAAACCGTTTTGCAATTAACCTAAACGAACAGGCAAGAATTGGTAAGCTCGACCCCGTAATTGGTCGTGACGAGGAGATTCGTCGTGTGCTGCAAATCCTTTCACGTAGAACTAAGAACAACCCCATATTGGTGGGAGAGCCAGGTGTTGGTAAAACAGCTATTGCTGAAGGGCTTGCCCATAGAATAATTACAGGCGATGTACCCGAAAACCTAAAATCGAAGCAGATATACTCGCTCGATATGGGAGCACTTATTGCCGGCGCAAAATATAAAGGAGAGTTCGAGGAAAGGTTGAAATCGGTGGTGAAGGAAGTAACTACATCTAATGGCGAAATAGTGCTGTTTATCGATGAAATTCATACGCTTGTGGGCGCAGGTAAGGGCGAAGGAGCTATGGATGCTGCAAATATTCTTAAACCCGCATTAGCGCGTGGAGAGTTAAGAGCAATCGGAGCAACAACGCTAGATGAGTATCAGAAGTATTTTGAACAGGATAAAGCGTTAGAGCGCCGTTTCCAAATGGTGTTGGTAGATGAGCCTTCGGGACCTGATGCCGTCTCAATTCTTCGCGGTCTTAAAGAGCGTTACGAAAACCACCATAAGGTACGTATAAAAGACGAAGCTATTATTGCCGCAGTGGAGCTGTCGCAAAAATATATTACATCCAGATTTTTGCCGGATAAAGCGATAGATCTTATTGACGAAGCTGCTGCAAGGCTTAGGCTGGAGATGAACTCCGTTCCCGAAAATATAGATGAGCTTGATCGCAAGATTCGCCAATTAGAGATAGAGCGTGAAGCGATTAAACGAGAAGGAGATGAGAAAAAAGTAGAAAATCTTTCGCGAGAAATCAGCGATTTATCTGACGAAAGAAACCGTTTGTACGCACAGTGGCAGCAAGAAAAAGACAGGCTGGATACCATTCAGAAGAATCGCCAGTTAATAGAATATCTGAAGCTGCAAGCCGAAGATGCGGAGCGTAAAGGAGATTATGGTAAAGTTGCCGAAATACGTTACGGTAAAATACGCGAAACAGAGTTGGAGAATGAAAAGCTGTTGGGTGAAAAAGAAAATGCATCACAAGAATCGTTGATGAATGAAGAGGTTACAGCAGAGTCGATTGCAGAGGTTGTGCAAAAATGGACGGGCATACCTGTAAGTAAAATGCTGCAAAGCGAAACGGAGAAGTTGCTTCACATGGAAGACGAATTGCACAAACGTGTAATCGGACAAGATGAGGCAATAGAGGCAATAGCTGATGCCATTCGCCGTAGCCGTGCAGGTTTGCAAGATCAGCGTCGTCCTATTGGGTCATTCCTGTTTTTGGGTACTACCGGTGTTGGTAAAACAGAGCTGGCAAAAGCAGTTGCCGAGTTTTTGTTTAACGACGAAAACATGATGACACGTATAGATATGTCGGAGTATCAGGAGCGCCATTCGGTTTCACGTTTAGTAGGAGCGCCTCCGGGATATGTTGGCTACGATGAGGGTGGACAGCTTACCGAAGCCGTAAGGCATAAACCATATTCGGTTGTGCTGCTAGACGAGATCGAAAAAGCCCATCCCGACGTATTTAATATTTTACTGCAGGTGCTGGATGATGGTCGGTTGACGGATAACAAAGGGCGTACTGTAAACTTTAAGAATACCGTTATTATAATGACATCTAATGTCGGTTCTCATATTATACAGGAAAGTTTTTCAAAGCTGAACGAAAAGAATAAAGACGCTATAGTAGAAGAAACAAAAATTGATGTGATTAATCTTTTGAAGCAAACGGTTCGTCCGGAATTTATTAATCGTATCGACGAAATAATAATGTTCCTTCCATTAGGCAAAGGAGATATACGCGCAATTGTAAATCTACAAATGAAACAAATTGCCGATATGCTGAAAGAAAGAGATATCAACATAGAGCTGACCGAGTATGCCGTAGATTATATTGCAGATAAAGGTTTCGATCCGGTATATGGCGCACGTCCGGTAAAACGGATGTTGCAAAAAGAGTTGCTAAACGAGCTGTCGAAGCAAATTCTGAAAGTAACCATAAAGCCGGAGAGTACGGTAATCGTTGACTATTTTGGCGATGGACTTGTATTTCGCAATAAAGAAGAACAGAAAAAACACGTCAAAGAAAAGGCTAATCTTTAATGATTCTTTAATATATAGTTTACCTATGTTAGATATATAGCGGCTATCTTTGTAGTACAAAATTCGAGTGGTTTTTTCATAAGTAATTAAGGTTAGGCGAAAAGAAGGGGTGGTGCCCCCCCCTTTTTTATTTTATTGTCGGTATATTTAAAAGCTACCATATAGTATAAAATAACACTTCTGGCTTATCTATATCATTCTTTAATACTTATTTTATTGCATTAGCTTTATCTGGTTCTACTTTTGTATTGTAGAAGCCCGAGTGGTTTTTTCATAAGTAATTAAGGTTAGGTGAAAAGGAGGAACTTTTAGTTCCTCCTTTTGTTTTCTGAGGGATTAAAAACGGATATAACGTTTTGTAACAAATTAAGGTGGATTATATCCTATGTTAACACTCGTTGCGGCGCATTAGCTTGCTGGGGCATTACATTTGTAATGTAAAACACGAGTGGTTTTTTTCATAAGTAATTAAGGTTAGGTGAAAAGGAGGGGTGGTGCCCTCCTTTTATTTTTATTTGAACCAAATTCCGTAAGAATTCGTTATTTTCGCATAAACAACTAATCTTACGTATGCCCACATCTTCAGCACCATCTATTCGGCAGCTTTATTTTAAAGATACCTCGTTTGCCGATTTAATGACCCATCGTATATACAACGTTTTAATGATATCGAGTCGCTACGATGCTTTTATTGTAGAAGAAGACGGCAGAATAGAAGAGCAGCTTTTTAACGAGTATGCGTCGCTCAACTTACGCTATCCTCCGCGTTTTACACAAGTATATACAGAAGATGAAGCTTTTGAGGAGTTAACGCAGAGAGATTTTGAGCTGGTGATTGCAATGTCTGATAGCGATGGAAAAGATATCTTCGATGTTGCAAGACGAATTAAATCATCCTATCCGAATATACCGATAGTGATTCTGACCCCCTTTTCTCGTGAAGTTACGCTGAGAATAGATAAAGAAGATCTAAGCTCTATTGATTACATATTCAGCTGGCTTGGAAATACCGACCTTTTATTGGCAATCATCAAGCTGCTAGAAGATAGAATGAATGTGAAAGAAGACGTAGATAGCGTTGGTGTTCAGATTGTTCTATTTGTCGAAGATTCTATTCATTTTTCATCGTCTATATTACCATATCTCTACAAATTTATTTTTCATCAGTCGCTTTCATTCATGACAGAAGCTCTCAACGCACACCAGCAAATGCTACGTATGCGCGGAAGACCTAAGATACTGATGGCTCGTACTTACGAGGAAGTTTGGGAGATTTTTAGCGAATTTAAAAATAATATACTTGGAGTTGTCTCTGATATTAGATTCCCACATAATGGAAAGAATGATAAAAAAGCGGGCATAGATTTGTGTAGGCAAATACGAAAGAAAAATGAGTTTATACCGTACATTCTTCTTTCTTCAGAAACGGAGAATGCTATTGAAGCAGAACGTTTGCAAGTATCATTTATCGATAAGAACTCTAAAACCTTAGCGCAGAAGCTTAAAAAACATCTGCTAGATAGCTTTGGTTTTGGCGATTTTATATTTCGTGATCCTGCTACCGGCGAAGAAATTGCACGAGCAAAGAATCTAAAAGATTTGCAGAATCTTATCTTTACTTTGCCTGATGATACGTTGGTATTTCACTTATCTCAAAACCACGTCTCAAAATGGCTATACTCTAGAGCCATGTTCCCGTTAGCTGAGTTTCTACGTGATATCTCTTTTAAGGATTTTAGCAATATAGACGAAGCGAGACAAACCATTTTTAATGCTATAGTTCAGTATCGTAAAATTAAGAATCAGGGAGTAGTTGCAGTTTTTCAGCGTGATAGGTTTGATAAGTACTCTAACTTTGCCCGCATTGGCGCCGGATCTATGGGGGGGAAGGCGCGTGGATTAGCATTTCTGAATGCTCTCATAAAACGAAATTCATCGCTAGAGTATTTTAAAGAAAATGAAGTACAAGTCTCCTTACCTAAAACGGTTGTGCTTTGTACCGACGTGTTTGATGAGTTTATGGAGCAGAATAATCTGTATCCAATAGCCCTCTCTGAAATATCCGATGAAGAAATTCTCAAATATTTTCTTGTTGCAGAATTCCCTGAACGTTATCGCGAAGATTTTATTGCTTTATTTAAAGCATTTGGACGACCTATTGCTGTCCGATCATCGAGTTTACTTGAAGATTCGTACTATCAGCCGTTTGCCGGTATTTACTCAACATACATGGTCCCCTTTGACGAAGATAATGTAGATAACATGCTTCGTATGCTTACCGATGCAATAAAGGCAGTATATGCCTCAGTATTTTATAGGGATAGCAAAGCATATATGCGTGCAACGTCTAACGTGATAGATTCGGAAAAGATGGCAATTGTTCTCCAGGAGGTTGTAGGCGATTATTATGGAAACCAATACTATCCATCGTTTTCCGGCGTTGCACGTTCTATTAATTTTTATCCGTTAGGAGCGGAAAAACCCGAAAATGGCGTTGCTAATGTTGCTTTAGGATTGGGAAAATACGTGGTTGATGGCGGTAAAAGCCTTCGCTTTTCTCCGAAGTTTCCTGAAAATGTTTTGCAGCTTAGCTCTCTGTCTATTGCTTTAAAAGAAACGCAAAGAACCTTTAATGCCCTCGATAGTTCATTGCTAAACTTTGCCCCAACTACCGATGATTCGTGTAATATACTTACGCTAGACCTTAAAGACGCAGAGAAAGACGGAACGCTGGACGGTCTTGTATCTACATACGATCCGAACGATCAGATTATACGGGATGGCTTGTACGACGGAGGGCGTAAGTTGATAACCTTTGCAGGCATATTAAAATATAATATATTTCCGCTTGCGGCTATTCTTCAAAAAGCGTTAGAAATTGGTCAGCATGAAATGGGGCATCCCGTAGAGATAGAGTTTGCTGTAAAGTTAAAGTCGTCGAAGGAGAAAATAGGCACATTCCATTTATTACAAATACGACCTATTGTTGAAAGTAGCGAGGTTATTGTCGAAAATTTGGAAGTAATCGCTAATGAAAAAACCATTATTAAGTCTCAGCGAATACTTGGCAACGGGATAATAGATGATGTTTACGATTTCGTTTACATTAAGCCCGAAACATTCGATCCCTCTCAGAGCCGCGAAATGGTAGAAGAAGTGGATGCGCTGAACGAGAAAATGCAAAAAGAAGGGCGATATTATGTGCTTGTAGGTCCCGGTCGCTGGGGCTCGAGCGATCCGTGGTTGGGCGTTCCGGTTAAGTGGTCGCAAATTTCTAATGCTCGTACCATTATTGAGTCCGGACTTGAAAACTTCAGGGTAGATCCTAGTCAGGGTACACATTTTTTCCATAATCTTACATCGCTTCAAGTGGGCTATTTTACTATAAATCCATATATGGATGACGGGTTCTACGATTTGAACTTTTTAAAAGAGCAGCCTACGCTATTCGAAACAAAATATCTCCGGCATGTTCGTTTTACCAAGCCAATTGTCATTAAAATGGATGGAAAGAAGAGCATTGGAGTTGTGCTGAAACCTAAGAAATAGTAATACTTAATAGAAATTATTTTATGAAAACCACCAGAATTATACTAGCCCTATTTTGTTTAGTAGCTATTAGTCTTGTATCTTGTACTCAAAAGAAAACAGCACCGGCATCAGCACAAGATATTGTGCCAAAGCCCGTGTCTATACTCCAAAAAGAAGGGAATCCCGTTATTTTGACTAAAAAGACCGTAATACTTTATGATCAGAATTTTAAAGATCAAGCAAAATACCTTAAAGATCAGCTGGCGCAGCAATGTGGTTGGACATCTCTTTCGTTGGTGGAGAATACTCCTCAAACAACTGATCGGCAACCAGAATCTGCAATTGTGCTTTTATCGGGCGGCTCTTCTCATTCTGACACAGATAAGGCTGAAGCCTATAAGTTATATACCGTAGATGAAAATAGCGTAATAATAGAAGCCCCAACAATCAGAGGCTTTATTAACGGTATTCAGAGCTTATTACAGTTATTCCCTGTAGAAAATGCTGATGAGGTAGCCATTCAGCCTGTAGAAATTTACGATTATCCGCGATTTGCATACAGAGGTATGCATCTGGATGTTGTTCGCCATATGTTTTCTGTTGATTTTGTTAAGAAGTATATAGACTATCTGGCTTTTCATAAATTTAATACGCTGCATTGGCATCTTACCGACGATCAGGGTTGGAGAATAGAAATGCTCAGCTATCCCAAGCTTAACTCTATAGGATCTTGGCGTAATTCTACACTTATCGGACATTTCTTCGATGAGCCTGTTCGCTACGATCCTAACCGTTATGGTGGATTTTATACTCGTTCGGAAGTAAAAGACATTTTGAAGTATGCTGAGGTAAGAGGTATTATGGTTATTCCCGAAATTGATATTCCGGGGCATAGTCGTGCCACAATTGCTGCTTATCCCGAGTTTAGTACAAAGCCCGATACTACATGGAATGTAGCCTATACATGGGGTATGTACAACCGTCAGAATAACGTGCTGGCTCCTCGCCCTGAAACATTTGAGTTTTTAAAAACGGTATTCGGCGAAGTAGCAGACTTATTCCCTGCGCCATACCTGCATATTGGCGGAGATGAGTGCAGTAAAAAGTGGTGGAAAGAAGACCCGTTTTGCCAACAGTTTATTAAAGCCAATGGCTTGAAAGATGAAGCTGATATACAAACTTATATTGTAAATGAAGTTGTAAAATACGTTCAGAATAAAGGCAAAATAATTATTGGTTGGGACGAAATACTGGAGGGAGAATTAGATCCGGCAGCAGTTATAATGAGCTGGCGTGGAGAAAAGGGCGGAATTAGCGCTGCAAAAAGAAAGCATAAAGCAGTAATGACACCAAGTAGTGTAATGTACTTTAACCGTTATCAGACCAAATCAAAAAGAGATAGCCTACAAATACCGGGATATATTCCGCTTGAAGTTGTATATGCATACGAGCCTGTACCGGAAGCGTTGAAAAAAGAAGGACTGAAAGACTATATTCTCGGAGCGCAGGCTTGTGTATGGACAGAATATATCCCAACAGAAAAGGATGTAGAGTATATGATTTTTCCTCGTATGACAGCCCTTAGCGAGGTGCTATGGGTAAGTTCAGAAAAGAAAGATTTTGACGATTTTAAGCGTAGGCTAAAATTAAATATTATTCCGAGATATAATCTCTGGAATAGCGATTATTGCCGTGATTACGAAGAGTGGACTACTGCAAGAGTCAAGGAAGGAGAACAGGGGGTAATAGATTAAGCATGCTTAGACAAGATAGTCTAAAGTCATGTCGAACGAAGTGAGATATCTATTCATTTTTCGGTAGATTTCCTCGCTACGCTCAGAATGACGTACTCTTTTGTCATGTCGAATGGAATAAGACATCTACCAAAAAGTAGTAATTCCTTGAGTGATTAGATATCTCATCTCATTCAATAGAACTGGTAAAATATACTATTTACCCTGTGAACGGATAATGGATTCTTTTGTTCTAAGAAAAGAGGAGCGCTGTTTTAGCGATGTCGGGATACTATGCTTTTCTATTGCTGCACTTATCTCTCTTTTATGCGCATAATCAATAGCATTTATAAGCTTGCATAGAATATTTGTTCGTACATTTAAGCGGGAGAGCTTACCATCGTTAGGGTCTGGAAAAGTGCGGTTCGACAAGAAAATATAAATCAGCTCGCGTTCAGGATCTGTCCATACAAATGTTCCGGTAAATCCTGTATGTCCATAGCTGGAGTATGATACCTCTGGGTAAACATTGCTTTTAGTCTCGAACTGTGGTTTATCAAATCCTAAAGCACGACGATTACCCCTTTCCCGGAATTGATAACGGGTAAACTCATCCATAACCTCCGGACTAAAATAGTACTCGTCACCATACGTTCCTTTGTTTAAGTATAGCTGAAACAGTTTAGCCAGATCGTTTGCATTCGAGAATAGTCCGGCATGCCCGGATACTCCGCCTAGCATGGCTGCTGCCGGGTCGTGTACCGTACCTTGTACACGTTGTTTACGAAATATTACATCCTGTTCTGTAGGGGTTATGCTGTTTTTATTGAATTTACTCAATGGGTTGAATGAGGTTCTATTCATGCCTAACGGAAGATAGAACAGCTCATCATCCAGCTTATCTAAAGATTTATTATATATTGCTTCAACCACCCGCTGCATATACATTAACCCCATATCGCTATAGCGGTATTTTTTTTCTTGTAGTTCGGCTTTATCGGTTGTTGTTATTACGTAGTCGGCTACAGCAGGCGTTGCAAATAACGAGTCGCTTACCATAAGGCTGTATTTTGCGCTGCGGGTACGTGAGAAATAGTCTGGGTCAAGATAAGACGTGTTACTTAAGCATTGCGGCTGATTTAGTAGCCTATTCGGATGCTCGCTATCGGGTTTATCGCTGTATATTTCCTTTCCGCTTTGCCGTTCTTTGTAAAAGTGTCTGTAGTATGGTATCCATGCCTGCAATCCCGATTGGTGGGTTAGTATATCCCTGATGTTGAGATTGGCTTTATTTGTTCCTGCCAAGTAGGGTAAATGCTTTTCTAGGCTATCGTCTAATCCTAATTTTTTATCGTTTACAGCTTTCATAATTACAGGAAGCATGGCACTGACTTTAGTTACAGAGGCAACATCGTATAAGTCGTTTAGCTTAACCGCCGGAGATTTTTCATCATAGCTATGCTTGCCGAAGGTTTTATTGTAAAAAACATTGCCCTTATATACCGCTATAACTTGTCCGCCGGGCATAGCTTTTTGGGTGATAGCATTATTAACCATAGAATCGATTTCGGCTAACGATGATGACGGAATTCCAATTTCCTCTGGCAGTATATACTTTAACCTGGTTTGCTCTTTCAGTTCGATACCAAAGCCTTCAGCGTACCAATCTCTAATGGATACGGGTAGGGTTCCATTTACTTTCACGCCGCCAAATATTGCTTGTGCCGTCCTGTTTTGCGCTTCGTCTGAATTGTTATACGATATTATAATAGCCGCGTACCGTTTCGGATTTTTCATTTTTGTAACAGCATACGGAGTGCCGAAGAAGCTAAAGATTATCTTTTTTGATGCGGCTAATCGTTCTATAAAAGCAAAAGAAGTAGAATCTACGCCGAAATTATATTGAGGGCGGGAGTCTGCATCGTGATAGCCAACAATAATGAGGTTGTGGCGTTGTAGCTGTTTTTCTATATCGGTATAAATTTTTTTTGCTGCTTTTTTGGGTATTGAGTACGTGATGATATCAGCATACAGCTGCAGCTGCGATTTAAAGGTACTACCCCGCTCCTCGCCAATTTCAAGATACGCTATTTTCAACGTATCTAAACGCTTTAGAGGGAGTATATCGTTCTGGTTTTCTATAAGTGTTAGTGCTGCTTCTGCTAATCGGTAGTTTAAAGCCTTCGCTTCCGGGTTATTCAACCGTTCTGTTAGGCTATCTGTTTTAATAAGCACATCTCTGTATAAACCAGCGTCATACTTTGCTCGCAGAACTTTTTTACAGTGATAGTTTACTTTTTCCTTTGTTATTAAACTGGAATCTATAGCCCGTTCAATTTCATCTATAGCGCTTGTTACTTTATCCGGATGCAGAAGGATATCTGTTCCTGCCATTAATGCGAGGAGCGGAATACGGTTAGAATCCTCGTTATTTGTGATACCTTTCATGTTAAGGGCATCAGTATATATAAGTCCTTTAAATCCAAGTGAGTCAATTAGTAAATCGGTAATGATTTTTTTTGACAACGTAGCAGGAACATCAGGTGTATCATCAAGTGCAGGCACATCTAAATGACCCACCATTACCCCGTTTATACTCTCAGCTATTAGCTGCTTAAACGGATATAGTTCAAGCGAGTCTATATGTTCGGCACTTTGGTTCAGCTGTGGTAGTTCATGATGTGAGTCTTGGTTGGTATCACCATGACCGGGAAAATGTTTTGCAGATGTAAGTAACCCATAATCTTGCATTCCGCGCATGTAAGCAGAGCCTTTTTCTGCAACTTTATACTTGTTTTCGCCAAACGAACGGGTGTTGATTACAGGATTATCAGGGTTGTTGTTAACGTCTAATACCGGCGCGAAATTCAATTGAATGCCTAAAGCAGAGCATTGTTTAGCGACCTCAACGCCCATATCGTAAATCAGCTGATTATCTTTAATTGCTCCCAGAGCCATTTGTTGCGGAAAACGAGGAGTGCTGTCAACACGCATGGCGACACCCCATTCTCCGTCTATAGACATTAGTAGTGGTACTTCACTTAATATCTGAAAGTAGTTTGTTAGCTGGGCTATTTGAACGGGACGCCCGACAGAGAAAAGCAGACCACCAACTTTATCCTGCTCAATATGCTTTACAATTTTATCTACATGCTTGGCACCTAGCGAGGGGTAACATGCCACCATAAACAGCTGGGCAATGCGTTCTCTCGTATTCAATGCGCCCATTATCGAATCAACCCATTGTTCCCGTTTCGCTGTATCGATAGTAGGTTTAGCCGATAGGTTTACTGTTGCTATTAAAAAAATAAAAAGTGTTAGTGTAATATAATGTATGCGGAGCATCGTACGTCTAATATTAGTTAGCAAATCTACAACCTTTTAATAATATAGACTAGCGTAAAATTGTTGATAATACTATTTAACGAAAACTTCATCTTGCTTTGTTGATATTCGATGCGGTTTGATCAAATATGTACTTTTGTGATTATGGATGCGGTTTTCAACTTGCCAAATGAACCTACGATAGAGTTTTTGCGGAACCATTGGAATGATGATCCTGCCACGCTTTTGCTACAATCCGATCGTTATCCCGATGTGGATATGGCATGGGTGGCGCAGCAGGTTAAAGGCAGAAAGAAAGCAAAGGAAAAAATACCTTCTTGGTACGAGAATGGAGCTATCGCTTATCCTATATCCATATCAATGGAGCAATGCTCGTCTGAAGCAACAGCAAAATATAAGGCTGATATTTGTAGCGGCAGTACTTTGGTAGATTTAACAGGAGGGCTAGGTGTTGATACGGCATTTATGTCTAAGAATTTTACTGATGTAACATACGTAGAACGTAACGAGGAGTTAGTTGCTCTTGCCTGGTATAATTTTAGTCAGCTAAGACTAGCGAATATTAATACTGAAAATAGAGATGCAATAGAGGTGCTTTATTCTGAAGGAGAAGTTGATTGGCTTTATATCGATCCCGCAAGGCGCAAAGAGAACCAGCAAAAAGCAGTGCTTCTGTCCGATTGCGAACCTGATATTTTAGAGCATCAAGCGCGGTTGTTGCAAAAAGCAAAAAATGTGCTGATTAAGCTATCTCCGCTTTTTGACATAACAGCGCTTAGTCGTTTATTTCCAAACGCAGGGGAAATACATATTGTATCGGTTAATAACGAATGTAAAGAACTTCTACTTCGGTTGGATAGAGAGGAGCATATTTCTCCACAGATTATATGCGTGAATATTTTGAAAGAAGGCGAACGGCAACGATTTGAGTTTACTTTAGCTAACGAAGTAAAAAGTGGCGTTAGTGTGGCTGCGAATCCTTTAGCATACTTATACGAACCTAACGCTTCTATTCAGAAATCCGGCGGATTTAAGAGTTTTGCCCATCAGTTTGGACTCGAAATTCTGCATTCTAATACAAGGCTATATATGTCGGTAAATAGAATAGAGAATTTTCAGGGTCGGAGTTTTATAGTAGAATCTGTTTTTGGCTTTTCAAAACAGGAGCTAAAAGCCAGCCTGTCCGATATTAAAAAAGCAAATATTACCGTTCGTAATTTTCCGTTATCGGTAGCTGAGTTGCGTAAGAAGTTGGGATTGCAAGACGGGGGGGTGGTTTACCTTTTTGCAATAACGCTTTCATCGGGAAAGAACGCGCTTATCCGATGTCGTAAGGATAGCTGATATTTGTAAGGAACAGACCTTTAGCAGGCGCAGACATACCTGTTTTACCTCTATCTTTTTGCTCTATAATTTTTCTGAACTCTTCAATAGAAATTTTTCCTTTACCAACATCCAACAAGCTGCCTACAATAGCACGTACCATATTACGTAAAAAACGATCTGCGGTAATGGTAAATACTAACGTATTATCAGCCTCTTCTGTCCATTCTGCAAATGTTATTTTACAGTTATTGGTCTTTACATCGGTGTGTAGCTTGCTGAAGCTGGTAAAATCTGTGTACCCAAAAAGCAGCTGCGCCGCTTTGTTCATTGCGTTTATATCTAGCGGTATATATAAAGAATATGCGAATTCGTTGAAAAACGGATTTTTTGTTTTGCAGATGTAATATTTATAAGTACGGGCTGTAGCATCGAAGCGGGCATGGGCATCGCTATGCATTTTTTTTAGTCCGAAAACAGAAATATCTTCCGGCAGCAAGCAGTTCAGCTTATAAAGAAGATGAGGTATATTGCTATCTAATTCTTTGTTCATAGAATCGAAGTGCGCAAGGTAGAATTTAGCATGCACCCCTGTATCTGTTCTGCCTGCCCCAATAGTTTCAATAGGTTCTCTAAGATAGGTAAATAATGCTTTGTTCAACTCCGCCTGAACGCTGTTGGCATTCTCCTGAACTTGCCAGCCATGGTAGGCTGCTCCGTTGTATGATAGCTGAATAAAATAACGAGGCATCAATTTGCTTTTTAATTTACAAATATAGGGCTTAGCCATGGTGTTGACAACAATAGGCGCATGAATGTTTTTTAATATTGTATTAATCTGTATAATTCTTATTTTTACAGAGAAATATAAAAATTACAATTACTATGAAAAAATTATTTTTGCCCTTCTAGCCGTATTGTTTGCTACCTTTTATTCTTATGCGCAAGATGAAAAAAAAGATGCTGAGACTGTAAAAACCAAAATGGATGAATTTACTTCAAAAACAGGAGCAATAACTAAGTTTACAGATTATAGCCTTCCAAACTTAAAAACTACCTATGCTTCTCCAGTAACACGTATAAGGAAAGTTGAAAGTGGAAATGCTAAAGCTTTCTTTTATCAAATAGAAAAAGAAGGTAAATATAGCAGTACAACAGCATCAATTGAGCACTCTGATTTAGTTGAAGTACTTAAAGCTATAAAAGTATTAATAGATGCCGTCGACACAGATATAGCAGCAAACCCCGATTATATGGAAAACAAATTTGTTACCGTGGATGGATTTCAGGTAGGATACTATATTAGTAAAGGTAAAGCCTCGTGGTATTTGAAATTAACCAAATATGGCTCTGATAATACACTTTTTATGTCAGATGGAGATTCTATCGAGCAGGCTTTTACAGATGCAAAGAATAAAATAGATTCCTTGAAATAGAATATATCTACTATAACAGAGAAGGCGGAATTATTAAATCCCGCCTTCTCTGTTATAGTAGATTACCGTTAATATTCATCTTCGTTAAAGAAGAAGTCCTCTTTACTGGGATAATCGGGCCAAATGTCTTCTATATTTTCGAAAATTTCTCCGTCATCTTCTAAGTCCTGTAAATTTTCGATAACCTCTAAAGGTGCGCCCGAACGAGTTGCGTAGTCAACCAACTCATCTTTGGTTGCTGGCCAAGGAGCATCTTCTAATTTTGAAGCTAGTTCTAGTGTCCAATACATAGCTTTATATTTTGATATGTGTTACTATCTCTAAATGGGGAGCGAAATTATAAAAAACTGATAAAACTCCAAATCAATATGCGTTATTTTATCTATAATAATTATACTCCTGTGGAATCTAATTTGTTACAATTATAAGTTTAATAAACCGACTTATTAACAACAAAAAACACGCCAAATATTAAAAGGTTGACGCGTTTTGCTACAATATTTAAGAAAATACTATAAGTGCCTTTAGCTCACTCCGATGAAGGTAACCATAAATCCTCTTTTACGCCCTCGTCTTTTTGCAGCTTACGACCAAGCATAAAAAGATAGTCGGATAGCCTGTTAAGGTATTTAATTACATTTTCGTTTACCTCTTCCTGTTCGTTTAGGCGTAAAGCGGCACGTTCTGCCCGTCTGCATATAGTACGTGCAATGTGAGAGAATGAAGCGATAGGTACACCTCCGGGAAGAATAAATGAATGTAGAGGTTCTAGTTGCTCTTCCATCGCATCCATTTCTACTTCTAACAGCTCAATGTCAACAGGTTTAATTTCGGGTAGCTTTTTTGCATTGCTATCGCTGGCAAGATGTGCTGCGCAGTTCATCAATACTTCCTGAACGTGAAGTAGTATCTTAGCATAATGAGGGTTTATAGGGTAAGAACGAATCATGCCTACATAAGCAATCAGCTCATCTACTGTGCCGTATGCCTCAACTTTTGGGTGGTGTTTTGCTACCCTTGTACCACCAATTAAGGCGGTAGTGCCTTTATCTCCTGTTTTAGTATATATTCTCATCAGATTACGTTTTACTATGATTAGTATATAAAACTAACCAAAAGTCATTTTGTTTAGCGGATTGGATCTATGCTGCCGAGTGATTTGATTTCCCAAGAGTTGGATGCGGATTAATTTCATCACTTTCAATTAATCCATCGCGTAAACGAACGATGCGTCTTGCATATTGGGCAATATCTTTTTCGTGGGTAACAACAATAATAGTGTTTCCTTTCGAGTAAATATCCTCAAAAAGATTCATGATATCAATAGATGTTTTCGAATCAAGGTTTCCGGTTGGTTCATCCGCAAGAATTAGAGACGGAGTATTTACCAGTGCCCTCGCAACCGCAACACGTTGACGCTGTCCGCCCGACAATTCGTTTGGTTTATGAGACATACGGTCGGTCAAATCGACGCTGGTAAGGGCTGCCGTTGCTTTTTCAATTCGCTCTTTTTTATGTACCCCTGCGTAAATAAGCGGAAGGCATACGTTGTCTAATGCCGAATAGCGGGGTAGTAGGTTGAAGGTTTGGAATACAAAGCCAATTTCCTTGTTTCGCACCTCTGCCAGCTGATCGTCTGCCATTTTACTAACATCCGTACCGTTAAGCACGTAGCTGCCACCTGTAGGTGTATCGAGACATCCCAGAATATTCATCAAGGTAGATTTTCCAGAGCCCGACGGTCCCATTATCGCAACATATTCGTTCTTATTAATATCTAGCGAAACCCCTGCAAGAGCGCGTACTTCTTGATTACCAACCTGGTATGTTTTTGTGATATTGGAGTTTGAGATCAGAGCCTGTGCCATTTACTTTTTTATTTATTGGTTCTGTAACATACAAAGGTGCAAATAATTTTTTAGCAATAATAGTTTAGATATTCTTTTTGGCTAAAAGTTTAATTAACATGGCAGAAGACTTTTCGTTATGATTAAGATTTGAACTATTTTTGAAAAATAATCTTCTAGAGCATTATAGTGTTAATGGGTATTTTAGATACAGATATTAAATATTTATCGGGTATTGGACCGAAAAAAGCCGAAATTCTAGAAAAAGAGGTCGGAATTTGTACGTTTGGCGATATGCTGTACTATTTTCCGTATCGCTATATCGATCGTACCCAGTTTTATGAGGTAAAAGATATTAACGCCGAGATGCCCTATATTCAGTTAAAAGGAAAAATTGTTCGCATTGAAGTTGTGGGAGTATCGAGAGGAAAACGGCTGGTTGCCCATTTCAGCGATGGAACGGATGCTGTAGAGCTGGTATTTTTTAAAGGCTTAAAGTGGGTTGTAAACAAGCTGAAGCCGGGAGCTGAGTATATTGTGTTTGGCAAACCCAGCGTTTATAACGGAAAGATCAACCTTATCCATCCTGAAATAGACCTTGCTAACGAAACGGCAATGGCGTTTGCTTTTAATATGCAGGCGGTGTATTCGTCAACTGAGGTGCTAAAAGATAACTTTTTAGGCACCAAAGCATTCAACCGCATACAGTATGAGTTGATTAAACAGGTAAATGATAAAATTGCAGAAACGCTTCCACAGTATATGCTCGATGCGTATAAGTTGATGTCGTTAAAAGAAGCGCTACTAAATATTCACTTTCCGCAAGATAACGATCATCTTCAAAAAGCCCGCTATAGGTTAAAATTCGAAGAACTGTTCTACATACAGCTGAGCTTGCTTAAGCAACGGTCCATACGTTTAGAGAAAGCCGACGGTTTTGTCTTCGCAAAAGTTGGTGAGCTGTTCAACCGTTTTTACGAGCAGAACTTGCCATTTCCGTTAACCGATGCCCAAAAACGAGTAGTAAAAGAAATTCGTAAGGACTTTGGTTCGGGTAAGCAGATGAATCGTTTGCTGCAAGGAGATGTTGGTAGTGGTAAAACATTAGTAGCATTGCTTTCTATGCTAATTGCTGCCGACAATGGTTATCAGTCGTGCATAATGGCTCCTACAGAAATATTGGCGCTTCAGCACTACAATACGATTAACGAGTTGCTAAAAGGTATGGACTTGAGGGTAGGGCTGCTAACAGGCTCTACAAAAAAATCTGAACGGACTGTTTTATACAAAGGCTTGCTGGATGGCTCAATCACTATGCTTATAGGTACCCACGCGCTTATTGAGGATACGGTTCAGTTTAAAAATTTAGGATTAGCAATTATAGACGAACAGCATAGGTTTGGAGTAGAGCAGCGTGCAAAGCTATGGTCTAAAAGCGATAACCCGCCGCATGTATTGGTAATGACAGCAACGCCAATTCCCCGAACGCTTGCCATGACCCTATACGGAGATTTGGATGTTTCTATAATCGATCAGTTGCCACCCGGACGTAAACCTGTTGTAACACGTCAGTTCTACGACTCTAAACGGTTGATGGTCTTTGGCTTTATGCGCGAACAGATTAAAGAGGGCAGACAAATATATGTAGTTTTTCCGCTGATAAAAGAGTCGGAAAAAATGGATTATAAAGATTTGGAAGACGGCTATAATGGAATTACTAGAGCGTTCCCCCCTCCAGAGTATGTTACCTGCGTAGTACATGGCAAAATGAAGGCAGCAGATAAAGAATACTCGATGAATCTTTTTGCTGAGGGTAAAGCGAACATCATGGTAGCTACGTCTGTTATAGAGGTAGGAGTTAATGTTCCGAATGCTACCGTAATGATTATAGAAAGTGCCGAACGCTTCGGGCTTTCGCAGCTTCACCAGCTAAGGGGGCGGGTAGGGCGTGGAGCCGACCAGTCATATTGTATTCTTATAAGTGGAGATAAGCTGACGACGGAGGCACGTAAGCGATTGCGGCTCATGGTTGCTACTAACGACGGCTTTGAGATAGCAGAGGAGGATTTACGCCTCAGAGGACCCGGAGACCTAGAAGGAACACAGCAAAGTGGCTTGGCATTGAATTTGCATATTGCTGATTTAGGAAGAGACGGTCAACTTCTTGAATATGTTAGAGGTATTGCTTCCGATATTTTATCGGACGATCCTCTTTTAAGTAACGAAAAGAATATACTTTTGCGAAAGCAGCTTGTCTTGCAGCAAGAGAAAATAAAAAACTATAGCCTGATAAGCTAGCTATACTATTAACTTATGGAGCAACAACATGCAAAAACGCCTACGCGTATCATATATATCGCCTTATTACGAGTACTTTCTCTGCTGGCAACGGTAACAATGGTAAGCCATGAGCTTACGGCTCAGGATTCATCAGAGAGCCGTAAATGCGATGTAATATTTACCGAAGATAACTATGCTTTTCAAGATAGAGAGGAAGCGACCTATCTGGCAAACTATAAGTGGGGGTTAATCTCTACAGATGTAGGCGAAGCAACAATTAGGATAAACCGGATTATTAACGCTAATGTACCTAACTATTTTGTTGAGGTTACGGCAAAAACGTACAAATTTTATGACAGGGTTTTTAAGGTTAGAGATACCTATACTTCTAGATTTAATGCCGAAACATTTTTGCCCGAATATTTTCACCGTAACGTATTTGAAGGAGGCTATACAAAGCGTAGTACGCTAACTTTTGATTGGAAGAAAAAAGAGCTGAAGAGCATTACTCAACGTAAGAAAAACCCTGCGGTAGATACCATCCTTTCTTTGCAGGATTGTACTTTCGATTTACTAAGCTTGCTTTTCTATTCGCGTAATTTAGACTTTACGTTTGTAGAACCGGGCGATGTTTTTCCAATGGTTTTTGCTCTCGACGATGAAATATATAACCTTAAATATCGTTATATAGGCAAAGAAACAGTATCAATAGATTTAGGTAACTTTAGATGCTTGAAGTTTGGCATTCAGGTCGTTGCGGGCGATGTATTTAAAGGCGACGAGGAAGTTACTTTATGGGTAACAGACGACCGTAATCATCTCCCAATAAAAGCGGAATCACCTATTATTGTAGGAAAGGTAAGAATAACACTGACTAAGATGAATAATATCAAGCATCCGCTTACAAGTATGAGCTGAACTTGAGAAAAGTTTGAAAGGATATTAAAGAAAAAAGAGATAAAAGACTAAAAATGGAAAAGAAAATCAATTAGATTTTCTTTTCCATTTTTAGTAGAATATTTAGTGTGATATACCATTTTATTGTCATTAAAAATAGCATTGTCATTTCGACCGCGGGGAGAAATTTGCTATTACCTTGGAAAGGAGAGATTTCTCCCCGCGGTCGAAATAACGGAAAAATTTCTGAACATATTACAGGGTATAGCTATATCTTTGCATTCTATTTTTTAATCAGCCATTCACAATTTTTATTCATCTGTAAAATAAACTAGCCAGAAAATGAAAAAAGCCTTATACTTGGTATTGTCTTTAGCTATACTTATTCCGCATATAGGTTACGCTCAAAAAAATAAGATTAAAATAGCCTGATGATATCGAGCTGGTTAAGTTTTCGGATAAAGTATACATACATATCTCTTATTTCGAAACGCGATCTTTTGGCAAAATAGCGGCAAACGGCTTACTTTTGGTTGATAATGGGAAGGCTTTTTTATTCGATACACCTTGGGATAACAAGCAAACAGAAACTTTAGCTACCTGGCTTGCCGATTCTCTTAATCTTATTATTACAGACTTTGTGCCTAACCATTGGCATGGCGACTGTATGGGCGGATTAGAATATCTTCATAGCATAAATGTACAATCATATGCAAACCAAATAACGATTGATAGCGCAAGGAATAATAAGCTGCCTGTGCCTCAAAATGGTTTTACAGATTTCTTGCGGATGAAGCTGGGTGATATTGATGTATATTGCTACTACTTGGGCGGTGGGCATGCTACCGATAATATTGTTGTATGGATTCCTTCTGAGAAAATCTTATTTCCCGGCTGTATGGTTAAAGACATTCAGGCAACAAATCTTGGTAACTTATCAGATGCCTCTCCCTTAGAGGAATGGATGAAAACGATTGATAGGCTGCTTGAAAAATTCCCTATGACGGAAATAATTATAGTACCGGGACACGGCGAAAGTGGTGGAGAAGAATTGCTAATCCATACAAAAAAGTTACTATCAGAATCCTTAGGGCTGTAGCCTTTATTTCCGTTTAGATTTTTATCGCTTTTTTATTTTCTGCTTTGTCTGCTGAAGTATAATGGCTACTTTTGTACCAAACTCATTAATCATTAGATGAATTTTGTACAAGAATTAACTTGGAGAGGTATGATTCAGGATATCATGCCGGGAACAGAAGAGCGGCTTAACAAAGAGATGACAGCTGCTTATGTAGGTATAGACCCAACAGCAGACTCGTTACACATCGGGCATTTGGTGAGTGTAATGATGCTGAAACACCTGCAGCGGTGCGGGCATAAGCCTATTGCTCTGGTAGGCGGAGCAACGGGTATGATTGGCGACCCTTCGGGTAAATCGTTAGAGCGCAATATGCTTGACGAGAAAACGTTGCGCCATAACCAGGAGGCTATTAAACGTCAGCTGGCAAAGTTTCTTGATTTTGAATCGGATGCGCCTAATGCTGCCGAATTAGTTAACAACTACGACTGGATGAAGGATTATACTTTTCTTGAGTTCATCCGTGATGTAGGCAAGCATATCACCGTTAACTACATGATGGCAAAAGATTCGGTTAAGAAGCGCTTTAGCGGAGAAGGCGAGGGTATGTCGTTTACCGAATTTACCTATCAGCTTGTTCAGGGATACGATTATATGCACTTATACCAAGAAAAAGGCTGTAAGCTGCAAATGGGTGGTTCCGACCAGTGGGGTAATATTACTACCGGAACGGAGCTGATTCGTCGTATTTTGGGTAAAGAAGCCTTCGGTTTAGTTTGCCCATTGATTAAAAAGTCGGATGGAATAAAATTTGGCAAAACGGAGCAGGGTAACGTTTGGCTCGATCCGAGATATACTTCGCCATATAAATTTTACCAGTTCTGGCTTAACGTGAGCGACGAAGATGCCGAGAGCTATATTAAGATATTTACTATTCTAAATAAACAAGAAATAGACAGGCTTATAGCAGAGCATAAACAAGCACCGCATTTAAGAGTGCTGCAAAAAGTGCTGGCGCGCGAGGTAACTGTAATGGTGCACTCCGAAGAGGATTACAAAACAGCAGAAGAGGCATCGCAAATACTTTTTGGCAAATCAACATTCGAAAGCTTAGTTAAGCTCGACGAAGAAACATTTCTTGCCGTATTCGAAGGCGTACCTCAGTTTGATGTCGCCTCGTCATTGCTTGATAATCAGGTAAATATAGTAGAGTTGCTGGTAACCGAAGCGCCTGTGTTTTCATCTAAAGGCGAGCTACGCAAGCTGATTCAGGGTGGAGGTATAAGCATCAATAAAGAGAAAGTAGCTTCAGCTGATATGACCGTTGATAAGAGCCGCTTGCTTAACGGAAAATTTTTGCTGATACAAAAAGGCAAAAAAGACTACTACATCGTTAAAACCGTATAGCTAAAGTTGATGTAAGCATAAAAAAATAAGAGAGACCTAATAGCGCAAAGCCTTGTTAGGTCTCTTTGTTTTATAAATCTGACAGTTAGCATCTTGTTCGTTGTTAATAAGTCTTTGATAAGTGATAAAAAAGAGCGCTAAATAATTTCATACATTTGTCGTCAAGTTTACCTTCAAACTATAACCTAAACCATGCATCCTAAAAATCAAATTAAGTTTTTTACCGGACGAGCAACTCGTTATCTGGCAGAGAATATTGCGTTTAACTTTGGCGTAGAGCTTGGAAAATCCAACGTTATAGATTTTAGCGATGGAGAGTTCCAGCCTAGCTTTAACGAGAGCGTACGCGGTTGTACGGTATTTATCATACAATCCACCTTTCCACCGGTCGATAATCTGTTTGAGCTGCTTTTGATGGTTGATGCTGCTAAGCGTGCCTCGGCGTATAAAGTTGTTGCCGTTATTCCTTATTTCGGCTGGGCTCGACAAGATAGAAAAGATCGTCCGCGTGTATCCATCGGAGCTAAAATGGTTGCTAACCTCTTATGTGCCGCGGGTATTGACAGGGTAATGACGATGGACTTGCATGCCGACCAGATTCAAGGCTTTTTTGATGTACCTGTAGATCATGTTTATGCCAGCTCGCTTTTCTTACCGTATATAAAAGATCTTAATTTAGAAAATCTATCAGTAGCGGCACCGGATATGGGCGGAGCGAAGCGTACTAATGCTTACTCTCGCGTACTGGGTACACCGATGATTATTTGCCATAAATCGCGTGAAAAGGCTAACGTTATTGGCGAAATGACAGCTATTGGAGATGTTGAAGGGCGCAATGTTGTGATTCTGGATGATATGATAGATACCGCTGGCACTATAACGAAGGCAGCTGATATGATGATGGAAAAAGGCGCACTAAGTGTTAGGGCTATAGCTACTCATCCGGTTTTATCGGGTACGGCATACGATCGTATTGCGCGCTCGGCGTTATGCGAGGTTGCTGTAACAGACACTATTCCTCTTAGAACAGATGTTGATACTAGTAAAATTAAGGTAATAAGTGTGGCTAAGCTTTTAGCTGATATCACAAATAAAGTATATAACTACGAATCGATCAGCTCGAATTTTGTAATGTAGCCGTTTGATAATTGAGAAAAACACGCTATATTTGACAATCCGAAGTTATTAATTGGTAGTATTTTAAATAAAGACGGTTCTCAGAGGCTTTTGGGAACCTTATTTGCTTTTTTATTTTAAGTATTTGTGGAGTTATAGCCAAAATATGTACTAGCTAAAGTGATTGTAAAAGTTGACTTTTAATGCTAAACCTAATAATATTAAATCCTAAAAATCAAATTATAACATGGTCATACTTGTACTGAACTGCGGGAGTTCTTCAATTAAGTATCAGCTACTTAAAATGTCAAAAACCGATACACCTAGCGTATTGGCAAAAGGTATTGTAGAAAGAATCGGTCAGCCCGAAGGTTGTATTGAGCACAGACCGGGCGGAAAAGATAAAGTAGTGTTAGGCCTTACGGTTAGTAACCATACGGTAGGAATCAATAAAGTTCTTGAACTTCTTGTTTCTAATGAGTGTGGCGTTATTGGCTCATTGGAAGAAATTACGGCTGTTGGGCACCGTGTTGCGCACGGCGGAGAGTACTTTACAGCCAGTTCGTTAGTTACAGATGCAGTTAAGTTGGGTATAGAGCAGTGTATAGAACTTGCGCCTTTACATAATCCGGCAAATCTAAAAGGGATTACGGCAATGGAAGAGCTATTGCCCAGCGTTCCGCAAGTAGCATGTTTCGATACCTCTTTCCATCAAACTATGCCCGAACACGCATATTTTTATGGAATACCGTATAAGTATTATCAGAAGTATAAAATTCGTCGTTACGGATTTCATGGAACCAGCCACAAGTTTGTAGCGCAAAAAGCGTGCAATGCCCTTGGTCTTGATTTTAATACGGCTAAAATTATTACCTGCCATATGGGGAATGGTTCGTCTATTACAGCCATTAATAGAGGTAAATCCGTTGATACATCAATGGGTTTCACTCCCGTTGAAGGATTAATGATGGGAACCCGTTGCGGAGATTTGGATGCAGGTGTTATTACTTTTCTTGAAGAAAAGGAAGGGCTAACATCTAAAGCTATTAATAACTTATTGAATAAAGAGAGTGGATTGAGCGGTGTTTCGGGTGTCTCATCCGATATGCGCGATTTGTGGAAAGCCGCTGATGAAGGTAATAAGCTGGCAAAGCTTGCCATCGATATTTTCTGCTATCGTGTACTTAAGTATATCGGTGCATATGCTGCTGCTATGAATGGAGTAGATTTAGTTGTATTTACTGGAGGAATTGGAGAGAACGATCATGGTGTTAGAGAGCTTGTCTCTCGTAGTCTTGGTTACCTCGGCGCAGAATACGATCATCAGGCTAATGATAAAGTAAGAGGCGTTGACTTTAAAGAAATCAGCACCCCAACGTCTAAGGTTAAGCTTGTTATCGCTGCTACAAATGAAGAGCTGGTAATTGCAACCGATACAATGAATATCGTATCTGATATAAATAGTTAAAACTAAATAATCAACCTAAACCGTATTAAGTAAACAATGATTGCAAATTTCGACCAACTTTTAGAAGCGCTTAAGTCGAAAGCGAAAAAAAGAATAGTAGCTGCATTTGCTAACGATTCGCATACTATTGGAGCCGTAAACATGGCTGTTGACAAAGGTTTTGTAGAGGGTATTCTTGTCGGTGACGAGGAGACCATGAAAAAAGTTTGTCAAGAAGAAGGTATTGATATCCAAAAGTTCCGTATAGTTCAGGAAGCCGACGAAACAAAGGCTTGCGCTAAGGCTGTAGAGCTTATCAATAATGGCGAAGGCGATATTTTGATGAAGGGACTTTGTAGTACAGATAAGTACATGCGGGCTATACTTAACAAAGATAAGGGTTTAATGCCTTCTAAAGCGGTACTTAGTCACGTTACTGTAGTTTCGGTACCTACGTATCATAAGCTTTTAGTAGTTGGTGATGTTGCTGTTATTCCTGCTCCCGATTTAAAGCAAAAAGTAGCTATTACAAACTATGTAATTAATACGGCAAAATGTTTAGGTATCGAGAAGCCTAAAGTTGCTATGCTTGCTGCTACAGAACAAATGCTACCAAATATGCCCGCTTGCGTTGATGCTGCTATGATTTCGAAAATGGCGGATCGCGGACAGATTAAAGGGGCATATGTAGATGGTCCTTTGGCATTTGACGTAGCTATTGATAAAGAATCGGCAGAAACAAAGAAAGTTACAGGTCCTGTGGCTGGTGATGCCGATTGCATAGTATTCCCTAACATCGAAAGTGGAAATGTATTCTTTAAAACGGCAACAAAATTTACTAAAGGCGAGCTTGCTGCAATGGTTGTAGGTGCAAAGGTTCCGTGCGTTTTAACATCGCGGGGAGACAGCACGCAAAGTAAGCTATACTCTATTGCATTATCGGCATTGGTTGCGAAATAGTACGTTCCTCTAAATATTCTTGTCATTTCGAGCAAAGCGAGAAATCTCTCTCCAATAGCATTAATTCGCTGGATGAGGAGATTTCTCGCTTTGCTCGAAATGACGTTTTTTTATTTATTACGTCATCACTTTTTTAGGTGATGTATTTTTAAAGCCCCAGCTTCGATCTGATATCAGATGGGATCGCGTTTTTGTTTATCAAAATAGAAATAGTTTTGCATTGTACATACGGAGTTGATGCAAACAGATAGCCATCATAACGGCTATTATCGGTTCCCCACGAGTTTTTTACTTTATAAAAAATATTTCCGTTTTGATCTTTTGCAATACCGGTAATCAGCATTAAGTGGTCGTCAACCGTTTCATAGCTATCAAACAATTGCTGACGGAGTTTTTGTGTAATTACCTTTTCTTTTATCGGCTCGAGTTTAGGTTCCTCTTTCTTCTTATTTTTGTTATTGCCGGATTCCGCTTCCCAGCGAGCGCGGTCGCTACTTGTTTGGTCTAAATCATCATCTTTATCTGGAATAACCGCGTAACCGTCTCTATGGCGAAATCCTTTTTCGCTAACATCAGAGTCCCACCCTACGGTATAGCCTTGTTCAATGGAGCTGTTGACAATTCTTATGAACTCATCTAACGGAACGTTGTAAGATTCTCCCCAGAAGTAGTTATCGGGAACTTCGAGAACAAATTTACTGTAAAACGGATGGTGTGTAAACGATGTAATGCTTACGTAATCATCCACATTTATTCCCAGCATATCCATAAAGTTCCGCGGAGTGTATTCTACGCCTTTATAGGTAAACTTTTCGGGAACCTTGCCTAAGTATGCATCAAGAATATTGCTATACCCATCTTTCCATGCGGTTGTTAGCTTTTTATTCTTTATTACTGCATTGATGTAGGCTTCGGTAATGGCATCAAGCTCAGCATGCATGTGGCTGTCATGACCGTAGTTTAGTCCGGCGTATGCTTCTTCGGGTATAAGTCCGTAAAGACGAATAGTGCGGAGCGCATTCTCAAATAAAGCTCCCGGAGAAAACGTCATCTGTCCATGCATACGAACATACTTCTCTGCCTTATCCTCAAAATTTTTACGGACAACATACATTTCTGCCAGATCGTACTCCCCTTTGCCTGTTCTTAGCAATTCTGCTTCGAGAAAAGCAATTGTGCTATAGCACCAGCATGTACCCGATCTGCTCTGATTCTTTATAGGTGTGGCAGGCAAATCGTTTACCATGGTAAATTTATAGATATCGTTATCTACTTTGCTATCTACCTGTTTTTTTTGCGCTTGAATACCGCCTAATGTCAGTAACAAAGCACATACCAGAAACGTTAGTCTTTTCATCGGTTTTAGTTGAGGATACGTGATTAATATTATAAACCCATCTTTTTGGCAATGTCGGCAGGAATAGCCTTCTTATTTACCATAATTGAGATAGTCTTATACTGAACGTAAGGAATAGATACGAAGAAATAACCATCGTAGCGGCTGTTTGTAGTTCCCCACGAGTTCTTTACTTTATAGTAACGATTGCCGTTCTGATCGGTAGCCGTGCCCATAATCAGCATACCGTGGTCGTCTTGTGTTTCGTAGTTATCGAAAGCAACCTGACGCATTTCTTGTGTAATTACTTTTTCTTTTACAGGCGTTGGCTTAGGCTCTTCTTTCTTTTTGTCGTTTTTATTACCTGACGCTGCTTCCCAACGAGCGCGGTCGCTACCTGTTTGATCTAGATCTTCATCTTTTTCAGGAACTACGGCAAAACCCTTGCGGTATTGGAATCCTTTTTCGCTAACATCAGCACCCCAAGCCACAGTATATCCTAACTCCAACGAATTATCAATAATCTTTATCATTTCATCCATAGGGATGTTGTAGGATTTGTTCCAGAAGTAATTATCGGGTATTTCCAGCGCTACTTGGGTATAAAACGGATGATGGGTAAATGAGGTAATATCAACATAATCGTCCATATTAAATCCGAGGGAATTGGCAAAGCTCTTCGGAGTATATTCAGTACCTTTATGCGTAAACTTTTCGGGAACTGAGCCTAAATACGCATCCAGAATACCGCTAAATCCATCTTTCCATGCGGTAGTTAGCCTTCTGCTTCTATTGGTAGTAGCGGCTTTTATGTACGCGGTGGTAACGGCATCAAGTTCGGTATGAATATGCATTGTATCGCCATAGTTCATTCCGTTGTACACTTCTTCGGGAACGATACCGTAATTTTTAATAATACTGATAACGTTTCCGGCTAGCGCTCCGGGAGAGAATGCGGTTTCGCCGTGCATGCGAACATACTTATCGCCTTTTATTTCAAAGTTTTTACGAACGATAAACATTTCGGATAAATCGTACTCCGGCTTACCCATTCTAAGTAGCTCCGACTCTAAAAATGCTATTGTACTAAAGCTCCAGCAAGTGCTCGACCTATTCTGATTTTTTACAGAGGTGGAGGGTAGCTCTTTTTTTACATTAAATTTATAGATATCCTCATCTTTCTGGTCGTTGGCTTTTTTCTGCTGGGCTTCAACACCAACAGCTAGCAAAAGCGCACAAATTATAAATGCTATTCTTTTCATTATTTATTTGTTTTAGGTTTTTGTTGATAGAATTGTATTCTTACAAATATACTAGATATCAATGGCTGTCATTATATTAAAAACATTGTTAAGTCTATTTTATCCCCAGCTTCGCAGCAATACCAGCAGGTATGGCGTCTTTATGTACGGTAAGTCCGATAGTTTTGTAGCGCATATACGGAACGGATACATAAACATAGCCCCGATAGCGTGTTTCGTATATATTCCACGAGTCTTTTACTTTATAGAATCGATTCCCGTTTTGGTCTTTGGCGGTACCCATAATCAGCATTAAATGGTCGTCAACAGTTTCGTAGCTGTCAAACGATTTTTGGCGCATTTCTTGGGTAATAGCTTTTTCTTTTACAGGTATGGGCTTAGGCTCCTCTTTTTTAGCATTGTTCTTGTTGCCTGACGCTGCTTCCCAACGAGTACGGTCGCTACCTGTTTGGTCGAGGTCTTTATCATCTTCGGGAACGGCACCATACCCTTCGTGATAGCTGTATCCCTTAGAACTCATGTCCATATTCCAAACCAGCGTATAGCCTGTTTCGATAGCGTTATCCACAATTTGTATCATCTCGTTGAGCGGAACGTTATAGAACTCCCCCCAGTAGTAGTTATCCGGAATTTCGAGGACAAAACTTTCGTAAAACGGATGGTGCGTATAGGAGGTAATAAACACGTAGTCGTTGAAGTTAAGGTCTAATGATTGTGCAAAGCTTTGCGTTGTATATTCTTTTCCTTTATAGGTGAATTTTTCGGGCACTTCGCCGAAATAAGCATCCAAAATACCACTTAACCCTTGCTTCCATGCGGTTGTTAGCCTCCTTCCTTTTATTAGCGTTTTGGCATATGCATCAGTCAGCCTGTCAACCTCACTATGGTCGTGTGTTTCCGAGCCGTAGCTTAGCCCTTTATATGCCTCTTCGGGCATAAGACCGTAATCTTTAATCAGCTCGAATACGTTTGCAGTTAGTCCGCCGGGAGAGTAGTTTATTTGTCCGTGCATTCTGACAAATTTATCCGTTTTCTTCTCGGTATTACATCGCGCAATATACATTTCCGATAAGTCGTATTCTCCCTTGCCCATACGCAGCAACTCTGCTTCGAGTAATGCCATGGTACTAAAACTCCAGCATGCGCTGGTTTTATATTGGCATTGGGGCTGTGTAACGGGTAATGTTTTAACATCGGTAAACTGATAAATGGGTTTTTCCGAATATTTCGGCTTATTCTGAGCCCATATTGATGTAGAGAATAATAAAAAACAGATTAGTATAGCTATCTTTTTCATGTTATTAGGTTTTAGGTAAAAACGGTTTCTACAAATATAGCAATATATACTTGTAAATTATCCTAATAGCTATGTATAAGTTGGTGTAGTTACGTTCGTTTTATGAAAATGAGGGTTGATCTATTGCTGTGTCTCGGCTTTTATGATAAAGTCTAAAAGTTCTTTTGCCTCTTCCATCTTATATTCGTTGATAACCTGCTCTGCTATTTTCTTTGCTTCGGATAAGTTGCCGCATATTAAATATGCGTAAGCGATATAGTATAAAGAATGTGATTTAATAATTCGAATATTTTCTTCGGTCTGGTTTTCTACAAAAAGCGGCTTTTGTAGCTGGTCTATCCATGATTGGTAGCTTTCTATATCTTGCCTTGCGTTCTGGAGTATTAGAATGTATATAGTAGCTTCGTATAACAGCAGGAACGGGTTGTCAGGGTCATTCTCCAAACCTTTCTTACACGATTCGTAAGCACCCTTGAGGTCTTTATCTCTAAACTTCTTAATTGTTTGCTGAAGGTGAAAGTTTGGGTTTTTCTCTAGTTCTTGCTCCCAGTCAATATAGGCTTTTATCCATTCGGTGAGTATTTTTGGCGCTTCGTTATTGTCAATTTCTTCTTTTAAGCTATTGATACTACGCTGAAAATAGTAATCTTCATATACGGCAGCTAGAACAACTTCGTTAAATAGAATTTTGGCAATAGCATCAATGGTTTGAGTGTCTTTTTCTTTTGCATCCCATAATATGTAAAATAGGGTGGTTCTAAACCATTCTGCCGCACACTCAACATCTTGTTGCTCTTTGCAAAGCTTTACAATCTCCAAAACTGTTTCCGGCATAGGCATAGCTGCAACAGGTATGGCTTGTTCGCCTGTTAGAATGCCATTATCTACTAACCTCCGCCATGTTTCGCTACCTGCATCTGTATAGAAAAGGGATTTGCCATCATCTTCGGGTTCAAGTATGCTATCATCGGTCAACCACTCCGAATAACGTTTTTCTACGTAGCCATCGAACTCTTCTTTTTTCAGCATAGTCGGGATGAACTTCTACCGGGAGGGCGAACATGTAGTGATATTTCGGCAGAATATCTTTAACCCTGAAATTTGTATCTCCGGTATCGTACTCCGCCTGGAATTTATAAAGGTTGTAAAGTAGATTACGTTTTTATTCTAAAGGAATATTGCTTTTATCTATGCGGTAAACCGAAATTTCCACAACACCTTCAATATCGCGCATGCTCATGGCTAAAATGATTTTGGGTTTAGTATAAAGGTAGCGAGAATAATTCGAAAATTTTATTTTCGAATTATGGAATATTCATAAACTTATGAGCCTGAATAGATATGTTCCATTTGGGATACTGTTTAGCGTATCCAACAAGAGGTTGAATTATTTTTTTATACTTACTCCATTCGGGTTGCAGGTAGAGAAGGCACTCTTGGCTGACTTTGGCGGCATTTTCTTCTGCCCATATCAGGTCTTTTTCTTGTTCTATAATAACTTTTAGCTCATTTGCTAGCTGATGAATATTACCAACGGGCGCTTGCTGTTTTTTAGGTGATAGGCATATCCAGTCCCAGATACCTGATAGCGTATGTGCCCCGGATGTTTCAATAAACGTTTCTATGCCTTTTTTCTTTAGCTCTGAGCAGAGATAATCCAACGGATATAGTGATGGCTCACCCCCTGTTATAACCGCTGCTTGTGCAGGGAAGGAGGAAGCGCGGCTAAGAATTTCGTCAACAAAAACGGGCGGAAACGTTTTAGGATTCCACGTAAACTTGGCGTCGCACCATTCGCAGCCTACATCGCATCCGCCAAGGCGGATAAAGTATGCCGGTTTACCCATATGGAACCCTTCGCCCTGTATAGTGTAGAAATCTTCTACAAGAGGCAATAGCTTGCCATTTTCGAGAATTTCGAGATTTACATTCATGCGGCAAAAATACGACTTACTCGCCGAATAGCAACTTATAATCTTTTTTTGCTGCAGGAATAGCCCATTCCGTGGGGATAAACGACCATTCCGGCTCGCTGAGTAGTAATGAAGGTGTAACGCCTCCTTGTTGCTCTATCCATCGCATGAGGTAGTAGCGTAAATCCCGGTCGGTAGAAGAAATGATGCGCTTGCTTATTTCTTCTTTAACAATGCCCGCGCCTTCGGAAAGATGTTCTCCACCGCCATTGCCACGGTATGAGTTTATGGCAACTTTATAGATTTTATCTTCTAAAAATGGAGTACCATCGTACATAGCCGCTATGGTAACTCTATCGCCAGCCGGTTTGCTTACATCTACCGTATAGATGATGCCTGCGGCGGAATCAAAGTTATAAAATGGATTGACAAGTCTGCCGTTACGCATATTTTCGTCTTGACGTAGTAGTAGCAGGTGATCGTCTTCGCTTTTCATTTGGTTAGTCCATATTGCGTACGAATGCTCTAAAAATCCGTCTATTTCTTTACCCGTTAGCGCCATGGTATAAAGTAAATTTTCGAAACGATACAGCTTAAACATATCGCTTACGTATATAGGACCTGCTTTTATTTCTGTATCCATTGAGAGCGGGGCTGTAAAAGATATGTCGGCTCCGGTAATATCCAGCTGAATACGATGGATAAGGTCTATAAACTCAGATGGACCAAAAAACGCCGGACGTGATGAAATAGAATGCGTAAGTATGCCAACCTGACGAGAAACGAATTCTTCAACTTTTTTATAATCTTCGGCAAATTCTCGCATAAACTCAGCATCAATATTAACGTCTTTTGTATCAATTAGGTGACCGCTTACTTTTTTCGATTTTAGCTCGCCTTTTTCCAACGTAAGGTTAACCGACAGTTCCGATACATACTTTCCGTTATTGGACGGATCGAGAATAATAACGCTATCGCCCGCAACGTTTACTATAGTATTAATATATCTATCGTGATCGTGACCAATGAAAACGGCATCAAAACCCGGAACGTTTTTGGCAACCAGCAACGATGCGTTTTCATTTTTAGGCGTATGTTCATTCTCGCCGCTGTATTCATAGTTATGTCCGGCATGAAATAGTCCTAGTATTACCTGCGGATTTTCTTTTTCCTTTACTATTTTTATCCATTTTGCGGCACTTTCCTGCATATCTTCAAAACGCATACCTTCCCATATGTTTTCGGGTAACCACTTTGGTATTGCAGGTGTAATAAGCCCGATAACAGCAACCTTAATACCATCACGATCTATAACGGCGTAAGGTTCAAAATATGGTTTCCCGTTATCCGACCGTACAGCATTTGCCGTTAGTATAGGGCGCTTACTCTCTCTTACAATTCTATCATATACCGGATGCCCGGTTTCAATATCGTGGTTGCCAACCCCTGCGGCATCGTACTTTAGATATTCTGCAATGCGTAAGTATAGATGCTTAGTCGTAGTATCGATAAAGTTGTAGTAGTAAACAGAGGGTTGTCCTTGTAAAATATCTCCGTTATCCAACAGTATAAGGTTAGGATTTCTTTCTCTCTCGCTTTTTACAATGGTAGAAACCCTAGCCATACTCCCGTTTAGTGGCTTATTTCCTATAAAATCGTACGGAAAGAATGCGCCATGAATATCGCTGGTTTGTAGTATGGTAATATCAACGGCTTTATCTTGTGACCATACAGCGATGGATAAGATAATGCATAAAATGGTTAATAGTAAACGTTTCATAAGCTTATTTTGATGAATACTTAGTTCAAAATTTTATTCAAATGTAAGAATAGATTTGTATCATTTAAAAATAAACGAATAGGCAATAAAGATAAGCTTACGTGCTTTGTTAAATAAAATCCTTCACGCCAAAAGCTATTGAAAGTCCTCAAAAAATTCTTTCAGACTCATATTATGTATATCCAAAATAGTTAAAAGAGTCTTAATAGTAATATTAGAGCCTTTTTCTACGCGCCAGTACTGTGCTCGGTTTAGACCATTATTCCACGCAAAAGATTCGTGGCTCGAGTAGCCTTTTTTTATACGTAATATTTTTAGCTTACTAGCGATTTCCATTATTCGGGAATCAACCTCTTCTTTTGTAACATCCTGATTATGTTTCATATCCTGTTATTTTTTACGAAAGTACAATAGGTTTACACGAAGATTTACCGCAAATGGTAAACTGCATATGTAAGTGCCGTAATATATAAATTTTTTTTTACATTTGTAAGGAGGCGGTTTCAGCTTTTAGCCGAGCTAACTCAAACTTAATTAAACTAAAACCTTTTAATCTATGAAACAATTTTATTGCTTGGTACTACTTATGCTATTGTGCGGCTTTTCTGCAAATGCACAAATGAGGGTTACCGGTACAGTTACAGGAGCAGAGGATGGTAAGCCCGTTGCTTTTGCGTCTGTTATCGTTAAAAACACATCTACTGCTGTTACAACAGGAGAAGATGGAACCTACTCTATAACCGTTCCTGATGGAGATGCGGTGTTGGTTTTCAGCTTCTTCGGAATGCAAAGCCGCGAAGAAGCGGTCGGAGGACGCGGCATTATTGACGTAATGTTAGAAAGTGACGCTTTCGCGCTCGATGAGAGTATTGTTGTGGCGTATGGTACTGCGACAAAAGGTACCTTTACCGGGGCGGCGAGCGTTGTAAAGCAAGATGCTATTAAGGATGTTCCCGAATTGTCTTTTCAAAATGCTCTGAACGGTAAAGTTCCAGGTTTACAAGTAACAACAAGTTCGGGTATGGCTGGCGCGGCGCCAGATATTAGAATACGCGGTACGGGTTCTATGAACGCTGGGAACAATCCGTTATATGTTGTAGATGGAGTACCTGTTGCTTCGGGAACTACAGGTCAGCTTAGCGATGCTTTTGCAGCCAATATGAATAACGTCATGGGTACAATCAACCCCGCCGATATTGAAAGTATTACCGTTCTTAAGGATGCGGCGGCATCCGCATTGTACGGCTCAAGAGCAGCAAACGGTGTTATCCTTATTCAAACTAAAAAAGGTAGGCGAGGCAAGGCGAAGGTAGATTTTAGAGCGTCTATTGCGTTGACGCCTTCTTTCGCGACGGATAACTGGGAAAGAGCAAGCGATGAAGAAAACGTTGAAATGTATTATCGGATGTTTTGGGATAGATATGTAAACGCGGGAGAATCGTATGCAAGCGCTAGCTCAAAGGCTATTGCTCAGCTGAATAATCGTTTTAATAAGCATGGTTACGCTTTCTCTGCGCCAGATGATACCGTCAACAGCCTTACAATTTCAGATTATGATAATAGCGGCAGAGCCGGTACTTATTTTGACTGGGAGGATGCGCTTTTCCGTACTGCCATATACCAAACATATGAGGCGTCGGTTAGTGGAGGTAGCGAAACTACTACTTATTACACCTCTATAGGATATACCCAAGAGGATGGGCGTGTAAAGAAAAATAATTACGAGAGAATAACAGGACGTTTAAACTTAACCCAAAAAATAGGTAAATACGTTGAGGTAGGTTCTAACGTTAACTTTGCAAAGACTCGAAACGTAGGTTTTAATGACTCTAGAAATACGAGTACTAATATGTTCATGCAGGTAAGAAATTTACTTTGGGGAATGTATTGGCCTACGGATTATAAAACGGGAGAACCTTGGACAGAGAGGTACGGCAGCTATGGTCAAAACCATCTTTACTATAACGATGAATGGAGCAACTCTGCTAAAACGCTAAGAATAAGCGCTATTGAAAATGTTACCGTAAAGATACTTCCGGAATTAACCGCGAGAACAACCTTATCTTATGATAACATAAACACTAGGGATTACTTATATTACAGCCCGTTCCATTTTAGCGGCGGCAGTGTTAGAGGTCTGGTTACTAACTATAATACAACTACAAATAAGCTAGTATCATCTACGGTATTAGATTTTAATAAAGCTTTTGATAGGCATACCGTTGCGGCACTTGTCGGTTGGGAAGCCGAAAAGAATAGAACAGACTATATAAGAGCCGAGGGACAGAATTTGGGTAACAGTGACTTACCGTCAGTATCTACCGCGGGGCTTACAGAGGGAGCGGGATATTGGTGGGGTAATAATATGCTTTCTTTCCTATCCAGAGTAGAGTATAACTACGATAATAAATATTACGTATCAGGTTCATATCGTCGTGATGGTTCCTCGAGATTAGGTCCCGATACGCGGTGGGGTAACTTCTGGTCCGTAGCAGGATCTTGGAGAATTTCTAATGAAGCGTTCATGGAAGATATTTCGTGGCTGTCGAACCTTAGGTTGAGAGCCTCTTATGGAGTAAACGGAACGCTTCCTTCTTCAAACTACGCATACATGTCTCTTATTGGATATACCAGTAAATATATGGAAGAACCGGGAGGACTGGTAACAACGAAGCCCGACCCAAATCTTAAATGGGAAAATAACTATACGGCAAACGTTGCTCTTGAATTCGGACTTTTTAAAAACAGGGTAACAGGTACCATTGAGTTTTTCAATAGAGATTCCAAGAACTTACTTCAAAATGTTCCCATTTCTATGGTCACAGGAGTAAGTCCTACCCTTACTAATGTTGGAGAAATAAATAACAAAGGGTTAGAAATAGAGCTATGGGGTAATATACTATCTAGAGGCGATTTCAAGTGGAACATGGGGATTACAGCATCTCTTATTAAATCGGAAGTAACAGATTTATATGGAGGGCAAGATATCATCTTTAGCTCAGATGTAGATGCATTTGCAAGAAGAATTTATAGAGTAGGAGAATCTCCAATGTCGTTTTACGGTTTAGAATGGGCGGGTGTCGAGAGCGCTACAGGAACGCAGGTTTGGTACCTGAACAACAATGAAACACCCGATTTGATGTTTAATGGTAAACCGGCAACGTATGACTATACGAAAGCAAGTGAAATTGTTATTGGAAAAGCGGACCCCAAAATATTTGGAGGTATTAATACGGATTTCAGCTGGAAAAATCTGAGCCTGGGTCTCAACTTTATTTATAAAATTGGTGGAGACGTTTATGACGGTGTTAGCAGAGACGTAACGGATGACGGTTACTATTGGGAAAGAATACGCTCTAAAGACCAATATGAGAACAGATGGACCGAAAGCAATAAGAATGCCAAATATCCTCAAATGTTGGCAACTGATATGGAGGATGTTTTGCAAAGAAGCAGTCGTTTTATCCATGACGGAAGTTTTATTAGGCTGAAGAACATAACATTATCGTATACGTTACCTAAAAAGATCGTAGAAAAAGTAAGCATGTCTAACGCGAGAGTTTATTTTACAGGCTCAAACCTGTTGACATGGTCGTCTTACGGGCTTTATGACCCAGAAACACCTGTTAACGGTGTAAAAACATGGGCGATGCCAATAGGTAAGACTTATACATTTGGCGTAGAAGTTAGTTTTTAATTAGTTAAAGAAATTACAACATGAAAAAAATAATAACAATATTCGCTGCAATAATATGCGTAATGCATTTTTCTTCTTGCGAAAATTTTTTGGATGTCTATCCTACGAATTCTACTAAAGAAGAAATGCTCGAGATTAGAACCGGGTCAGATGCTGATGTCATGATGAACGGTATTATGAGGGAAATGACTAGTGGAAGCTACTATGGAAGGAATATGATGCTTTATGCCGACGCTAAAGGTGGAGATTTTGTCATTAGATCGCATGGTCGTGGGTATGACTACTTATATACGTTCGCTCATTCGGCATCAACTGGCTCTGGTTCCGGATATTGGTCTCAAATTTACTACTGTCTTCTGCAGGCAAATAACTTATTAAATGGTATGGATAAAGCAGAAGCGGCTGGAACAGTTGGAGAAGATTTATCCATACATAGAGGACGAGTATTAACGTTAAGAGCGCTTATGCATTTTGATCTTGTTAGGATATATGGAATGCCTTACACTCACCCGAATGGTCCTTCTTCATGGGGAGTACCTATTGTTACTGAGCCGATAGGAGTATATGAAAAGCCTCTCCGTTCAACAGTAGAGCAAGTTTATATCCAAATACTTAAGGATATAGAAGATGCGAGAGTATTGCTGGATAATACCTCGGGTAAGGCTAAAAAGAACGGGTATATTAACTATTATGGTAATAGAGCTTTACTGGCAAGAGTGAAGTTGTATATGGGCGAATATGATGACGCATTGGCTGCTGCCGAAGAAGTTATGGCAGGACCTTATAGCCTGTATTCTAATGATGAGTGGCTTGATTCGTGGTCAACCCAATTTGGCTCTGAGTCTATTTTTGAGTTAGGTATTTTTGAAAATGAAGCGGATCTTGGGACAACATCATGGGGCGCGCTTCTCTTAAGAAAAGGCGAAGTGAGCTCTTCTGTTTTGGGGTATTTCATGGCGAGCGACTACTATTTAGCAAGATTATACGAAAGCGAGAATGTTGGTGGAGCAGCTAACAAAGATATCCGGTTAGATATTATGCGTTATGACGAAACATCTACTTCTCGATTAGGTTCGTGCCGTAAATATGTAGGCAATGCGAGGGCGGGCGATAAAGGTAAATATTCTGCGGTAAACATTAAAGTATTCCGTTTGTCGGAAATTTATTTAATCGCAGCAGAGGCGGCATTGCTAAAAAGCATTCCAGATTTAACCAAAGCAGCAAGCTATTTACAAGAAATCAGAGATAGAGCACCCGGTTTAGCACCGGCAACTAGCGCAACCGTTTCGTTGGATATGATTCTTGACGAAAGAAGTAGAGAGCTCTTTATGGAAGGACATAGATTTTTCGATATGCTACGCCACCAGAAATCAATAGAATTCAATGATGAGTTTATTGATGCGGGAGCCGTAGCTCCGAATAATCGTCCTAAGATTATACAAACAGATGGCGCTAATTTCTTTTATAAATGTATTTTACCAATTCCAAAGAGTGAAATCGATGCTAACCCAGGAATTGGAGAGCAGCAAAATCCTAGCTATTAATTAGCGGATATTAATTATGAATTATGGAAGCGGCCTTTTTTAAGGCTGCTTTTTTATTAGCAACGAAAACGTTTTCCATTATATATTATTTCTATATTAACTTCTGTCTAAGAATAGTATTGGTATAGAATATAGTAAGCAATTATTTCAGACCTTTGCAGCCGCATTAATCAAAAGCCAGCCAGAATCCTTTTTAAATTGGAGTTCGAACCTTTGGTTTGGCTCTTTGTTTAACGTAGATCATTTTAACTTAACGCGATATGTTTAAAAGGAGCCTTACTATAGCTGTAGCCTTTCTCTTATTGGCGTTTGATAGCGTATATGCGCAGCGAGTACTCAGCCTTGAAGAATGTCGGAATTTGGCAATAGAAAATAATAACGCGCTAAAAATTGCTACAGAACAGGAGCGTAAAGCTTATTATGATAAAAAAGAAGCATTTACTAAGTATCTACCGGAGCTATCAGCAACAGGCGCTTATATGTGCAACCAGAAGAATTTGAATATAATACCGTCTTCTGCAATTCCCATATCTATTTCAACACCCCCTATAAATATTCCTCCTGTTATAAGTATGTCGGGTATGACATTTCCGGTGCCCGAAGAGCTAAGGAGTTCCATATCGGAGCTGGGCGAAATTGATATCAAGAATATTTGGGTTGCAGGCATCAGCCTGGTTCAGCCCGTTTTTATGGGCGGAAAAATTATTGCCTATAACGATATACGATCTTATGCCGAAGAGCTAGCCACTACAATGAAAGATTCTAAGCTGAGCGATGTAATAGTTGAAATTGATGAGGCATATTGGCAGGTAGTATCGGTATCGAACAAGAAGAGATTAGCAACCTCTTATGTTGACCTACTTAAAAAAATGGACTCCGATATTGAGGCTATGGTAGAGGAGGGCGTAGCAACTAAAGCAGACAGGTTGAGTGTAAGTGTTAAGCTTAACGAAGCAGACATGACGCTGGCTAAGGCAGAGAATGGTTTAAGCCTGGCAAAAATGTTGCTTTGTCAGCTATGTGGTTTAGAAATTAGCAATCAAATCATTCTGGCAGATGAAAATATAGAAACACTACCGGTTGACGAAACTCCAATTATAGCGGATGTAAACGAGGCATGGTCTAACCGATCGGAGATTAAAAGCCTTGAGCTGGCCGCTAAGATATACGATAAGCAGAAAAGTATTGCTGTATCGGAGTTTATGCCTAACGTAGCGCTTACGGCAAACTATCTCTGGACAAACCCCAGCGCTTTCGATGGGCTGAGTAACAAATTTGCAGGTATGTGGAACGTAGGCGTTATGGTAAAAGTTCCGCTTAACTTTGGAGCCAATGCTGCTAAGCTTAACGCGGCAAAGGCAGAATCGCGTATAAAAAAATATGAGTTGGAAGAAGCAAAAGAGAAAATACAGCTTCAAGTTAACCAGTCAAGCTATAAGCTTAATGAAGCGGTTAAGAAACTCTCGGCGGTAAAAGCTAACGTTGAAAAGTCCGATGAAAACCTTCGTTATGCTAACGTTGGATTTGAAGAAGGGGTAATATCTGCTTCTGACGCAATGGCTGCTCATACCGCGTGGATTTCGGCACATTCGGAGTTGATAGATGCGCAGATTGATGCCATGCTTTGTAAGATATACTTAAACAAAGCACTAGGTCGAAAATTATAAAATAATATATACCATGAGTACAGAAGAAAAAAAATCAGGATCGAAGCTTATTCCGATTATAATATTTCTTGTCGTTCTTATAGCGGTCGCTGCATATGGGTTCTTTTTTATGAACTGCGCGGATAACATTATTCAAGGCGAGGCTGAGATTACAGAAGTACGTATTTCCAGCAAAGTTCCCGGACGATTAGAAAAGTATTTTGTAGAAGAGGGCGACTATGTTGAAAAAGGCGATACACTTGCAGTTCTTAGCATACCTGATATTGAAGCGAAGCTGGCGCAAGCGCAGGCTGCCGAACAGAGTGCTGCTGCGCAGAATAAAAAGGCTATAAAAGGCGCAAGAGTAGAGCGGATACAAAGTGCATACGAAATGTGGCAAAAAGCGAAAGCTGGTCTGGATATTGCTCAGAAATCATACACTCGTGTTCAGAATTTGTACGATAAAGGTGTTGTAACAGCGCAAAAGCGAGACGAAGCGGAGGCTAATTTGAATGCCTACATCGCTACTGAGAAAGCGGCTAAATATCAGTACGATATGGTTCTTGACGGAGCGGAAAAAGAAGATAAGGAGGCTGCTCTTGCCATGGTAGATAGGGCAAAAGGTGCTGTAGCGGAGGTTGAATCGTATATTTCAGAAAGCTACCTGATATCTCCTGTGGACGGTCGAATATCGGAGAAGTTTCCTAATATCGGGGAGTTAGTGGGAGCAGGCGCACCTATCGTGAATGTTATGAATCTTGCCGATAAGTGGGGCGCGTTTAACGTAAGAGAAGATAAGCTGAACGATTTCGGGATGAATGAAACGATTAAAGTACATGTCCCGGCTTTGGATAAAGAGGTCGATATGAAGGTTTACTATATGAAAGATCTGGGTACATATGCCGCATGGAAGGCTACTAAAACAACAGGTCAATACGATAGAAAAACGTTTGAAGTTAGAGCTAGATTTGTTGGTGAATCTCCCGAAGTAATTCCCGGTATGTCGCTTATTATAAGAAAGTAAATCGTAGATGAAAGTAAGAGCTGGCATACGGTTGGTTTTTTCTCGCGAGTGTAAGCGCATCCCGTCTTCTAAAGTATGTATATGGGGGATAGTTATCGCGCCTATTCTTTCCATGATTATACTTCTAGGAATGATGCGTAATGGGTTGCCTCAGCAGATACCTATTGCTGTGGTGGACTATGATAATTCATCTACATCGCGTACACTTATCCGCCAGCTCGATGCTTTCCCGAAAACAAACGTTAAGTTTAAAAGTTTATCGTTTAGAGAAGCGCGAATTAAGATGGAAAAAATGGAGATATTTGCCATTCTTACCATTCCTAAAGATTTTGCAAGAGAGGCTGTTTCGGGTGATAGACCTAAGCTGGTTTACTATACCAATAACTCTTTCCTGATATCAGGTTCGCTACTTTTTCAAGACTTAAAAATTATTTCCACTTTAGCAGCGGCGTCGGTCGGGTTACAAACCGGGGTGGCTAAAGGATATACCGAAGGGCAGCTTATGCCCATTGTGCGGCCAATAAGTGTAGAGGCTCATCCGTTGGGTAATCCGTGGCTGAACTATTCGGTTTACCTTAACAATATGTTTTTACCGGGGATTTTGCAGCTTATAGTAATGATATTTACGATTTCCGGCTTTGGAGCAGAAGTTAAGTCTGGTAACGGAAGAAAGCTATTACGAATGTCAGGAAGCTCGATTTTTAGAACAATTGCCGGAAAGTTGCTGCCGTATACAATACTTTATACAATCATCGCCCTACTGATGACGTCTGTATTGTATCATTATAATGGTTTCCCTTTAAATAGCGGGTTTTTGCCAATGTTTTTCGGCTATTTCTTGCTGATAATAGCTTCGCAGGGATTTGGGCTGATACTGCTTGCTGCGTTTAAAAACTACCGTTTTTCGGTTAGTATAGCCTGTCTGGTTTGTATGATTGCTTTTTCTCTTTCGGGGTTCTCATTCCCGGGACAAGCCATGCATCCCAGCCTATATGCGCTTAGCTTTATACTACCGCTAAAGCATTTCTTCTTAATATATGTAGATCAAGCGCTAAATGGAATATCAATAGGCTATTCAATGTACCATTATGCAGCATTGTTAGGTTTCCTGTTCTTATCGGTATTCTTTTTTGGTAGGATACGAAAGTTTCTCGAACGTAATGTTTACGAGAGTTAGATGGAAAGTGAGGTGGAGAATGAAGAAGCTGTTTCTTGATATATACTACGTTTGGGTAAAAGAGCTGAAGCGCATTTTTAAGGATGAGGCTACCCTTATACTTTTTTTCTTAGTGCCGTTTGTTTATCCACTCCTTTACACTTCGATATATACAAATGAGGTGGTAAGGGAAGTTAAGGTAGTCGCGGTAGATGATTCTCGTTCATCGCTGGCAAGAGAGTTTGTTCGTAAGGTAGATGCCACTGCCGATGTCGAGATTATAGGATATGCAACGGATATGGAAGAGGCGGAAGAAGCCATGCGTAGAAAAGATGCATATGGTATTCTATATATTCCCGAAGATTTTAGCCGTAAGCTACACACCCAGCAGCAAACACAAGTGATGGTTTATGCCGATATGAGCAGTATTTTATTTTATAAAAATATGCTGCTTAGCGCTACCGAGGTGTCTTTAGATATGGGCACCGATATTCGTATAAATACTGTCGGATATGGTACACAAGCGCAAGACAAATCTACGGCACAGGCGGTTGCGAACGAGTGGGTAACGCTGTATAACCCGCGAAGCGGTTTTGCCGGCTTTCTTATTCCCGCGGTGTTAGTGCTGATTATACAGCAAACGTTGCTTTTAGGTATTTCTACCATTATAGGTACACATAACGATAAAAAGACACATACAATAGCCTCGCGTCTGCGTATTGGTAAGAATGTTAATGCATTTAGGTTTACCGTTGGCAAAGCTCTAGCCTATGTATTGATATATATGTTTATATCAGTTTGGATATTTAGAGTTGTACCATACTTATTCCGTTTGCCGCAAATGGGCGATCCTGTAACAATTGGAGTTTTTATTTTTCCGTTTTTACTGGCTGCCACATTCTTCTCCATGACGTTGTCATACTTTTGCTCTCAGCGAGAGTTTTCAATGCTTTTATTTGTCTTTACCGGCGTTATCTTTTTGTTTTTATCGGGGGTGTCGTGGCCCTGGGATGCAATACCTGCACCGCTAAAAGGGATAGCTTATATAATACCGTCAACCCCCGGAATACATGGATTTATAAAGATTAATACAATGGGGGCGACCTTTCAGGATGTTATGCCTGAGTTTATTACCCTATGGATACATGCCGGAGTTTACTGCCTAACGGCAACGTTAATGTATTTGTGGTGGATAAAGAATATGGCTAAAAAAATTGGGGTTGTGAGAACGAGCCAGCCTTTGGCTTTATAAAACAAATCCGTCATTTCGACCGACGGGAGAAATGACGGGAGAAGTGAGATTATTATAGCTTTAAAATCTTACGTTAATCCTAACCTCTCCATCGCCTGTAGTCCAATTTCCCCCTTCTTCAATTAGGCGAATAGCTTCTCTATCGGCAGAAGGACATAGGCTTCGCTTAACCTGTATATTATATGGACGTCCGTTGCTATTTACATAGAAGGTAAGTACTACGCGACCTTTTTTATCGGCGCATTCATCGGTTGGTTTTCTAAGACTTTCGTTAAGATATTTGCGGTAGGCACTATAGCCATCCTCAGGCTCAGGAGTCGTTACGCTCCGGTAGCTATAGCTATCATCCGCGATATTTCTGCCATATGCTATAACTACCATTTCTTCAAGTTGGGTAGCGCTTTCATTCATAGCAATAGTCATAGGCTTTATTGTATCCACGGGCAGCTCAACTGTATCGAATCCAACAAAGCTGGCAACAACCTTTTCAGCATTCTTGGCGTTTAGAGCGAAATAACCTTCCATATCCGTAGTCGTACCGTCAGTAGTTCCCTTAACGGCGACAGTGACAAAAGGAATAGGCTCTCCATTCCGATCTATAACTCTACCTGTAATATTACCCGAAGCTATTTGAGAAGAAGGAGCGGGAGCAGACATGCTTGCTTCGGCCGCCTGCTTTATTCTTCTTTTCTCTGCTTTACTAAGATAGCTGTTTTGACTTTGATCTGCTAGTCGTCCACCCACCTTACCTTGCGATAGCAGCTGCGATGGTGTTAATGCGTGCGAATCGAATTCCGTTTCTTTCTTTTCGTTGACTTGGATTCCTGCGACTTTACCGGATAATGCTTGTGATTGGGATAATGCATGACGATTGGTGTTAGAATAAATACCAATGTTATCGGCATCAATGGCAGAAATGCTGCTCAAAGGTTGAGATTTCTCAGCGTCTTTTGAGGCAAATAGCTTTAAATACGTAGAATCTTCTAGCTTAGGTTTGTTGAGGTTGAGTACAGAATCAGTTTCCGCATTAAAGTTTAACTGGTATCTGAAAGAATCTAGTATAGCTGTTTCCGCATCAGCAAGAATGTGTTTTTCTTCTAACTCTTCAATTGCCGGAACGGGAGAGGGCGGAAGTGCAACCGGGGCTGCTGTTGTTGAAGTAGAACGTTCCTGCTCTCTTCTTGAAGCGTTTTCTTGGTAACCCTGGGCTAATACTTCGTCATAGCTTTCCATTAATTCGTTGGACTCGGAGGCGGTGTGTATTGCTCTGTCTTCGGTTATAGGGGTAGCGTCTTTTGTAGCAACAGGACTTTCTGTTACTACTGCCAGCTGTGGGCTGGCTTGGTCTTCTTTTAGCAGCCAGAAATAGCCCCAGGTAGCAATAAATAGAAGGAGAACGGCAGCAGCAGCCCACGCCATAATGTTGCGACGCTTTTTCTTGTTGGTAGTATGTTCTTTTAGAATAGTAAAATCTGCCCGTTCTTCGGTAGCCATCTCTGCGCACGCAGAAACATCCATCATTACCTCGGAAGCTTCAGAATAAATAGAGCGTTTCTTTGCGGCGATTTTTGCGGCAGTAAGATGCTTATCTTGGCTACGCAAAGCAATCCGTCGTTGCATACGTTCTATACGCTCGGCATGGTTACCTTCAACCGACTCAAAGCCTTCTAACGCATCAGCCAAGAAAGTATCTTCCATAGCATCACGCTCGATCTTATGGGCGTCCTTACCTTTGCGTAAGCCTTTTATGTATTGTGTCAGCTTCATTCAACCGTACTTTTTTCGATACAAATCTTGAGGTTGCGTTTACCGTTCTGAATATAGCTTTTTACGCTTTTCAGCTGATATCCTGTTGCATCAACAATTTCGGCATACGATAGTTCTTCTATAAAAAACTTTAGTACACTTATTCGCTGAGGTTCGGGCAGCTTCTCTATGCATTTGTTTAGAGCAATTAACCTATCATTGTTGCTGTCCTCACTAAATAGATGCAAAATAGAGTCAGATTCCATAACAAGGTTCTCCGAATTGAGCGAAATCTCCCGTTCTTTCTTTCGTAATATCTGAAAACAGTGATTTTTAGCAACGCTATACAGCCATGTCCTGAAAACTTTTATTTCGTAGTTCTTAACTTTTTTTGCCAAATTTTCAAACAGCTGCATGGTAGCATCTTCTGCCTTATCGGCATTTTGCAGGTATTTTAAGCAAAGCCCATAAACCAACGGTATATAACGGTCGTACAGCACACCGAAGTACTCAGTATCACTGGTAATGCGGAACTGTAGTAGTAGCTCTTCGTCTGTTAGCGTTGATATGTTGGTTTTATGTAACTGCAAGTTTTCCGATTTTCCACAAAGCTAAAAGTTTTTGCCGAAAAGTTCGCTCTCTTTTAAACAAAAGTATCATTCAGAACGCCTAAGTAAGGCGGAAAAATTTTTTTATGTCAATTTATGGAATTGATAGCTATGCTTGCATCTATGGAGTATAAGAAAAGCAAATAATAACAATTTTAATATACTAATAAAACTTATACTTATGAAAGCTAAAAGATTATCTGTACTACTAGTGTGCGTGTTGGCTTCGTTAGGGCTTTCTGCACAAGCGGTAACTGTTATGGGAACAGTTACCGATGTCTCCGATGGGCAGCCCATACCTTTTGTAACAATTATGGTTAAGGGAACTACGGCTGGAGTTACCTCTGATATAGATGGTAAGTATAGCATTAGCACAACAATTGGTTCTACGCTTGTATTTTCTTTTGTAGGATATGAGACTAAAGAAGTAAAAGTAACAAAGAGTATTATTGATGTTGTAATGCGGCAAGACACCCGTCAGCTAGACGAAATGGTTGGCGTCGCTTATGGAGTAGAGCAGCGTTCTTCCGGTGCGTTATTCGGCTCGGGACGCAGAAAACAAAAGAAGGCAGAAGCGGCATATAGAGCGGCTCCTTCACCTTCGCCCCAGTACTCAATGTACGATAATATGAATGCTGAAGATTATAATAAAGTGGTGGAAAATCGCTTTAAGTCTGCCTCGGAAGATCCGCTTTCAACTTTTTCTATAGATGTAGATGCTGCTTCGTATAGCAACATGCGCCGCTATGTAAACAAGGGCGAAATGCCTCCGATGGATGCTATTCGTACCGAAGAATTGCTAAACTATTTTTCCTATAACTACGAAAAGCCTACAGGCAATGAGCCGGTAAAGATTACTACCGAAGTGGGTGAATGCCTCTGGAATCCTACTCATAGGTTGGTACGTATAGGAGTAAAGGCAAAAGAAATGGCTGGTGAAGATATGCCTGCTTCGAACCTCGTATTCCTTATCGATGTATCGGGCTCTATGTGGGGCGCGACACGTTTGGATTTGGTGAAATCGTCGCTAAAGCTGCTTATAAATAATCTGCGGGATAAAGACCGTGTTGCTATTGTAGTATATGCCGGGTCGGCAGGAGAAGTGCTGCCTTCGACATCCGGAGCCGATAAGCAAAAGATCCGCGAAGCTCTTGAAGGACTAACTGCCGGAGGTTCTACGGCCGGAGGAGCAGGTATTCAGCTTGCGTATAAAATAGCAAAGAAAAACTATATAGAAGGCGGGAATAACCGCATTATTCTTTGTACCGACGGCGATTTCAACGTAGGAGTATCAAGCAATAGCGAGCTGGAAACGCTGATAGAGAATGAGCGTAAGAATAGCAATGTTTTTCTTACAGTTTTAGGCTACGGAATGGGTAACTATAAAGACGGCAAGATGCAGACGCTTGCCGAAAAAGGCAACGGCAACCACGCTTACATCGATAATATGCAGGAGGCAAATAAGGTGTTGGTTAACGAGTTTGGTGCAACAATTTACACTGTAGCAAAAGATGTAAAGTTGCAAATAGAGTTTAATCCGGTTAAAGTACAGTCTTATCGCTTAATTGGATATGAAAGTCGCTTGCTGAATAAGGAGGACTTTAATGATGATACAAAAGATGCGGGAGAAATGGGGGCGGGACATACCGTAACCGCGTTGTATGAAGTTGTACCTGTAGGAGTAAAAGGCAATATTCCCGGTAGCGTGGATGACTTGAAATACCAGAAGCCTGTTGGAACTTCGCAGGATGATGCTTATACGGATTCTCCTGAAATGCTTACCGTAAAGCTTCGCTACAAAGAACCTACGGGTAGCAAAAGTAAAAAGATAGAAGTTCCCTTAGTCGATAAGGGGGGTAGTGATGTTTCGGAAGATTTTCGCTTTGCGGCAGCAGTAGCCATGTTTGGGCAGCAGCTGCGTAATTCGGATTTTAAGGGGGAGGGATCGTACGATAAAGTGGTTGAGCTAGCAAGAACCGGCTTAGGAGAAGATGCTCAGGGATATCGGCGCGAGTTTGTTCGCTTAGCTGAAACCGTGAGCGGCATGGTTAAGTAATACCACCACTAGCTAAAATCAAAAAGCATAGGCTGATTCCACATCTTAGAATCAGCCTACTTATTTGTATATCAGCGTATTTATTTGCATCAGAATAGCTCGTTATTAAATACTTGCGTTTGAGCGCAATTAACCGTGCTTTTTTCATACCTTTGCCATCTTGTTGGCTAACCATAGAAAACAAATAAAACATATATGGGATTTATTGATTCGGTACTAAAGAAGCTATTTGGTACTAAAACAGAAAAAGACAGAAAAGAGATACAACCTATTGTAGATAAGATTAAGGCTGCATATCCTCGTTTTGAAAAAATGACAAACAACGAGCTTCGTGCCGAAACTCAACGCTTAAAGGATATCATCCAAGAACGAATTGGAGCAGATGAGGCTGAGGTCGAAGAAATGAAGCGTCGTGCGGAATCAGAGGATGTTGATTTGTCGGAAAAAGAGCATCTATTTACGCAGGTTGATAAGCTTACCAAGCAAATTGACGAAAAGATTGAAGAGGTTTTATTAGAAATATTACCCGATGCATTTTCTATTGTAAAGGATACGGCAAGGCGCTTTAAGGAAAATGAGCTTGTAGAAGTTACAGCTACCGATTTTGATCGCAACTTAGCCGCTCATCGCGAAAGTATAGAAATCAAAGGGGATAAGGCATACTGGGCTAACAGTTGGGTTGCCGGAGGAAACAAAATTGTTTGGGACATGGTGCACTACGATGTGCAGCTGTTCGGCGGTGTCGTTCTTCATAAGGGTAGAATAGCTGAAATGGCAACAGGAGAAGGTAAAACGCTTGTTGCGACTTTGCCTGTGTTCTTGAATGCATTGGCAGGAAAAGGTGTTCATGTAGTTACAGTAAACGACTATCTTGCTCGCCGTGACTCGGAGTGGATGGGACCTATATATGAGTTTCATGGTCTTTCGGTAGATTGTATAGATAAGCATCAGCCTAATTCAGATGCTCGTCGAAAAGCTTATCAGGCGGACATTACATTCGGAACAAATAACGAGTTTGGTTTCGACTATCTGAGAGATAATATGGCTATCAGCCCTCAAGACCTTGTGCAGCGTAAGCATCACTACTCGATAGTCGATGAGGTCGATTCCGTATTGATAGATGACGCACGTACTCCGCTTATCATCTCGGGACCTGTTCCTCGTGGCGACGACCAGCTCTTTAACGAGTTCCGTCCCTTTGTAGAACGCTTGTACAGCTTACAGCAGAAGTTGGTTACACAGCTGCTTTCTGATGCCAGAAAGCTAATTGGCGAGGGTAAGAACGACGAAGGTGGGAAGCTGCTGCTTCGCGCCCATAAAGGCCTTCCTAAATATAAGCCCCTTATTAAATACCTCAGCGAGCAAGGGGTAAAAGCTTTAATGCAGAAGGTAGAAAACGTTTATCTGCAAGATAACGGTAAGAATATGCATTTTATTACCGACGATCTTTACTTCGTTATTGAAGAAAAAATGAACTCGGTTGACCTGACAGATAAAGGTATTGATGCTATTTCTCAAACGGTTAACGATAATAAATTCTTTATTCTTCCCGATATCGGAAATGAGATTGCCGAGCTTGAAAAACAGTCCATACCGGATGATGAAAAGCAAACGAAAAAGGATGAGCTGCTTTCAGACTATGCTATTAAGTCTGAACGTGTACACACCGTAAATCAGCTGCTTAAGGCATACGCCATGTTCGATAAAGACGTGGACTATGTCGTAATGGATAACAAGGTTAAGATTGTTGATGAGCAGACTGGACGTATTCTTGAAGGTCGCCGTTACTCCGACGGACTTCACCAAGCTATAGAAGCTAAAGAAAACGTAACGGTAGAGGCTGCTACACAAACCTTCGCTACCATTACTTTACAGAACTATTTCCGTATGTATCATAAATTAGCTGGTATGACAGGTACCGCCGAAACGGAAGCGGGAGAGTTCTGGACAATTTATAAGTTGGATGTGGTGGTTATTCCCACAAATCGTCCCATCATTCGAAAAGATTATCCCGACTACTTATTTAAAACCAAGCGTGAGAAATATAATGCGGTTATCGACGAAATTGTAAAGCTTAGTAAAGAAGATCGTCGTCCTGTGTTGGTTGGTACAACATCTGTTGAAATATCGGAGCTACTTAGCCGTATGTTAAAGTTACGCGGTATTAAGCACAACGTACTTAACGCAAAGCAACACCAGCGTGAGGCTGAAATTGTATTGGAAGCCGGACAGCCTGGCGCTGTTACTATTGCTACTAACATGGCTGGTCGTGGTACCGACATTAAGTTAGGAACTGGTGTAAAAGATGCCGGTGGTTTGGCAATTATCGGTACGGAAAGGCATGAGTCTCGCCGTGTTGACCGTCAGCTGCGTGGTCGTGCCGGACGTCAGGGAGACCCCGGTTCTTCTCAGTTTTATGTGTCGTTAGAAGACGATTTAATGCGTTTATTTGCTGCCGGGCGTATTGCAAGCGTTATGGATAGAATGGGGCTAAAAGATGGCGAAGTTATCCAAAGCCGTATGATATCGCGCGCTGTAGAACGTGCGCAGCGTAAGGTAGAAGAAAACAACTTTGGTATTCGTAAGCGCTTACTAGAGTACGACGATGTTATGAATAACCAGCGTACGGTTATTTATGCTCGCCGTCGTAATGCTTTGCATGGCGAACGCCTTGAAGTTGATACCCTCAATATGATTGACGATTATGCAGATTCGTTGGTAGCCCAATATCATGGTAGCGTTGACTACGGTACCTTTAGGTTGGAGTTGATAAGGCTTCTTTCTATGGAGCCCGGCTTTGATGAGAAGGTGTATAATAGTAGTAACGACAGAGAAGTTGGCGAGCTGCTTAGCAAGAATATCCTCGAATCGTACCAACGTAGAATGGGGAATATCGCTCAGCAGGCTTATCCCGTACTTAAGCAGGTGTATGAAACACAGGGCTCTATGTACGAAAATATTCTTATACCTGTTAGCGACGGTCATCGTATCTATCAAATATCAACAGAGCTTAAGAAGTCGGCAGAAACAGAAGGCAAAGAAGTCATCAAAGCTTTTTGCAAGACTATACTCCTTGTAATGATTGATGAGTATTGGAAAGAGCATCTTCGTGAGATGGACGACCTTCGGCAATCGGTTCAAAACGCAACTATAGAGCAGAAAGACCCGTTACTTATCTATAAGTTTGAATCTTTCGAACTGTTTAAAGTAATGCTCGAAAAGATTAACCGCGATATTATTGCGAGTCTTACAAAAGCGCATATTCCGTTAAGAAGTAAGGATGAAGTGCGCCGAGCCGAACAAAAACGAACTGATTTAAGTAGCCTTAAAGCAGGTAGAGAAGATTTAGCAACTTCGGTGCCACAAGAAAGATCAAATGCTCCGGTCGTTCGTACAGAGAAGAAGGTTGGACGTAATGATCCATGCCCTTGCGGAAGCGGTAAAAAGTACAAAAACTGTCACGGAAAAATGGAGGCATAGGCTCTAAGAAAGGATAGCTTTTCAAATTAAAGCCGGCTTTATTTGTTTTAGAAACAATGGTTTAATCTATGTTTCATGTAAAGCTAATAAAACCGGCTATTTTTGTGTTCTATTCTTTCTTATATTTGTATGTATGGTTAATATAGTAATTGACGATAAAATACCATTTATCCGAGGCGTATTAGAATCTTACGCCAATGTTTGTTATTTGTCTGCAAAAGATATTGCGCGGCAACAATTGGCAAATGTTGACGCATTGGTTATACGTACGCGGACACGTTGTAATGCGGAGCTATTAGATGGTACCGCTGTAAAATTTATAGCTTCTGCAACCATTGGTTATGACCACATTGATACAGAGTATTGCGAAGAAAAAGGACTTAAATGGACAAATGCTGCGGGTTGTAATGCATCGTCTGTCGAGCAATATATACTTGCAGCGTTGCTAGAAATTGCAAATAAAAGAAATTTTCAGCTGTCGGATAAAACGATAGGTATTGTCGGAGTTGGTAATGTAGGATCTGAAGTTGCCAGAGTAGCACAAATACTTGGTATGGATACAATGCTGTGTGATCCGCCAAGAGCAAAAAAGAGGGGCTCTGAAGCGTTTGTTAGCTTGAACGAATTGGTTGAAAAGGCTGATATTATTACCATTCATGTGTCGTTAAGCTGTGAAGGCGCTGATAAAACATATGGCTTGTTCAACCCGTGTATATTTTCTAAAATAAAGAAAGATACAATATTTATTAATACTTCGCGTGGCGAAGTGGTGGATGAAGTAGCGTTGAAAGGGGCAATCAACAACGGTTTGCTATCTGATGTTGTTTTAGATGTCTGGTGTAACGAACCGAATGTAGATACATATCTGTTGAATAAGGTTAGTATAGCAACACCCCATATTGCAGGCTATTCTGTTGATGGAAAAGCTATGGGAACGGCAATGTCGGTAAATGCATTATCTCGTTTTTTCGGTTGGGATTTAAGCTCTTGGTTTCCCTCGGACCTTCCAATGCCAAAGGAAACGCTATTGACTGTTGATTTTGCAAGAGGAACATTCGAACAAAATCTGTATAAAACGGTTAAGCATACGTACGATATTATGAGCGATCATAACCGCCTGAAAATGTTGCCTGATACTTTTGAAGAACAACGCGGAAGTTACCCATTAAGGCGCCAGTTTACCTCATATACCGTAGATGCGAAAGGTATTACAAAGACTGATAGGCAAAAGTTAAATCAGCTAGGATTCCAGCTAGTATAAAACGTTATTCCATATAACAGCGGGCTATGTTTACAGATAGAGATATTCAACAAATGGACAGCATAGGGATAAGCGAGCAAACGGTAGAAAATCAGCTTAATAGTTTTGCTAGCGGATTTCCCTATCTTAATATTGCTGATCCTGCTATTGTAGGAAAAGGTATTCTTACTTTGAGTAAAAAAGAACAGGGTGAGCAAATTAAGCGTTACGATAATTTTGAAGGAACTGTGCTAAAATTTGTACCCGCCTCTGGTGCTGCAACCCGTATGTTTAAAGATTTATATAGGTATAAAGACTCAAACGGAACGCTAGATCTCGAAGATAAAAAGAATAAAGCCATTAAGGAATTCTTTGATAGGTTGAATGGGTTCGCTTTCTATGGTCAGCTTAACCGGCTGATGTTTGAGAAAGGTGTTGATTTACGACGCTTTTTACCGGAGCATTATTTATTGGTAATTTCGACTTTGCTTGATGAAGATGGGATGGGCTATGGTAATTTACCTAAAGCCGTGCTGAAGTTTCATAAATATCCCGATCATGTACGTACTGCGATTGAAGAGCATTTAGTAGAAGCTGCTTTCTATGCATGTAATACTGAGAAAGTTGCGCGTTTGCATTTTACCGTTTCTGCCGAACATATAAACAGAATTGGTGCTTTATTGGAGCGTGTTGTTCCACGCTATGAAGAGCGGTTTGGATATAAGTATAAAATTACGTTTTCTGAGCAAAAAAAATCGACCGATACTATTGCGGTAGATATGCATAACATGCCTTTTCGCACAGCAGATGGTCGGCTATTATTTCGCCCCGGAGGGCATGGCGCGTTATTGGAAAACTTAAACGAACAAACCGAAGATATTGTCTTTATTAAGAACATAGATAATGTGGCGCCTGAAACTAAAGTGGAAGAAACAATCTACTGGAAAAAAGTTTTGGGAGGGATGCTACTTAGCTGTAGAGATAAGGTGTACGGCTATCTTCATCAATTGGAAAAAGGAGATCGTAATGCGGATTTCTTGGATGAAGTATGTAATTTTGCACAATCAACATTTTGCATTTCATTACCCCAATCTTTATCTGACGAAGAGCGAGCTATGGTTTTATACTGTAAGTTGCATCGCCCCATAAGGGTTTGTGGCATGGTAAAAAACGAGGGCGAACCTGGAGGAGGTCCGTATATTGTACGAGAGGATGATGGAACAACTTCGGCACAAATTTTGGAAGTTCAGCAAATAAATATGCAGGATGAAAAAATGAAGGCATGCTTTAATGCGCTTACGCACTTTAACCCTGTAGATGCGGTATGTTCTTATCACGATCACAAAGGTGTAAAGTACGATCTGAGAAATTTTGTAGATCCGAAAACCGGATTTATTTCGGAAAAGAGCGCAGATGGTAAACCGATTAAAGCCCAGGAACTGCCGGGATTGTGGAACGGCGCGATGAGTAAATGGAATACGGTTTTTGTAGAGGTTCCTCTTGCCACATTTAATCCGGTAAAAACAGTAAACGATTTGTTACGTAAAGAACATTTAGTCTAGAATAAATGAAGAGATTTGTTATAGCAATACTTGCCTGTTTTTGTGTTATTCCCGGGTTTTCAAGGGGGTATAATATCTCTGTTGAGGTAAAAGGTACGCGAGATTCTACCATGTTGCTTGCCATATATTTCGGAGAAAAACAGTTTGCAATAGATACCACGGTTCTTGATGCAAACGGGAAGGCTGTTTTCTCTAACGTCGAACCGTTAGAAGCAGGCATGTATCTTGTTATAATGGGTAGAAGTATTCTCTTTGATTTATTAATCTCTAATGAAGACTCTCAGAATTTTTCTGTTTCATTAGACGTAAGCTTAAAAAAAGTACCCGAATTTATAGGATCTCAAGAGAACACTTCTTTTTATCAGTATCATGCTTTTAAAAATGATATTACTCGTAAGCGGCAGGAGATTGATAAGCTGCTGATGGATACTGGCGATACGTATAAATTGGACAGCTTGAATACAGAGTCTGCCGGCTTGAGAAAATCGCTGGCTCAATACTCCGATAGTGTTGCTAATAAGTATAGCGGAAAAACAATTTCAATAGTCTTGAATGCGCTGAATGTACCCGAGCCGCCTGAGGTAAATATACCGCGCGACGATCCGAAACGAGATTCTATAATCTACATGAACTACTATAGTTATGAGAAGGATCATTTTTTCGATCGTATAGATCTTTCGGACGAAAGGCTGGCTCGTACGCCATTCTTTGAGTCTATGCTAATCTACTACTTTGACTATATTCTTCTTTATAAGCAAACCGATTCGATTGTTCCTTATGTTGACAGGGTAATAGAGCAAGCGTCAAGAAACGATTTCATGTTTCGCTATGTATTATCGAATCTATTTAACCATTATATGCGATCTAAGATTATGGGGCAGGAAGGGGTTGTTGCTCATCTTGCCGAGAAATATTATATCAACGATGAACGGACGAACTGGGAGACGGAGAAGTTTATGCAGGATATTACAAATTTTGTAAACCGTACTAAACCTACTTTGCTCGGAGAAAAAGCGCCAGACCTATCGATGGAAACACTATCCGGACAATATGAATCAATATCCGGTATCGATACGGATTTTTTAGTAGTTTACTTTTACGAGCCTAACTGCGGCTTTTGTAAAACGGAAACGTCTAAAGTATTCGAAATATATAAGAAGTTTAGAGATAAAGGTGTACAGGTTTTTGCTGTATATACCCAACAAGATAAAGAGGAGTGGACAGGCTATGTTGCAGAAAAGGGGCTAGATTGGATTAACGTATGGGATCCACAAAACCGAAATGATTTTAGAGAAAAGTACAACGTTTATACTACACCTCAGCTGTATGTGCTGGATAAGGATAAGAGGGTAGTAGGACGTAGGCTTGATTCGGAGAACATGGAGAAGATGCTCATTAATCTGACTAAATAAAGTTATAGCGTTTACCATTAAGAAAGATAAGAGTGTAATTTATTTCATAGCTTACATTTAATGAAAATTGAGGCATATAAAATTAAGACAAATATAAAGTTAGGGCGGGAGATTTTTGAACACTTACCATGTGATTTGCAACCAATATGGGCAAAACATATATTAGCTTGTTTTGATGATTATATGTTGCAAGTACCCGATTCGATTAAAGCACTCTATTCAATTATTGATGATAAATATCGTTGGCGAGAGGCATATAGATGCGCTTGCGAGATAAGAGAGTATGGCTTATGGAATCTATTCGATCAGCCCGAAGAGTATTTTCAGCTGGCAGAAAGTATTGCAAGAGCTACTTATAATGCATCGGGAAACACAACCATATTTGATAAACGTTGTTGTGGGTGGTAGGTCCCAAGCTTAGCAATAAAAGCCGCCGATTACTATAAGAATGCGAAGCTAAAAGATGAGTTACGGTCTGCTATACTTGTTTTTTATCAGAACGAAGAGCTGGTAAAACCGGAAATGGACGAGCAAGCAGCAGCAACCTATTTACTGGATATCAGATTAGCATTATAAATTTTAATACAAGTAATAAAAAGTAAGGCATATTATGGGGCATATATAATATTCGGCGTATTTGCCGTTATCGGCTTTTTGGTAGGTAATTCGTTAACCTGCCGGTTTAAAAAGCACTCACAGATACCAATAAACGGATGGCTTACAGGTCTCGACGTTGCCGTTAAGATGATACAAGATAACGGAATTGCCGATGTAAAAGTTGTAAGAGGTACGGGTACGCTTACCGATCACTATAATCCTGTAACAAAAACGGTAAGCCTTAGTCCCGATGTTTACGATAGAGCCAGCGTTGCTGCTGCGGCTGTTGCTACACACGAGTGCGGACATGTTGTTCAGCACGCCAAAGGATACAAACCATTAAAAATGCGCTCTAAGCTTGTACCTGTTGGTAATCTTCGCTTCTAAGTGGATGACGAGGATTAAGGGCGTTTTATTAGTCTGGTAGGCTTCGATTTGTCAAGCCGTATAATATGGCTTTCTTTTACATTCATATATTCGTAACGGTATAGCTTAACTAATAAAAGAAATGTTGAAAGCAAAAGTGGTCCAAAAATTAGCCCTATAAAGCCAAACAGGTTAATACCTATAATAACCCCAAGCACTGTAACTACAGGATGCACATCTGCCATCTTTTTTTGCAGAATAAAGCGTATAAAATTATCAATGCTGGTAATTACTGCTGTGCCAAATATTATTAGTCCAATACCTTGCCATATCTCTGCTTCAACCATCATATAAACCCCCATTGGCAGCCATATAATAGTTGTACCTACAACGGGCAAAATGCCAAATACGCCCGTTATTAGTCCCCAGAATATCGGGTCGGAAACGCCAAACACCCAATACCCTAATGCCGCTACCATACCTTGTACAACAGCGATAAGCGGAATACCTACAGCGTTAGAAACAACCATTTTCTTCGAATCGAGCACTAGCCTTTTGGCATGCTTCTCGGTAAGAGGCAGCAGTCTGAACGAGGCTCTGTCTAGCTTGCGAACGTTGGTTAGCATAAAGTATAGCAGAAAACAGAGCATAATAGCGTTAATGGCAAGGCTGTAGGTTGTATTAAGTACGACTTGAATGGCACCGCTGATAACGTTTTGTATTTCTGCAATAAACCCGTCGGACATAAGCTCAATGCCCGTAGCATCTTCAATGGTATTGACTATAGCTATTACTCCTTTATGAACTTGGTTGGTGTTTATTTCAAAGTTTGCCAATTTGGTGTATAGTAGCCGCACAATGGCGCCCAATGGAATGAGTATAAGTAATACGCTTGCTATAATTAAAAATATTGATGCTACCGCTTTTGTCCATCGGTATTTCTCAGTTAGCTTAAGCATAGACGAACGTAGTAAAACGTACAGCGTAACGGCGCCCAGTATGCCGCTCATAAACGATCTGAGTTCATAAATTATTGTAATACCAAAAATTAGTATCACCGCAATAATAATAGCTTGCTTAATTCTAGCGTGGTCTATCGCTGGCATAGGTATAGATTGTTTTACCTGTTATTACTACTCAAGTGCCTGAGTAATGATAACCTTTTTACCCATGCACTTAACTATATCTCCTTTTCTCAGCTTAGCGCGCTTACGGCTTTCTGCTTTTCCGTTCAGCTTAACTAGCCCGTCGACAACGAGCTGCCGGGCTTCTCCACCGCTACGAGCCAAACCTACCACTTTTAACAACTGAATAAGCGAAATGTTGTCTTCTTGTGCCTTTAATTCAAATTCAATCATAGTAAACAATTTGCGCTGTAAAGATAGATATCATATCCGGTAAATTAAAAAGGACGTTTCATTAGAAACGCCCTTTTGGTTGCTAAGGATTAGTTATTATCTGGCCATCCCGGATTCTGGGTTAATGTATAACCCCAAGTTTTGTATAAGTTAATCTGAGAAATGGGGATAGTGTTATAAATGTAGTTCCTTTCAGAATCCATAGTTCCATGAATAAATTCACGCTGGTTTATGCTGGCAAATGCAGGCCATATATATCCTGCGCTTTGGTCAGCTGTAGGATGATACAGCTTAACTCTGGTAAAATCTACTTCGGGGTACTCTGCTTTTACAACCCAAGCGCCCATGTTTGTTGCTGTAGGTGCGGTACCGGAGCCGGTGTTTAAGCGGTCGTATTTACCCCATCTGTTAAGATCTTCATTTCTTCTTCCTTCCATTATCAGCTCAACACGACGTTCACGACGGATTTCCCATAACAGTGGATCAACATCCGCGTCGCGATTAGGATCGTTAATTACTACCGGAACGCCGCTAACTTCTACAGCTGGTTGGCCTCCTTGTATTTTGAGGTCTGGCATACTTTTAGCCGGAGAATTTTTATCTTTTTTAAGCTGACGTTTACGAAGTAAGTTTATTGAAATATCTAAATCGTTTTGTGTCATAGCCGCACCACCAACAGCGCTTAGCTCAAACGTTGCCTCTGCATAATTTAGTAATACTTCCGCAAAGCGAATGATAGGAGCATCTGCCGGACTTTTGTTGTTATTAATATAGTCTAACCCTTCCTCTCTCCATTCTTCATTTAAGAACTTCTTACATATATAACCGGTAGGAGAGCAGTTGCCATATTGTGTTTTAATGCGAAGGCTATCCGCGAAAGATTGATATAAACGAGGATCTCTACTGGCAAATTCACCTTGAATGCGAGGATCTGTATTGCCTTGGTAAAGTGAAGACTGAACTATAGGTAAACCATCTTCGCAAAGGTAACTGTCTAAGGCGTCTTTAGTTAAGCCGCCAATTTGCTCTTCGCCGGCGTTATAGCTCATAAGGGCATTTGTCAGTACACCAGTTATGTACTGCCTGAAAAAGATAATTTCAGAATTATCTGATAAATCTTCTGATGTGAATAGCTCGTTGTAGGTATTGCCTATGCTAAATGGACCAGCCATAACAATTTCCGCGGCTCTCTTTGCTTCACTGAAATAAGTTTTAAGCTTATTTTGGTCAACAGGCTTTTTAGGTATGCTAACCGTTTCTCCGTGATACTTGTGCCATGTTCCATGGTAAAGCATCCAACGAGACATAAATGCCGCTGCAACATATTTGTTTACTTGTTGCGCCCCATCACTAGCTCTCATATGCTCTACCGCATATTGAAAATCTTCTAATATTTTATCTACCGCGGTTAATCTAGCATCGCGAGGTTTAAATAGATAAGGGTAGTCATTATCCTGAGGAACTCTGTCGTACCACGGAACATCGCCATATCTGCTAACCATAATACTATAGCACATAGCTCTGAAAAAACGACCAACCGCGGTCCAGTGTTCTTTGCCCTCATCAGATATGTCCATGGTTGGAATTTTTTCCAGCATGATATTTACCCTTCTGATTTGCTCAAAGTTCCATTTTCCTTCGGCTTCTGCTACAGTTCTTGATATGGTCTTTGGTGTTTCGTATGCAATATCGTCGTTATAGCGATCTCCTGTAAAAAATCCGCCAAATACAACATAGTCAACATCGTAGCCTAAAAAGTAGTTAAATTCGGATGATGCTGTCGTTAAGTTTAAGTAGCATCCTTGAGCGTATAACCTTAAGCTGGTTTCATTGATCCAATAGTTATAATCATCGAATTTATCCAGCTGTTCCTGCTTGTTTTCAATAAAATCATTACAGCTGCAGGTAAATAATACAAGCAATGCTGTAAGAATACTATATACTTTTGTTTTCATATTTTTCATTTATTGTATTATTTAAAAACCTACTTGAACACCAAAAGAGAGCACTCTCTGATATGGATAGTAGCGTCCAAAATTTCTTAAATCTGAGGCAGCGGCTCCTGTATTTACGTTTTCTCCCCAGTTTATACCTGTTTCAGGATCAACCGGAATATCTCCCAAGTTATGGAACGTGAATAAGTTTTCGGCTGTAAAGTAAACGCGAAGACGGCTGATGCGAACTTTTTCCGTTATTTTAGATGGTATTGTATATCCTAATGTCATAGTCTTACATCTGAGGTAAGACATGTCTAGCAAATACCGGTCGTTTATTTCGTAATTCCATTTCATTTGTTGTGCATATGGGGTCGGTACCGGATAAAAGGCATCAGGATTTTCCAGGCTCCAAGAATCATCCTGTCCTTTAAACCATGGTTCGCCTGTAGTATTATTAGGCTGTATCATATTACCTCCCGCCCATAAATCTCTTTTTCCTACACCTTGAAAGAATACATCAAAATCAAAACCTTTCCATTCCGCACCGATGCGGAAGCCATATTGATAACGAGGTAGAGCGTTTCCAATAATGGTTTTGTCTCCAGAATTATCAGCCGTATTATTTCCGTAATCTATGGCACCGCTATTGTCTAAGTCTTTATACTTAACATCTCCAGGTCCAAATCTAAAGCTACCGCTTTCTAGGGCGGATTGATCTGCAATACCTGGGTTCGGAATCCATTTTTGATTTGTAGCATCCCAAGTAAAATCGCTTACTTGAAAAAGTCTGTCAGCTCTGTATCCCCAGATGTCGCCTAACATCTTTCCTTCATAATACGGGCTTGTCCAGTTATTGGTATTGTAACCTGGTATAGTTTGTGAAGCAGCATGCCATTTTATAACTTTTGTTTTGTAATCGGTTAGCTGTCCAGAAAGATTAAGGCGTATTCCGTTGCTGAATGTATGATGGAAATCGACCATAATTTCCCACCCATTCGTGCGGAGCTCCCCAACATTTTGGCGAGGAGGCGTTAGTCCAAACGTGTTAGGAAGAGCTACGCCGCTTGTTATAATATCGCTTGTGGTACGCGTGTACCAGTCGAAAGATACACCTATTTTATCTTTCCAGAAACGAGCATCAAACCCAAGGTCAAGGGTTGTAACAGTTTCCCAAGTAACTGTCGGAGAAATAGCTCTCGGTGTAGAGAAATACATGCTTCTATCGTTGTTAATTAACCAGCTGTATGTAGCATTAGGGCTCATTGTAGGAGAAAATTCATCTTCCGAAGTTTGGTTACCAACAGAGCCATACGAGCCTCTAAGCTTAAATGAGCTTAGGTAGGGTTTTACCACATCCATAAAAGGCTCTTCGGTTAAACGATATCCAATAGACATAGAAGGAAAGAAGCCCCAATACTCGCCGTGAGGGAAGGATGTAGAACCATCATAACGACCATTTACCTCAATTAAATAACGGTCTTTGAACGCATAGTTAATTCTACTAAAAAATCCGGCTACTGCCCATCGGGTATGCGAACTATTAATACTCTGAATACCATCTGCTAAGTTGGGTTCTGGTTTACTGGCATTAAGTAACCCCATTTTCTTTCCCATAATATAAGATGTTTCATTCCACTCGATGTTCGTTCCGACCATTCCTTTAAGCGCGTGGTGTTCTTTTATTGTTTTGCTATAAGTAAGATATGCATTTGCGGTGTATGTTTCGCTTTTTCTGTTGTTGCGTTGAGCATATTCGGTAAGAACGTCGTTGTACTTTTTGTATGAGTTTTCGAACTCTGTTAAGGTTTTCGCATTCCAAAAGTCCATACCATATGCCGTACTACCATTAGTGGCTATTTCTCTATAGGTAGCGGTATAGTTGAAATCAACATCAAGCGTTAAGCCGTCAATAATAGCTGCTGTTGCTCCAATATTCCAACGGCTATAATTATGGGTAGTAACGTTCATATTGGCTTGCTCTAAATCTGTAATAGCACCTCTTAGCGGTTTGCCGTTGTAAGTTCCATAAGGATATATGGGTTGCCAGCGCCATAAATAGTACATGTAATCGTATAAAGTAGAAGTTGGGTGGGTAGTAATGAACGGTTTTTCTCTTTCTGTCTTGGTTAACATAGCGCCCGCTCTAAGATTAAGCCACTTATATGCTTTTGCATTTACGTTGATAGACGCATTATACTTATCGTAAGTATCAGGATTTGTTTTGGTCATACCGCTTTGATGCAGGTAGCCCAATGCCATGTTGTAGCTAATATTTCCATTTCCGCCGTTAACTGATAGGTTGTGAGATTGTTGAGGCATCCAGTCTTTATAGAACATATCATACCAATCCCATGGACGGTAGTAAAGCTGATTGCCACCAATAAATTCGAAATCTCGACCGTAAACAAGCTCATTCCCAAGATTCTGACCGCCATATAGCCGCTCCCATTCTTTCATTTTTTGAGCGGAAGCTTCTGTTACGTATAGACTTCCTAACATGGCATACCTATCGGTAGGAGCGAATCCATAGTGGTTTAAAGCCTCTAAAGTAAGTTCTGCCTGTTGCCACGCAGGTAGCTGTTCCGGCTTTGTAGTAGGTGTACGCCAAGCAAAGTTGTTAGAGTATTTTACTGTGGTAAATTCGTTTACCTTTTTACTCTTTGTTGTAACTAGAATTACACCGAAAGCCGCGCGTGATCCGTAAATAGCTGTTGATGCGGCATCTTTCATAATAGAAATAGACTCAACATCGTCGGGATTTATGTAGCTTAAATCCGGAACAGCGACGTTATCAATTAAGATTAACGGATTTGAGCTACCATTAGGCGAGCCGACGGTGCCACGAATTCTGATGGTTGGACTTCCGCCAATTTCACCACTGGTGGTTGTGATACTTAATCCTGGAGTGGTACCTTGTAGCGCTCGTCCGATGTCGCTGATAGGACGGCTATCTAAGGTTTTTCCAACATCAACCGTGCTTACGGCTCCGGTTAAGTTTTCTTTTTTTTGGGTTCCAAATCCTACGACTACTGTTTCTTCCAGCATGGTAGCATCAGATAACAGCTCGACATTGATAACGCTTCGAGTTCCTACAGGGACTTCTTGGCTTACATAGCCAATAAATGAGAAGACCAAGATGTCTTCTCGAGAGACAGAAATACGATAGTTACCATCAGCATCGCAGGTGGTAAGTGTCGTAGAGCCCTTAATCATAACTGTAGCACCGGGTAGCCCAAGCTTATCATCAGCGCCAGTTACCCGTCCGGTAATCGAGGTCTGAGCCGCTAAGCCGAGTCCCGTCAACACTAGTAGTGCTAAAAAAATCGTTTTTTTCATCGAAAAATATTTTAGGTTAATAAATAAGTAACTTGTTATTTGGTGTGTTTTTCTGTTTAAGCAGCTATTGCATAATATTTCACTTTGGTAGTTCTTGGTATATTTTTATGTATTGATACAGCTTTCTGCGAATGAATAGCTTGCTTGCCTAGGACGTTGGCTATAAGAAAAACATATATAAGTAAGAGCATTTTTCGCATAGGGTAAAAGAAGCCCCACGAAAAAACGCTCTTGCATAATCCGATAGCTATAAAGTAAAGAAGATAAAGAAAAGTTCTTTTGCGTAAGAGAGGGAATATGGTTAACTTGAACGCGCGAGGCTTGTGCGTTAGCAGAATTTTCCACACCAACAAGCGTCGCGCAGGTTTTTTTATGTCAAAAATACACGCCATTAACACGTTTTCGGTAGAAAGTTAGAATGGTAAAGTATAGATATATGATAATATTTAATGCAAATATAGTTAAGCTATTTATTTTCAGCATAGGTTAAGATAAACTTTTAGATCTATTTTGTCAATATGTTTATCAACAAGTAGGATGGCTGTGATACTATGGATTAATACAAAAAGTTTTAAGCAAGCTGTTTGCGTAATTAATAGCTGGAAAATAATAGGATTTTGCCGAGATAAGGCGAATATAGTGGTTATGGTATAAAAAAGAAGGATGAGCGAATGGCTCATCCTTCTTTTTTATACCATAGGTTGTAAAGTTTATTTGGTAACTCTTTCAAGCCATTTAACCATACCGAGCATGACAATCATAGAAAGGGCGCATAAGCCTGTAAAGACGGCCCAGCACTTCCAAATAGGATAATTATTATACATAAAAGGACCAATCCATAGTAATCCGTTTCCTACAGCTGTTGCTGCAAGCCATAAACCTTGACAAAGTCCTAATAAGTTTTTAGGCGCCACCTTCGATACAAAAGATAGTCCAAGTGGCGATATAAACAATTCTGCTACTGTTAAGAAGAAGTATAAAACAAAGAGTACCCACACACCTTCTTTCATTCCTTCACTTACGGTGTCGGACATTTCTCTAAACTCAGTTCCTGAAGGATAGCCATTCATTCTTGAAATAACCAGCATAAAGGCAAATGCTAAAGCAGCAATTCCCATACCGATAGCTATTTTTTGGGGAGTAGAAGGTTCTTTACCTCTTCTTCTTAAATAGCTTAAAAACCAAATGATAATAGGAGTTAAGGCGATTACAAAGAATGGATTGATAGCTTGCCATACTTCAGGTGGAATCTTGCTTGTTACTACGAAGTCTCTTGCGAACAAAGATAATGACGTTCCGTTTTGATGGAAAGAAAACCAGAAAAATACGGCAATGCCAAGAACTGCAAACAATGCATAAATACGTTGTCTGATTTCTTTCGCCATTTGTATTTTTTCTTCCTGTGTATAATTTTGAACTTCTTTTTTAGTCTTAACGGGATTGGGGAACATTCTCTTATAACGAAGGAAGATCGCTAAGGAAATAACCATAGCTGCTACCGAAGCAATAAATGAATAGTGAACACCGGTATTAAATACATCTAGATATGAGGTAGAGAAATCGGTTAAATCAGGGGTAACGGTTCCTCCTACTTTAACAACCAAATCTTGTAAGTTGCTTAATTGATCACTAGCCATATTTGCGCCTTCTTTTATATATTGGTGACAAAGTTCCGGCAGCTTAGCATCGTAAAGCAAATTTTTAGTTCCTAGCCACCAGCTTCTTAACAAAGGAGCAACAAAAGGAGCTATTAAACCTCCAATATTAATGAACACATAAAATATTTGAAAACCGGGGTCTCTTTTCGCTTTGGCTTTCTTTAATTCTTCTTCTCCTTTTTGGGCGGCTTCGTGCTCAAGGTTGTCGTACATTTGTCCAACAATCGCTTGTAAATTACCTTTAAATAAACCATTACCAAAAGCAATTAAAAACAAAGCAAAGCAAGTAAAAGTTAATAACCAAACATGGTTTTGTGACGTTGCTAAGATTGGGATTGACAAGGCAACGTAGCCGGTAGCCATGATTATCAAACCGGTCTGAATAGCGCCTTTGTAGTTCCTCAATCTGTCGGCAATAAGACCGCCGACTAAGCTTAATACATAAATTCCGGCATAGAAGAAGGAGTAAATCATACTTCCGGTTTCTTCTGATAATCCGAACTTAGATATTAGGAACAACAGCAACACCGCATTCATAATGTAGTATCCGAAACGTTCTCCCATGTTAGAGAGGGCAGCCCCTAATAGTCCTTTAGGATGATTTTTAAACATAGTGTGGTTTTTTTCGTTAGTTATCCAATACTGACAAGACAAAGATAAAAATTTTTTGCCGTTTTAGTCTTTATGTATTACTTTTCGTCACAAAAAAAGAATAATACCCACTCAATAAGTTAATGAGATGAAGCTTTTTACTTCTTCCGATATCAAAAGGTTAGATGAATATACTATCCAGCGCGAACCCATTGCATCTATCGATCTGATGGAGAGGGCGGCGGCTATGCTTACCCAATGGATTACGGCTCGGTTTAGCCCACAGCATGCGATAGTGGTATGTTGTGGAGCGGGTAATAACGGAGGGGATGGTTTAGCTGTTGCGCGTATGCTATCAGAAAGAAGCTATAAGGTGCAAGTATATCTTATCTCAGACCCTTCCACTTTCTCTCCTGATGCTACTGTTAGCTATAAGCGACTGGTAGATTTAGGCTTTGTAAATATCAATCGTATTAAAGATTCGTTACCTGTAATCCCTTCTACGGCTATTGTGATTGATGCGCTGTTTGGTTCGGGGCTGAATAGACCATTAGAAGGAATAGCAGTAAAATTGGTTCAACATATTAATTCGAGTGGCGCTACGGCTATTTCGATAGATATCCCGTCCGGATTAGGTTCTGATGATTTTTCTAAGATCGAAACGGCATGTATTATAAGAGCTTCGTACACGCTGACTTTAGAGTTTCCGAAGTTGACATTTATGTGCCCTGAAAATGAGGAGTTTGTAGGCGATATGCACGTTATACCTATTGGGCTTCATCCAGATGGTATTAATAGTATATCCTCTAATTATCATTATATTACATTAGAAGATGTAGAGGGGCTAATTCATAAGCGTAAGCAGTTCTCGCATAAGGGTGTTTACGGAAAATGCTTACTGGTTGCAGGCTCGGCAGGTATGGCAGGGGCAGCGGTATTAGCCGCTCGTGCATGCTATCGTTCGGGAGCCGGGTTGCTTACCGTACATATCCCCTCATTTTTAGGAGATGTGGTGCAAACAGCTATCCCCGAAGCGATAGTTAGCCTAGATAAAGTTGCGGTGTACACAAGTGCGATACCCGATACTCACTTTACGGCAGCCGCAATAGGACCTGGAATGGGTAAACATCCCGATACGCGTGAGGCATTTTGTCGTTTTCTTCAAACCAACGACCAGCCTTTAGTGCTTGATGCTGATGCGCTGAATATATTGGCTGAGAATGACAATTGGGTGACGTTTTTGCCAAAAAACACCATTATTACACCTCATCCTAAGGAGTTTGAACGTTTGGTTGGTAAATGGCGCAACAGTACCGACCGCATTGATAAGCAAGTTAGGCTGGCCTCTGTTTTTGATATGGTGGTGGTGGTAAAGGGCGCCCGAACTACTATTGCTCTTCCGGACGGTAGTGTATGGTTTAACTCTACAGGTAACCCCGGAATGGCTACAGCCGGAAGCGGCGATGTACTTACAGGGGTTATTCTTGCTCTACTCGGGCAAGGCTTAAGCCCTCGAAATGCTGCTATTTTAGGAGTATATATACACGGGTTGGCTGGCGATTTAGCTGCTGAAAAGGTAGGAGAGGTTTCGCTTATGGCGTCGGATATCGTTGATTACCTACCGCTAGCATTTGCGTCAATTGCTGGCTAATTTAATGTCACTCGTCATTTCGACCAACGGGAGAAATCTTTTGAAAAGTGGCAATTCGTTGAGCTGGCTAAAGAGTTGGAACGGATGGGGCTATCAACTGAGGTTGATATTGCTGAGCGAGTTAGCAGAGCCGGTATGCTGGTGGGTAACCTTCTAGACCTTACTAACGTAAATAGTAGAGTAGGCTCAATAGATCGTATCATCGAGCAATCGCTTGATGAGGCATACATGAGGGTAGAGAATAGGCAATCGGGCGTACCTATCGGCATCCCAACAGGACTAAAACGGCTGGATGGCTTTACCGGAGGCTTCTCTAAGGGCGAGCTGACCATTCTTGCGGCACGTCCTTCAATGGGTAAAACCGCCATGATGCCGCACTTTGCCAAAGCAGCAGCCGAAGCAAGCTATCATGTGGCTATCTTCTCGCTGGAGATGAAAGCCGTTAGAATTGGCGATGGGCTACTAATGTCGGCTGCAAACGATGTTGCCATCGACCGTTTTAAGCAGGGAGAACTATCGCAAAAGGAGTTGGATGATCTGGAGCTTGCCGGAAGCTACATAACGCACCTCCCCATCAGCATAGACGAGAACTCGGATGCCTCTATTTACAACATCGGGGCTACGGCACAATCGCTAAAGAATAAAGGCAAGTGCGATATTATCTTCATCGACTACTTAGGGCTGATTAAGGAGCATGGACTAGAGGGTAGAAACCGAGAGCGGAATATTGCAGCCATTAGCCGTATGGCTAAGATTATTGCTAAAGAGCTGGACGTTCCTGTGGTACTTCTCTCACAGCTGAACCGAGCGGTGGAGAGCCGAGCCGATAAAATACTTCAGCTGGCAGACCTGAGAGAATCGGGAGCCGTAAAGCAGGATGCCGATGTGGTGCTGATGCTGTTCAGACCTAAGCCCTATGGGTTAGAGCCGATTTTAAACACGACCACCAACAGGGAGCTGGAGAATGCGGGGCTGGTTTTGGTAAGAAAGAACCGAGAGGGCGCAATCGGGCAGCTGCCGTTCTACTACAACGATTCGCTTACGAAGCTGGCAGATGTTACGGGCGATATTAACCCTTTCGGTATTACGATTTAGCGAGCATTGCGCATGACTATAGTAACAACCGATAACCGAGAGCTAACCGTACTACAGCTGGGTAAGCTGGTAAAATATACCAACGAACAAGGCGAGGAAGATTGGAGAGCCGAGCCATGCAACCTATACAATGCAAGGATAACGAGGATAACGAGCTGGAGGTCGCAATAACGGAGGTACTACATTGGTGTAAGCCCTATACCTTTCTGGCAGATAATACAACGGAAGAAGAGAGTGAACAGGAGGAACCGATAAGAACCGACCCTCTTACTATTACATGGACGTTAGACAGCTTATTAACTTACTGTTGTAATAAAACAGGTATTACTCCCGAAGAACTCTGCTCACGAACAAAAAGTCGTACAGTTACGGCTGCGCGTGGTATATACTGCTATCTTGCGAGCGGGCTAACATCTAGCAGCCTTAACAACATTGGCAAAAAGATAGGCATTGCACATAATATGGCGATGTACTACAGGAATACGGTTAAAGGGTATGTGGAGTGTGGGGATAAGAGGACGATAGCTACACTAGCTCTGCTGAATATAAATATAAACTTTCTTTTAAGTATGAGAAAAAAGAGTTGAAAATTTTGTTTACTTGTGACCACAATGGTAGGCTACTCATGGGCTAAGTAAAAAAGCCGTTCCTACAAACAAGAAGGCAGTTTTACACTTTTTTATTTTTGAAAATACTCCATTACTACTATAGGATCTGCTTTTTGCAAATTAAAATATCTAAAAAACAATTAGCCGACAATTTATTTGTAAATAAATTAGCTGTGATTTTGGTTTAATAATATTTTTTAATTATACTTGTCTTAGTATCATTCGTAATACAATTTTGTTTTACTATTTGTTAGTCAATACACTTTAGTTTTATCCCTTATAAATTACACATATTATGAGACGATTATTAGTATCAATAATTGCAGCATTGCTTATAAGTAACTTGAACTATGCTCAGCAAGTAAGTTTGTCTGGATACATTTTTGATAAAGATCTCAAGGAAATAGAAGCTGCCGCGGTTTCTATATGCAAAAGTGACTCTACTACTCTTATTTCGACGCTAAGTAATAAAGATGGTTTTTTTCAACTCAATTATCAAGGTAGCAGGGGGGCTTATCTATACATAAAACATATAGATTGTCAAACTTATTTTTCTCCTATTTCGGTTTTAAGTGACACAACTATTAAAATATATCTTAATCCTATTTCATATCAACTAGATGAGGCAGTCGTTGTCAGTGAATCTAAAGTTGTAACATTACAAGATGGAAATTTGGTCTATAGTGTATCGAAAATTCCTGGATCAGAAACATCAAATTTAAACAAAATTATGGTTAAGCTACCAGGTGTTTCAACAAGAGATGGTCTTACATTAAATGGAACAGGTGCGACGTTATATATTGATGGCGTAAAACAGCAAATGGTTGGCTCAAATAGTTTATCTCAGATACTAGAGTCCATGCCAGCATCAATTGTCGAACAAGTTGAGCTAATATCAAATCCAGCGGGATTATATGATGCTTCTTCAGGTGCGATTATAAATATAAAGACAAAAAAACAATACTCTGATGGATATTCGTTAAATATTGGAGTTTCAGGGTATAGATATGATCATAGCAAATATTCTGGCGAGACAAATGCGTACTTGATGCTAAAAAAAGGTAGGGTGAGTATGAATACCATGTTTTCCTATTCAAATGATTATAGTCGGACTGAACTATTTGATAGTACAACTTATAAAGATCAAACGATCGTTACAATAGATCGACTGAATACTGTGCGAACAAATGTTTTCTCATTTATGAATAATCTTTCAATTCGACTGAATAAAAATCGCAGATTAGGTTTGTTTCTATATATATATGATGATTTTGGTAAATCAACCCTTACATGGCCGACGACCATTGTTGATCCAAATGGAATAATTACTTCATCATATCTTTCTAAAACAAAAACGAAAAGTAACGATGACCTTTGGTCTGCTAAGTTTGAATATAAGAGTTCAGACTCAACTTCAACTCGTATGAAAGCATCTTATGGCTTTCTTTATGGGGGACTACGCTCTGATAACGATTATTATAAAGAGCAAAGTGCTGAATACAATAAGTTTATGTGTTCAAACTTAGAAATGATAGGATATCAACATACATTGGCGATTGATCTAAACCAAGATATTGGCAACAAATTCACTTTAGATGCAGGGTTAAAAGCGGACATAGGTAAACTAAAAGATGATGCAATTTATGAATATATTGGAGGTTCGGGTAGTTACCCCACCAGCCATTTTGTAGGGTACGAGAATATTATTGCTGCATATACAAGACTACGACTAAAACCTAATAATAAGTGGCTATTATCTGCCTCTATTCGTACAGAATATACGGATTATGATATTAATCATAAATCGGAAAATAGTAAAACAAATAATAGGTATTGGGATGTATTTCCATATGCGTCCATATCTTTAACGACCAATAATTATCGAACAACACTTGCTTTCGTATCCGGGATAGTAAGGCCCGATTATGAATGGATGCTGCCTGGTGTAAGATATACGGATGACTATTCATATACTATAGGTAATCCCAATTTAAATCCGGTAAAGCAATATACATTAGCATGGAACAATTTATTTTTTGATTACATAAATGTATTAGTACGTTTTAATCATACCAAAGACTGGTTTGGGTCTGTTCTTCTATATGATACCAGTCAGGATAAAACAGCATACTCCTATCAAAACTATGCTGATCAAAATAGATTCTATGTCAGACTATCATTACCATTTCAACTTTTTGAAGAGAAGCTCAGCGGGAGTATAAATGGCATGGTAAGATGGACAAAATACTACCATTTCAAAAATGGATATTCCATACCCTTAGGAAGAAACGATTCTTCTTGGGATAATCATATTTCCGGTAGCATTCTTTATCAAATAACAAAGAATATAGGTATTCATACATACGCTTACTACAATTCTGAAAACTCAACACCTCAATACGATATAAAGTCATATTGGGGTGTAGATGCTGGACTATTTTGCTCTCTCCTAAAAAAAGACATTCTAAAAATATCATTGGATGTTGAGAATATCTTCGATAGTGACAAAAGAAAACAGTATTACTTCTATGAACACAATCTGAAATATCAGAAATTTTATATCCCGAGTAGGTTAATAAAACTCTCTATTAGAGTAGCCTTTAGTGGTGGCGCGAAAATAAAAAGCGAAGAAATACCAAGTGATATTTCTAATGATATTGGTAGATTCGGCAACAGATAAATACCCCCTTCTTTAAACTAGTTCATTTATTAACTAAAAACTTTCAGTTATGGAAAAGAATAAATTTAAAAATC
>JAIRNF010000055.1 GCA_031258195.1 Prevotellaceae bacterium
CTCACCAAATTCCCTTTTAATCCGTTTTGGAACCGAATACGAAAACAAAGTTAGCGGTGAATCATTTTTTACTTTCAATAATTCTATGAAAGATATAAGCATCTTTTCAACAAAAGATGTATGTACCTTGGTACTGCGACATTTATAGGCTCCCTATCCTCGTTATTTTCAAAGAGAAAAAGCACTCATCTTAAAAAGGTTTAACATTTTTTCATACCCTCGTTAATGAAAAATTGAACCGATAACTATATTTTTACCACCTAAATCAAAAGTAATACACTGATTGACAAATTATTTCTCTTTAATCACATGAAACCGACTAAAGAGATGAAGTTAGTGTTGTGCCACAATTTTGCAAAGAAAAACCAGAATAACTGTTGTGACAAAAAACTTAAAAGCGAAAAAAGCAAGACCCGGATTAGGATATAGAATATTTAGGCAATACTTACGTTTAATCCATAATCACTTATACTATCGGAAAGTTTACTGGATTGGTAGAGAAAATATTCCGGAGAATTGCCCTCTTATGATTGTCTCCGACCATCAAAACGGGCTGGCAGATCCGTTGGGGATTTTAATGTCTATCCGCACACGAAAGAACCGAAAGATTCGAATAATTGCACGTGCTGATGTTTTTAAGCCTGCCATTCAAAAAGCTATGGATTGGGTGGGTGTGTTACCTGCTTTTCGCCTAGCGTACGACGGAGAAGAATCGCTTATCAATAACTCCAGTACTTTCGACATTTCCGAAGAAGAGCTGCTACACGACGGAACTGTAGTAATATACCCCGAAGCAGGGCATCAGGATAAGCGCTGGCTTGGTAAGTTTTCCCACGGTTACATGCGTATCGTTTTTGAGGCCGCGGAGAAAAGCAACTTCGAAAAAGAAATCTATATATTGCCATCCTGCAACCACTACTCCGATTACTTCGAGATGAGGGAGAAAATGCTTATCAAGTACGGCACTCCTATCTCTGCCAAACCATACTACGAGTTGTATAAGACAAAGCCCCGTACAGCACAACGGCAGCTAAACGCTGCTGTTTGGCAACAAGTATCAGACTTGATGCTAAACATTTCCGATCTGGATAACTACGAAGCAATAGATTACTTGAGAGATACATACGGCATAAAGTATGCAAGGGCAGAAGGCTTTAATCCGAATAGGCTGCCCGAGAAGCTGCTTGCCGATAAGCGGCTCTTTGCAGAGCTGGATGAGCTGAAGGCAACCCACCAAGAACAGATCCGGGCTATATACAACAACGCCCGCGTGCTGGAAAAAGAGGTAAAGCAACTGAAAATAAAAGACGACGATTTCGACAAGAAGTATAACATCGGCTCCACTATCTCAGAAGGATTGCTATATGTAGCCCTATTCCCGCTTTTCGTTTCAGGATGTATCCCCAATATATTGGCGCAGTATGTTCCGCGAATTGTAATATCCAAAATACAGGACAAGTGGCAACACAGCGGAATCAGTTTTGCTATTAACGCACTGATTACCATAATTATATCATTTATAATTATGGCTGTTATAGTATGGTTTATTACAAAATCTATCTGGATTTCGTTAACATATCTCGTTATTTTGCCTTTTTTAGGTATTTTAGCGTGGCATTATGGAAAATGCTTTAAAAGCTGGTTAAGCAAGTTACGGTTCCATAAGCTGCAAAAAAGCGGAAAATTAAAAGAGCTGATTTCGTTACGTACAAAAACGTACGAATGGTTAGACACATTGCTAAAAGTTGATACAAAAAGATAAGACAACCAATTAACCATGAAAAGAAGAGTTGTAATTACAGGAATGGGAATCTATTCCTGCTTAGGTAAAAATCTGGACGAAGTAAGAGATTCTTTATATCACGGAAGATCGGGCATTATACTCGATCCTGCCAGAAAAGAGATGGGCTTCCGATCAGGATTAACTGCACATCTGGAAATCCCAAACCTTAAAGGCGTTCTTAGCCGTAACCAACGCGTATATCTCCCTGAGCAAGGCAGCTATGCATACGTTGCTACCGTTGAGGCTCTGAAGAATGCAGGCATAGATCAAGATTATTTAGACTCGCACGAAGTAGGAATTTTATACGGCAACGATAGTAGCGCCGACCCGGTTGTAAAAAGCGTAGATATTATGCGCGAGAAAAAAGATACTACCCTGATAGGATCAGGTGCCATATTTCAGTCGATGAACTCTACCGTTACTATGAACCTTGCATGCTTATTTAAGCTGAAGGGTATTAATATGACTGTTTCGGGAGCATGTGCCAGCGGTTCTCATGCGATCGGACTGGGTAGCCTGCTAATTCAATGGGGCTTGCAAGACTGCATTGTGTGCGGTGGGGCGCAAGAGGTAAACCCATTCTCTATAGGTAGTTTCGATGGTATTAGCGCATTCTCTACAAGAGAAAGCGACCCGACTAAAGCATCGCGTCCGTTCGATAGAGACAGAGATGGGCTAGTACCCGGAGGTGGCGCGGCAACCGTTATTATAGAGAACTACGAATCGGCAGTAAAGCGTGGCGCGCCAATTATTGCAGAAGTTTGTAGCTATGGATTTTCTTCTAACGGCGACCATATTTCTGTTCCTAACGTTGATGGACCGAGCCGTTCGCTAGAGATGGCTATAAGAGAAGCGGGTATTGATATTCGTAGCATTGGGTACATCAACGCGCACGCAACTTCTACCCCTGTTGGCGATAAGAACGAAGCAAAAGCCATTGCTCACGTATTCGGCGATCATAAGCCTGAGGTTACATCAACAAAATCAATGACAGGACACGAAATGTGGATGGCTGGCGCAAGCGAGATAATCTACTCCATCCTTATGATGAAGAACGGTTTTATTGCGCCGAATCTTAACTTCGAGAATCCGGACGAAGATTCAGCTAAACTAAATATCCCCGGACACAGGATTGACAAGCATTTCGACCTGTTCTTATCTAACTCGTTCGGGTTTGGCGGAACCAACTCAACATTAATCGTAAAGAACTTATAATAATTCTAATAACACCAAAAATTAGCAACATGGACAAGCAAGAGCTTATTAAAAAAACAAACGAAGTATTAGCTGAAGAATTCGAAATTGAAATAGCTGATATTACTCCAGATGTAGATGTAAAAGAAACGTTAGAGCTTGACAGTTTAAGCTTGGTTGACATGATAGCGTTAATTGAGAGCACATTCGGCGTAAAAATTAAAAGTCAGGAAGTAGCAAGTATTAAGTCGTTTGAGAACCTATACGACTTTATTGCCGAGAAAATAGATAACGCTTAAGCAATAATATGGAGGTTAGCGGTATGCGCCAAATCTCCATATTTTCTAATAAAGAAAAAGAGGCTTTTATGGTTTCTTTTTCTTTCTCTTTTTCTTACTATCATTATGAAAGGGGATAAAACCCAAAAAACGCTGACTGAAAGAACCGAGGTCGATATTCATTTTTATGATATCGATTCCGTAAAAATCGTATGGCACGGTAACTACCTAAAGTATCTGGAGAACGGACGGGAAGCTTTTGGAAAAAATACGGAATCGGCTATGTGGATATATACGACCAAGGATTTGTTACCCCTATTGTCGATGTACACGTAAGATATCTAAGTCCGGCGCTATGCGAAGAAACCCTTGTAGTTGAAACAAACTACGTATCATCTAAAGCGGCAAAGCTGATATTTAAATATGCTATCTATAGAAAGAGCGATATGTCTGTTGTTGCAGAAGCCGAAACAACACAGTTATTTATGACAAAAGAGGGTGTTTTTGAAGTATCTGTTCCCGATTTTTACCGTGAGTAGAAAAACAAATGGAATGTATAGCTGTTACAATATGCCATAGAACAAAACAATAATAAGATGTCAAGATTTACCATTTCTGTTTATCATTTCTTCAAAAGGCACAAAGCAATCTTTTATCTGGCACTAATACTACCAGCCATACTATTTGCTCATTTCGGCTCGAAAATCAAGCTTGAAGAAGACATTACAAAGTTGCTCCCCGCCACTCAAGACGGAGGTGCTGCCGAGCTGGTTTTCTCTAATCTTAAAGTAAAAGATAAAGTATTTATTCTCTTCAACCCGAGGTCTGATACCGTTGAGGTAGATAATTTAATAGAGGTTTGTGACGAATTTATTTCGGCAATAGAAGAAAAAGATACAACGTATAATGTTATCAGCAACACCCTATACCAGCTAGACGAAGATTTGTTTTTAGATGGTATTTCATTCTTATACGAAAACGCTCCCACCTTTATTCGCGATTCTCAATACCCGCAGATAGACAGCCTTCTTAACAGAGAGCAGGTAGAAAAACAAATGGCAGAAAACTACTCGGAACTACGTTCTGCCGCAGGTTCTGCCTTTGTTGGCATGATAACTCAAGATCCTATCGGTATTCGTAATATATTTCTTTCCGAGGCGGGAAACATAAGCGGCGGAATTGGCGGTGGCAGCTTTACCATATACGGCAACCACATTTTTACGGCAGATACAAGCATCGTTATGGCTTTTATAACGCCGAACTTTTCGTCGCTCGATTCAAAGCAAGGTATCCGCCTTACCGATATGCTAGAAGATGAAATAGCAGTATTTCAGAAATCGCACCCCGAAGTAGAAATACTGTTCCATGGCGCACCTATTCAAAGCGTTTTCAACTCACGCCAAATTAAGAAAGATATTATTGTTACCGTTTCAATATCGCTTTTGCTAATCTGTTTTATTCTCATTATTTGCTTTAAGAATAAATCTGCCCTTATATATCTCATTCTCCCGGTTATTTACGGCGTTATCTTCTCCTTAACTGTCATGTACCTGATCAAGGGCAGCATGTCGCTTATGGCTCTGGGTATCGGGGCTATTGTTATGGGTGTTGCATTCAGCTACTGCATGCACGTTATTACCCACTTTAAATACGTCAACGATCCTATTGTAGTTTTAAAAGACCAAACCGTTCCTGTTATTTTAGGATGCCTAACTACTATAGGCGCATTTATGGGTTTATTGCTGACTAAATCTGAGCTGCTACAAGATTTCGGACTGTTTGCAACGCTTGGGTTGGTTGGTACAACGTTCTTCTGCTTAATTTTCTTACCTCATTTTTTCAATCCGAAAAGGAACAAAAAATCGGAAAAGGCATTTGCTATTCTAGAGAAAATAAACTCCTTTCCACTCGAAAAGCAGAAGTGGCTTATCGTTCTAATACTTGTTGTTAGCACCGTTTGCTATGTAACATCCGGTAAAGTAAAGTTCGATTCTAACCTTCAAAACATAGGATACCACGAAGAAAAGGTGGTTCATTCCAGAGAATTACTCGAGTCGAAAACATCCAACAATAAGTTTACCATTTACTTTGCTGCCGCTTCAAGCGATTTAGATTCTGCACTAATTTACAACCGCCAGCTGACCAAGAAGCTAGACCAACTGGTTGAAGGCGGTAAAATATACGGATACTCTAACCCCGCAACACTCTTCATTCCCACAGAACAGCGGGAAGAACGTATTGACAGATGGTACGAGTTTTGGACAGATAGTAAGAAGCAGGATATACGTAAAAAGGTTGTTGAAGCGGGCAACGAGTATAAGTTTGCTCCTAATACGTTTGCCCCGTTCTTTAATATGCTGGATGCCGAATACGAACCGGTATCGCTGTACGATGCAGAGCTTCTTCCCCCGGAAATCTTAGACAACATTATCGAATATACAGACAACCGATACTTGGTATTTACTCCGGTGCAAATGGAACGTTTAGACCTGATAGAGGTTGGCGATGAAATTACGGCTGAAAATCCTAGCTTTATCGTCATCGACCCGATGTACTACACCAACGAAATGGTAAAGGTAATACACGATGATTTTAGCATTACGCTCACCGTTTCTTCGCTATTCGTTTTACTAGTGCTTTTAGCATCCTACAAGAGCATAACATTAGCATTGCTGGCATTCCTCCCCATGGGACTTAGCTGGTACATTGTATTGGGCTGTATGGCAACTTTCGGATTACAATTTAACCTCATAAATATCGTTATTTCAACCTTCATCTTTGGTATAGGTGTTGATTACAGCATATTTATTATGGATGGTCTGCTCTCCAACTATCGAGGCAGAGGGGCTTTAATTGTTTACCATAAAACAGCCATATTCTTTTCTGCCGTTATCCTTCTAATTGTTATAATATCGCTACTCTTTGCCGTTCATCCGGCTATTGCATCTATAGGTATCTCAACGTTAATAGGTATGGGAGGTACAATACTGATTGCATATTCGCTACAGCCATTCCTATTCCGCTTATTGATAACCAGCCGTACAGACAAAGGGAAAGCACTGATAACTATTTCGTGGCTCCTTGCATTTAAGAAAAGACGTAAACCGATGCAGCTGCTACGCAGTAACTATGCCTATAAAGGCAGCAGCGTTACCAGCCTGCTGAGCGAGGAGCTTTTAAGAACCAAATGCTACAGGCTGATCAGCAGAAAGGTTGTAAGAGAAGAGTCGTTATTGGACTTTGGCTGCCGCTTCGGCTTCTGCTCGTATCGTGCAGCAATAGCAAACAAGCACCTTAACATTGTAGGTTTCGATACCAAGCAAACCAACATTACCCTTGCTAACAGCTGCTACCAAAAAACAAGCTTGACTTTATTTACAACAGATGAGTCTGTATTAAACAGCAGATATGATGTTATTATTCTAAATAAAGACTTTTTCTCGTCTGCCAAGACAGTTGATGAGGCTACGATACAGCATATTATTATGCAAGCTAAAATTGTTATTGTAAGAAAAAGTCTTGAAGATATTTACCGCAAGTTTCTCCAGAATACAGGCTTAAGTCAAACAGAAAGTGATGGCATCTATACTGTTTACACAAAATAATACACAACCATACTATAAATGAAATATGCTATTATTGCCATAGGTGTATTGCTTACCGCCGCAGCACAGGTATTGGTGAAATTCACTTCATTTCATGAGTTCTGGAGTAAAAAGTTTATGCTGTTTATAGGCTCAAGCATACTTGCATATTGCTGTGCGTTCCTAGCTCAGACTTACTTAATGAGGCTTTTCCCACTAAGCAAAGTCGTACCTGCTATGTCTATAGCAACTATGTTGGCTGTTTTCGTTTGTGGTGTCTGGCTTTTCAACGAGCAAATGGGCGTAAAACAAATTGTAGGTATTTTATTAGGTGCTACCTCTATTTACCTAATACTATCCTGACAAATCAAGGATTTTTTTCTCTTGCAGTACCATGAAACAATACGATGTAGCTATTATAGGAAGCGGTTTAGGAGGTTTGCAATGCGGTTATATCTTAGCCAAAAAAGGGTATAACGTCTGCATTCTGGAAAAAGAACATCAGCTGGGCGGTTGCCTGCAAACGTTTAAGCGTAATGGGACTTTTTTCGATACCGGTTTTCACTACGTTGGAGGACTAGAAGAAGGACAGTTCTTACACACGCTATTCAGCTACTTTGATTTGCTGGATTTACCTTGGCACAAAATGGACGAGAGCGGATTTGCCGAGGTGGTGCTAAAAGATAAATCGTACTTTATTCCATCAGGATTCGACCGCTTTGTTGATACACTATCTAACGATTTTCCCCATCAGCAAAGACACCTAAAGAATTACGCCGACTTTCTAAAGCATATAGGAGAAAATGTTGCCAACAACTTTAAGGCGGAAGGAGTTAACTTTTCGTTATTCGAGCAATCGGCATATTCCTTTTTACAAAATACAATCGGCGACTCTACATTACAGAGTGTGCTATCCGGCGCATCGCTTACCATGGAGCTCTGTGCCGAAAAGTTGCCGCTATATACTTTTGCGCAAATCAACAGCACATTCATTCAGAGTGCTTGGAGGTTAAACGGAGGAGGTTCGCTAATTGCCAATAAGCTGGCAGACAGCATTCGTACAATGGGTGGAACCGTTCTTACAAAAGCGAAAGTAACCCGACTGATTGAAAAAAACGGCGAAATTACGACAGTTGAGTATAACGACACAGAACAAATCGCCACAAAATATGTAATATCCAACCTACACCCTACACTTGCGCTTTCATTAATCCCGGAAAGCGAGCGTATTCGTAATATATACCGTAAGCGTATTGCCGCTATACCAAATACCTACGGTATGTTTACCGTTCAACTGCAGCTGGAAGAAAACATCGTTCCGTACCTTAATAGAAATATATTCATTCACAAAGAAGAAAACCTGTGGGATTGCAGCTATCATCCAACCGAAAAAGTATCTGCTGCACTTATCAGCTATCAGCTACCAAAGCAGGGCGAGAAATATACTGCCAATATCGACATTCTTACGCCTATGCACTGGCAGGAGATCGAAAAATGGAACGATACAACCGTTGGCAGACGTGGCGAAGAGTACCTTGCATTTAAGCAAAAAAAAGCGGAAGAATGTATTGCGCTGGCAGCCGAAAGAATCCCGGAGCTGAAAAATAGCATTAACAAAATTTATACCAGTACCCCCCTAACCTATCGCGATTATACGGGTACAATGCAGGGATCGGCGTACGGTATTCAAAAAGATTGTAACAACGTACTACAAACCATACTTACACCTAAAACTCCTATCTCAAATTTGCTATTGACCGGACAAAACCTTAATTTGCACGGAATATTCGGTGTAACAATGACATCTTTCTTTACCTGTGCCGAAATCGTTGGTATGGAGAGTTTGGTAAGAGATTTGCCAGAATAAAACAGATTACTAATTATTCAAAATAAAAAACATGAAAAGATTAAGCTTTTTAATTCTCGTAATACTAACAAGCATTGCCGTAAATGCACAAACCATAAGCAGCGCAGATGCTGCTATCCTTGATAAGATAAAGCAAGCAAACGATAAGCATACCTCAATTGTAAGCAACTTTAAGCAGCTAAAGCACATGCCTATTTTGGGCGAGAATATTCTTTCGAACGGAAAGTTTCATTATAACAGACCGGAGCAACTTGCTATGGTTTACGAAAATCCCAAAGGCGATCTGCTGCTAATTAGCAACGATAAAATGACGATGGTTGCATCAGGTAAGCGCAGAGAGGCTTCTACAAAGTCGAATGCAAAAATGCGTGGAATGAAAAACATTCTGGCTTCGTTCATTCAGGGTAACATACAGCAGGCAGGAGCAGATAAGATTTCTATTAAAGAAACTCAAAATCTTTATATCGTTACAGCAGAAATAGGTAAAGCGAACAAAAGTAATATCAGCAAAGCTACCGCACAATACGATAAGTCGGATTTAACCATTACTCTTCTTAATTTAGAAGAATCGGACGGTACATATACCGTATATGAATTGGTAGGTAAACAGCTTAACAAACTTATCGATCAGAGTATTTTCCAAGCCCCAAAGAAATAATTTCAGATAAACAATCCAAAACGTACAGCAAAATAATGAAGTATGCACTTGTAACCGGAGGTAGTAGAGGTATCGGTCGCGCAATATGTTTGCGGCTGGCAGCTATAGGCTACCCTATTATTATAAACTATGCCTCCAACAAAGACGCGGCCGTAGAAACCAAAAAATTAGTAGAGGAAAAAGGCGTACAAGCCGAGCTGCTCCAATTTGATGTAGCGTCATCAACAGAAGTTGAGAACGCTTTAGAAAGTTGGAAGAACAGCCATCCCGAAGATTATATTGCAGTGTTAGTTAATAATGCCGGTATCCGTCAGGATAACGTAATGGTTTTTATGGAGGACAGCCAATGGAGTAGCGTTCTTGATATTAGCTTAAACGGATTCTTCTACGTTACCCGTAAACTGCTGAAAGATATGCTCAGCAAGCGTTTTGGGAGAATCGTAAATATTGTTTCGCTATCCGGATTAAAAGGGTTACCCGGACAAACAAACTACTCTGCTGCAAAAGCTGCTGTAATTGGAGCTACTAAAGCGTTGGCGCAAGAAGTTGCAACCAGAAAAATTACCGTAAACGCTGTAGCCCCCGGCTTTATTGCTACCGATATGACTCAGGACTTGAATGAGGCTGAGCTAAAGAAAACCATCCCTGTAGGTCGTTTCGGTACGCCCGAAGAGGTTGCAGCAGCAGTCGGGTTCTTAGCTTCAGATCAGGCATCTTACATCACAGGCGATGTAATCTCTATAAATGGCGGATTATACACCTAAAGCATGAAGAACAAAATATTCGAGATTATTAGGTTTACTGCCGATGCTAAAAGATATTATCCGGCCTCTATGGAAAAAATGTCTTTTATGGGCAATGAGTATATTAAATATACCGAAATTGAAATACCTCTCGGAAAATCCAGATATGGCGGTACTGTTTTTGATTTGCCCAAAGGGGTTGAACCGCCAGAAGGGCTTAGGTTTACGGCACAGCTTGATTTAGCAGAATTTTCACCATTTGATAAATCTGGTTTGCTACCCAAAAGCGGGCAGCCGATTATTTTCTCTGATATCAAGAACGATACCGGAAAGATAATTTATGCCGATATCTCTAATGAAGAGCTGGTAAGACATACCATAGAACACAATGATAACTTTTGGGATGGCGTGCTGATAGATAAAATCTTTGCAGAAACAGAAACATTCGCAGAACGGTTTGTAGAACCTGAAGACGAAGAAGATGAAGAATATACCAACGAAGACGGCTTAATGTGGGTCTACTTTGAAGGAAGCGAAAAATCGAAAATATTTGGTATATATACCAACTGCCAGTACTATCAGGATGAAATAGAAGAAATCATGTCTTCCAATAAAGTTGTATTGCTGCAAGTGGGAGAAGCCGGCTTTAATACCGAGGGAGTTTTCAGCGTGCTGATAGATAAAAACGATTTAAAGAATAAAGCCTTTGATAGCTGTGAACTTATATGGATACAATCATAGCAATTGCTCAGTAAAGTAATGCGGTTTAAGGATAAAATAGTGTGGATAACAGGTGCCTCGTCTGGTATAGGCGAGGCGACTGCATTTGCATTTATCGAACAAGGCGCTACCGTAATCGCCTCATCCTCTTCCGCTGAAAAACTGGAAATAAGCAAGGCTAAAGCACCTAAGCCTGAACAATTCAATACTGTTCCACTAGATTTAGGGCAGGCAGACACTATTGAATCCATTGTCAAGCAAACCCTAGAACAATTCGGAAGAGTTGATATTCTGATAAATAACGCCGGAATAAGCCAGCGGTCGTTAGTACTGGATACACCTATTACCAACGACCGTAAGGTAATGGAAATAGATTACTTCGGTACAATTATACTTACCAAAGCCATCCTACCCCAAATGATACGGCAAGGGGGCGGACATATACTTTGTACCAGCAGTATTGTGGGCGTTTTCGGATTTCCGCTGCGCTCTGCCTACTCTGCAGCTAAACACGCACTACACGGTTTTTTTGAATCGTTGAGGTTAGAATACTACAAACAGAACATTAAAGTAGGCATTATTATTGGAGGGCGTATAAATACGGCGATCTCTATGAATGCCATTACCAGCGACGGCTCTGCATATGGCAAACTGGACGATGGACAAAAGAACGGCATTAACTCAGAAAAAGCCGCTCGTCAAATATTACGCGGTATCCGCAAAAACAAACGGGAAATAAGAGTTGGTGGAAAGGAGCTGCTTATGGTTACCCTAAAGCGTAGATTCCCCCGTCTGCACTTCTTCATGGCAAAACGGGTAAAAGCCACCTAGACAAACCCTGATCCTGTGTAAATTAAAAGATTATTATATCTTTGCCTTCTTCTTTAACAGAAGATATCCTTTATCTATTTTGCACACAAACTTAAATCTAAGTGTTGATGAAGAAAATAATAAGCGGAATTCAGCAGGTAGGAATAGGCATTCCAAACGTTTACGAAGCTTTTGATTTCTATAAAAAGGCATTCGGCATGGATATAGCCCTATTTGACGATAACGGCGCTGCCGAACTGATGCTTCCATATACCAATAACCAACCCCAGAACAGGCATGCAATTCTTGCGCTAAACCTTAAAGGCGGCGGAGGTTTCGAAATATGGCAGTACACAACCCGCGCTCCACTTGCAGCCGACTTTAATATCGAACTTGGAGATTTGGGCATTTTTGTTTGCAAGATTAAAAGCGATGATGTAAAAGCCACCTACCAAGAGCTGAAAACTTTAGGCTTGACTATACTTAACGAACCGCAGCAGGCGCCAGACGGTAAGCTGCACTTTTATGTAAAAGATGCTTACAGCAACGTATTTGAGATAATGGAAGGGCTGCCGTTCTTCAGCAAGGGTAAGCGACATACTGGAGGTGCTGCCGGCGTTTCCATAGGTGTTTCTAACATAGATGCTTCTATTAAATTTTATAACGACATACTGGAATACGATAAGGTTATATATGATGAAACCGGAACATTCGAAGATATTGCCGCTTTAGACGGAGGCAAAAAAGCTTTTCGCAGAGTTTTACTTACCCATTCTAAAGACAGGGTCGGACCGTTTTCTCGCTTACTTGGAGCAACTCAAATTGAACTTTTTGAAGCAAAAGACTTTACTCCAAGAAAAATGTTTAAAGACCGCCAATGGGGAGATTTCGGCTATATTCACCTTTGCTTTGATGTTAAGAATATAGGTGTCTTAAGAACCGAATTTGCGGAAAAAGGACATCCTTTTACAGTAGATTCCGGTAGCGGTGATTTTGACATGGGCGAAGCAGCAGGACACTTTGCTTATATTGAAGATCCTGACGGAACACTTATTGAACTGGTTGAAACGCTAAAAATTCCGATTCTGAAAAAAATAGGATGGTATCTTAATGTAAAGAAGCGCGATCCTGAAAAGCCGTTACCTAACGGACTCTTAAAACTGATGAGATTTTTATAAGCTTATGTACAAAAGAGGCTGTCTAAAAAGTTCAGCCTCTTTTATTTTAGATACTATATAATATCTTTTATAGCTCTTCGGCGGCTGCAATTGCCGCTTGTACGGTATTATCAATCTCTGCAAAAAACGGATAGAATCCTTCATCATCAAGAGGCGTATTCCGTCCGATATATGCTTGTAACTGCGCCATAATTATCTTTTTAGATTCTTCCAGGTCATCCCCTTTTGGAGAAATACCATAACGAGATGCATAGCTCAAAAACTCGCCAAATAGATTTCGCTTAGCAAAGTAAGCCTTAAACTCTTTAAGATCGTTTATACCATTTAGCTCCATACGATGCCTATCCGAATAGTTCAGCGCGAATTTATATATCAAATTCTTGCCGATAAGCTGGCTAAGATATGGTGCTATTCTTGTAGTATCGATAGGAACGAAAACATCGGGCATTATACCGCCGCCACCATATACAATCTTTCCACCCGGAGTCTCATAGCGTAAGCTATCGTTATGATGTATGCTATCTGCCACCTCAAACTCTCCATGCTGATAACGTCTTACAATATCCATATAATAATCGTCTAACCCCTCGGTATATGGACGTTGAATACTTCTACCCGTTGGCGTATAGTAGCGTGCTATGGTAAGACGAAATCCCGAACCATCTTTAAACATGTGTGGCTCTTGTACCAAACCTTTACCGAACGAGCGTCGTCCAACGATTGTACCCCGGTCGTTATCCTGAATTGCACCAGCTAAAATCTCGCTAGCAGAGGCAGACGTTTCGTTAATAATAACAACAACATCATCGTTTATATTCCGACCGCTACCGGTAGAACGATAATCGTTACGCGCTCGCACACGTCCTTCTGTATAAACGATCATTTGCCCTTTAGGGAGAAACTCATTCGCGATTTCGAAAGCTTGATCTAAATAGCCGCCGGAGTTATCTCGCAAATCAACAATAAACTTTTTCATCCCTTGCTTATGCAACTTTTTAGACGCATCAACAAATTCTTGGTGAGTAGTACGTGCAAACTTCGACATTTTTATATAGCCAATTTCATCATTCACCATATACGCAACATCTACACTTTTAATAGGAATTTTTCCCCTGATAATATTAAATGGTATCAATTGATCAATACCTATGCGCTTAACCTCTATAGAAACTTCTGTGCCAGACTTTCCTCTAAGCCTTTTTACGATGCTGTCTTGTGGAATCTTTTTTCCGGCAACTATAGAATCGTCTATTTTTACGATTCTATCTCCCATTTGTACCCCTACCCTTTCGGATGGTCCCCCGCTAATTACACCCATTACAACAATTGTATCTTCGGGCATATTAAACGTTACACCAATGCCCTCAAAGTTACCTTCAAGTTGCTCGTTAGCACCCTTCATATCTGATGCTGAAATATATACGCTGTGAGGATCAAGATGCTTAAGCACTTCGGGTATCGCTTTTTCAATTAAATCGGGCATAGAGATAGAGTCCACGTAGTTTTTCTGCGCAAAATCAAGTATAACATCCAACTTATTAGACTTGGGAGGGATAAGAACATGTGGTGTATTCATACGTCCTATACGGAAACCCAGAAATAAGCCTAATAGCAATATTGCTATTGTTAGCAATGTTCTCATCAACTCTTTCTTCGATCTTTTCTCCATGTTAACTCCTATCCTTTTAAGTCCTCTTCGTTTAGCCGCAGCAATTCTATACCAACTTTTTTAAGAAGATATAAGCCGTCTGTACTATGATATTCATCGCAATATACTACGCGTTTTATCCCTGCCTGAATAATAAGCTTGGCACACTCCATGCAAGGCGACGAGGTAACATACAATGTTGCACCTTTACTGCTATTATTCGACTGCGCAACCTTTGTTATTGCATTAGCCTCGGCATGTAGCACGTATGCTTTTGTCTTTCCGCTTTCGTCTTCGCAAACGTTCTCAAAGCCCGATGGGGTGCCATTGTATCCATCAGAAATTATCATCCTGTCTTTTACAATAAGCGCACCTACCTTACGGCGTACACAATATGAGTTCTTTGCCCATATTGCCGCCATTTGCAGATAATGCTTATCAAACTGCAACTGCTTTTCTTGCGAACTTTGTGCTTTTTTATCTTCCATTCAGCTTATCTACTTGTATTTATCAAGGGTTAAGCAAATCGGTATATCTAAAATCGATAATCTCTTGCAGCATTGTACGTAATGTAACTGCCGGACTTTCGGGGTTTATAGCTATTGCCTTATTCAGATCGCTCAACGACTCACCCCACTTTCCAAGCTGCTTATACAAGCCTCCCCGCAAATAGTATGCCTCGTCATCTTGCGGATTATCTTCTATTTGTTTATTTAGAATATTTAACGCCTCATCGTGGCTAGCATCGTCAATAAGCCGCTGTATCTTTTCTTTCATAAATCAACTACTAAACTTTAATGTATATTTTATTTTTATATAAATAATGCGCAATAAGCCACATTACTACAATAAACGTAATTGCCTGTATTAGCGACCCGAAGTGGCTTCCAAGATGTGAATATACGTTCTGATATAACCATTGGTAGGTACCCAAACCGTCAATTTTTATACGACTAAGCGTTTTTGCTATTACTCCTGCCAATACAAATAGGAATAAGGGATTAGAACCGAACTCCACAAAAGGTTTAAACCACTTGCCTCTCTCCTTAACATCCATTAACCAGATAAAGAAAGCGAGGATAACCATTGCTAACCCTCCGGTATAAAGAACATACGACCCTGTCCATAGGGGTTTATTAATAGGGAACCACTGCCCCCAGAGCATTCCGAGAAAAGCTATCGGTAAGCCGAACAGAAAGAGATTCAGCACAACATCGGATTTGCTAATTTTTGATTTCTCGCTAATCAAGCGACCTACCAAAAAGCCGAATATTACTGTTGCTGCTGCTGAAAGAACGCCCAGCAAGCCTTCGGGATCAAGACCTATAAGTCTTGCCCGTTTTATCTCAGGCAGTACTTTATATGCAGCATCTTCTGCCGTTATAGTTTCATCTTTTGGCACTACTTTATATTGTAATCCTTCCGCCCCTTTTTCTCTGATAAGGCTGTAGCTCTCGGTATCTGATAGCCTTACATAGCTTACATCTAATGCCAAATCTGAAATAGCAACCACTCTCACCTGATCGTTGGAAACAGGGGTGATTATAAGCTGTTCTAAAGGTACATTAGCCCAGTTACCTCTATAGACATGATCTTCGCCGGGAATAACAACATCCACATTGCGGCAAGCGTTGTTTTGCTGATGGTAAGGATCGTTGGGAGAGATGAAGCATAGTATCCCCCAGAATAAAAGCATCAGAAAAGAACCTGCCATTACCAACGTTTTGGTTTTCTTTAGCAATAGGCAGATGCTAACGCCTAAGAAGTACGCTAAGGCTATACGTTGCAGTACTCCGAATATTCGTAATCCGCTATAATCTACACCCCCCGATGCCATTGATTTTGGCACAAAAGGGTATGCTGCCAACGCTAAGCCTATTACAAATATCAGTACCGTACGCTTAAGTATTTTGAAAAAACTTTGCGATGTAAGCTCAAAATCAAACTTTTTGAAAGAGAAGAATGACGCCATCCCTACTATAAACAGGAAGAATGGAAAAACAAGATCGGTAGGTGTACATCCGTGCCATTCGGCATGACGCAAAGGCGCATATATAGCCCCCCAGCCACCTGGATTATTTACCATAATCATTCCTGCAACAGTAAAGCCTCTAAAGGCATCTATAGCAGCAATACGTCCGGGTTTTACACTCATAAATTTTGGTTTTTAGGTAGGTTATTTCGCCAGCACCTTTTTTAGTGCTTCTACAAAGTCTTTAATATCATTTTCTGTTGTATCAAACGAGGTCATCCAGCGAACTTCAGACCTGTCCTCGTCCCACACATGGAAAAAGTATTCTTTTTGCAGCTTAGCTATAGCCCGTTGAGGAATAATGGCAAAAATGCCATTTGCCTGTACCTTTTGTGTTATTGCTACTTCCGGAATTTTCGCCACCTCTTCGGCTAACAACTGTGCCATACGATTTGCGTGAGCCGCCGTACGATAACAAAGATCGTTAGAAAGATATGCTTCGAACTGCGCGGCTACGTAGCGCATTTTAGATGCCAACTGCATGCCTTGTTTACGTATAAACTTAAAACCGTTGCTTAGTTCCGGTTTAAAAAATACGATGGCTTCGCCAAACATCAACCCGTTCTTTGTTCCCCCGAAAGATAGTATATCAACACCTGTACCGCTAACCATTTCTTTAAACGTTTTACCTAACGATACAGCAGCATTCGCTAAACGGGCTCCATCTACATGGAATAGGAGGTTGTTGCTGTGGGCATAATCCGCCAATACTTTCAACTCTTCTAACGTATATACCGTTCCCATCTCGGTTACTTGAGATACGGATATAACGCTGGGCTGAACATGGTGTTGATCGCCAAAGCCATGCATATGCTTTTTTACTCCTTCAACTGTAATCTTTCCATCGATTGTAGGTACTGTAATCAGCTTAGCGTTTAAGAATTTTTCGGGGGCTCCACATTCGTCAACGTTAATGTGTGCCAACTCCGAGCATATTACAGCATTATACGGACGTATAGCGGCAGATAGTCCCAATACGTTTGCTGCCGTACCTGTAAACGTAAAGAACACCTCAACCTGCGAGCTGAGTACTTCTTTAAACTTTTTTATTGTTCGCTGTGTAATTTCATCATCGCCGTATGCTATGGCATGCCCTTGGTTAGCGGATTCTATAGCCCGCAGGATATCCGCATGAACTCCCGAATTATTATCGCTTGCAAAACTTCTCATACTACAGTAAATACATTATTTTCCGTTATTCATAAATCCCTGCTTTGCCAATACAGCTAACAATGTCTTCGATATATCCTCATTCACTGCTTTGGGGTAACGGTTATCGGTAAATATTTGCGCTAAAGTATCTTTACGATTTTCTCTGATAAAGTTTGCAGTAGAGGGTAACGCTTCTTTCTCCGCGTATATTTTATCTATCTCCTCTTCGCTATAATCGTGATAACGTTCGCGATGTACTACGCCGTATAACGGGAGCCTGTCAACCAGCTCAGGCTCTTCGTCGGGATAGCCCATAACAACAGTTATAACAGGAACAACACCTAATGGCAAGTTAAGAATATCAATGATCGCTTCGGCTTTATAGAGCGTTGTACCCAAGTAGCAAATACCCAGACCTTTTTCTTCGGCAGCAATACAACAGTTCTGCGCAGCAAGTAATGCGTCTGTCATACCAACCAAAAACGAAAGAAAATTATCGTAACCCGGCTCGGCATTTCGCTGCCTACACCATTTAGAAAAACGGTTGAAGTCGGCACAAAACGTAAGCTGTACGGGCGCTTTTGATGCAGGTTGGTTAAAGTGACATGGTGCCAGTTCTCGTAACAATGCCTCATCGGCTGTACAAACAATGCTATATGCCTGCATATTACCAGTATTGGACGCACGCATACCCGCTTCCAAAATAAAATTAACTATATCTTCTTCTACAGCCTTTGCTTTAAACTTCCGTATAGAACGGTGACTAAACAATGTTTCCATCAATAAACTTAATTAAACCTAACTTTACAAAAGTAGTCTAAACTCACAAATAAGTATCTAAATTACGAATTTTCCTTTTGCTTTCGTTTTGTTTTCGGAATCTTTTTTATTAAACACTAGACAATTGCGAAAGAGAGATTACCTTAGCAAACACTTTTTAACATCAACATGAGGCAAATAACTCTGAAAAGACGTATTTTAGCCAAAAGTTTAAACTAGCGTTCGATTTGAAAACAAAGCATATTATTCTTGCCATAATAGCGCTGCTCCTCTTTTCGAGTATGCCTGCAAAGGCCCAATACGATAAAGAGCTGTTCTTTATGAGGGGGCGCCAGTTCTTAATAAACAACAAATTTGCGCAAGCTATTGATAACTTTAATACTCTTCTTAAAGCAGATACATCGTTATATGAGGCGTATTTTTTTAGAGGAATAGCAAAATATAATCTTGGAGATGTTATGGGTGCGCAGCAAGATTTTTCGAATGCCTTGCGGCTAAACCCTGTTTATACTCAAGCATACCACTACCGGGCTATTGCGCGCAACAGCCTAAACAGATACGACGACGCGCTTGCCGATCTGGAACAAGCGCTTGACCTCAGACCGGATGCTCCCGTTCTATATTTCACAAGGGGTGCAACCTACTTCATGTCGCAGCAGTTTGAAAAAGCTATTGATGATTTTAACCGTTTTCTACGGCACGAGCCTAAAGCCACAGAAGCATACATAAACAGAGGTACGGCATACCTATTCCTCAAAGACACAACTCAAGCCCTTGCCGACTACGACAAAGCTATTTCGCTCAACACTTTTGACCCTGAAAGTTATATTCGACGAGCACGAATATATGCCGTACAAGACAAAAACGATTTGGCTACAGCCGATCTGAATATGGCTATCAGCATGGATTCTACAAATTCGTTCAGCTACTTTAACCGCTCGCTTGTACGTTACAATACGGATGATATCAATGGCTCTCTCGAAGACCTGAATAAGGTTATCGAGCTAAATCCCGAAAACTCTCTAACCTTCTATAACCGGGCAATTATCCGCTCTCAGGTTGGCGATTATAATAATGCGTTAGATGATTATACTAAAGTAATCAGCATAAATCCAAACAATGTATTAGGATACTACAACCGGGCATCTGTGTATATGCAGCTCGGCCACTACTACGAAGCAATAAGAGATTATGATAAAGCAATTGAGCTATATCCCGATTTTGCCAACGCATACCTCAACCGCTCCTATGCTAAACGCGAAACCGGGCAAATGAGACCGGCTAAAGAAGACTACGATATTGCTCAGTTAAAGATTAACGAGTATCGCTCGAAAATGAATGATAGCACGTTCTCTGTATTTGCCGATACCAGCAGAATGTTTAATAAGCTGCTTGCGCTTGATGCCGACTTCTCTAAGCAAAACTTTAAGCATAGTTTGGCTAAAGAGCGTGAGCTGGATATGACGCTTAAGCCTTTGTTCCGCGTAATTGCAGGCGCACCGCTAAATCCGCAAACGCTGGATAAGCAATTTTTCCACCCTCAGCTGGAAGAGCTGAAGAGAACTTATGCCGGCTACAAAGCAGATATAACCAATAGAGAACATATACTCAGCTCCGAAGATTTAATAACGCTTGATTCTATTGCTAACGAACGAATACGGATTCACCCGGATGATGTAAGCAGTTATTTCGAAAAAGCGGTTGTCCAGGGGCAGCTAAAACAGTTTACCAGCTCGCTGAACTACTATGCAAAAGCAATAGAGATTGATCCGAAAGATCCGTTCTTATACATCAACAGAAGTACTATAAACAGCGAAATGGTTGATTTTATATCATCGATAGACAACAGCGTTCAGACTATTGTAATCGATAATACGGGTTCGGGCAATAAAACACGAACAAAAATGGATGTTAGGATATATAACTACGAAGAAGCTATTGCCGATCTGAATAAAGCTATAAAACTGTCGCCCGACCTTACATACGCTTATTATAATCGCGCCAACCTGCAATGTATGTCGGGTAATATGCCCGATGCCATTGATGATTACAGTAAGGCGACAGAGCTGTACCCCTACTTTGCAGAGGCTTACTTTAACAGGGGGCTGATACAAATATATTTGAAAGACACTGAAAAAGGCTGCTTAGACATCAGCAAGGCAGGCGAACTCGGCATTAGCGATGCCTATGCTATAATAAGAAAGTTCTGTACCGATACTGACGATTAGGCTGCTAACTAAAAAACGCTAACTTTGCCATTGTAAAGTTAGCGTTTTTTTTAACCTAAAAGTGTAGTAATGCCTAAGTTTATTTCCGCATCGTTGCTTTCTGCCAACTTCCTTAAGCTGGGAAAGGATATAGAAATGCTTAACTCACATACCGATTGGTTCCATATTGACGTGATGGACGGCGTTTTTGTACCAAATATTTCTTACGGATTTCCTGTTATCCGCTACATTAAGCAAGCCGCAAAGAACCCCCTCGATGTTCATCTGATGATCGTTGACCCCGACAGATATCTAGAGGAAGCGAAAAACGTAGGTGCCGATATTATAACGGTTCATTACGAAGCGTGTACGCATTTACATCGTACGTTAAGCAAAATACGCTCATTGGGGGTAAAAGCAGGCGTTGCTCTTAATCCGCATACCCCCGTTGTATTACTGGAAGACATAGCAGAAGAAATAGATTTGCTGCTTGTAATGTCTGTTAACCCGGGCTTTGGCGGACAAAAATTTATAGAACATTCTTACAATAAGGTAAGACAGGCAAAAGAGTTGTTCAGCAAAAAACAACCTAACGCCCTTATTGAAGTTGATGGAGGTATTGGAACGCAGAATGCTGCAAAGCTATACGAAGCAGGTGCCGATGTGCTGGTAAGCGGCGCATCTATTTTTTCATCTGCTGATTCGGTGGAGACAATTGCCTTAATGAAGGCATAACGGTTTCGCTCTTTTGATGTATCCAACTATCTTTTCCCACCTCTAACAAACGAGAGGTAATAGGAAAAATTGGAGGTTCGTAACTTTCTACCTGTAATCTTTCGGATGGATGTACTATCCGTGTAAACAAATCTTCTCGACTTTTTGGTCGGCGAGCACCTTGCCAATTCAGCCCTCTCAACTCTTTATCCTCTTCGGGCAGCATATCTAGCGGATACAGCTTAGAAGCAATTTCGTACTCGTATTTTACCCGATGTATTCTACTTTCTCTGAAGTATATCGTCATATTAGCACTTTCCGATACGCTAACATTCGATATAATACCCTTATCTCTTTGGTAATAGATGTTCTGAGCATTGCCATATACATCGAGCTTATCTACCGCATTGTTTGCAAAAAAGGCTTTCATATTTCGCCCTTTTACCTGCGTGTACCTAGCGCTATCTTCTTGTATCGCAATGAATGGGGAGTTGTAGAAATCGGCAGCATCGAGAACACCGTTGTGCATAGTAAAGTATATACTATCAGATGATATCTGTGTTGTATCGCTCCATATTACAGGGTTTACATACATTTTAGCCACAGAATCTCTGGTATTAAATACCATAGAATCGCAAACAGCTTGCAAGTCGTGACGATAAGCACGAACATTACGAAATGCATACATCTGACGAAACACGCTATCTACAGGCTGCTCGCTTACAATAGAATCGGGCTGTGGAATATATAATGCAGGGTTAGGATATGTTACAGACCGTATGGTATCTGCCGTTAAGAATAACGTATCAATAATTGGTTTATTTTCTGCAATCATCATTACTGGAGGCTCTACAACATCTATGCTATCTGCAAATTGCAACCCCTCCTCTTCTACTCCTAACTCTATATTCTGCTGACCGTTATTTTCTTCTCTCTTTGAGTAGTACGCTATAGCAGGATTTTTATACACCTCGACAAATTCGGGGTTATTAAAGAACCGACCCTCATCGCCAAAAACTATGGAGGATCGAACGGTATCTAACACCTGTATATTTCCATGCAGCAACCCCCGCTCTTCTGCTTGATAGTAGTAAAGACTATCCGTCCAGAGCTCGTTATCGGGCGTGCAGAGATATACATTATCGGTAAAGAAAACTTCGTTATTGGTTTTCTTCTGCCAACCGTAGTTAGCCGATAAATAGCTATCGTTTTGCCATATTTGCGTTGGACCAAGAAAGAGAATGTCTTCGACGTTCATGCTGTACTCCATAGTATCGCAGGTAATGGTATATTCTTGGTTCATCATGGCGACATTACCCGCAAACATAAAGAGATCGGGTTGTGCATAGTAGTACCCTCTGTCGCTCTCCAATAATTCGCCATTTCTGTCAACAGCTCCACCATTAAAGTAGATGCCCAACTCCTGTTCAACATTATAGTCGAAATACTGTGTCAGCAACGTCATATTGTCCCTATTCATTCGCACAATATTACCTCTAACCCCTACCCACCCGCCATCATAGGTCATCTTATCGCACCGAATTGTAGATGCGCCCTGAAATACTTCAATATGACTGAATAAATCAAGGCTGTCGGCAGTGTATAGATATACGCTATCACAAGTAATTATCACGCCGTTCTCAACCTGCTCGATAACTACATTTCCCAGCATTTTATTACCCGATTCTCCGTTGCCATAATCAAGGTTTCGCACAGTATCTACCTGCCTTACAATAACGGAAGACCTACTTTTAGCTTGTTCTGGATTTGGTTGCGAGCCTAGCCTCAACGATAGAACTAGCAATAAAAGTAACGTACTTAGTATGTATATGGTTGATCTCGACATTCAGTTTCAACAGTAAACAAAAGAGCAAAACATGCCACTATTTTTGCTCTAACTTGTTTTAAATATGATTTTAAAATTCTATTACTATAAATTACTGCCCCCAATTACTATACTGAAACTTACAATTTTGATATTCGGGAGCCAGCTGTATAAACGTTTCTGCCTGCTTTTTATTAATCCACTCTTTAAATTTTTCCATCCGCTTCGTATTCTGCACAACCATCTTCACCATAGCAAAATCTTCAACTACATTAATTGTATGCGACGGAATAAATTCTTTTATCTTAATAATCTTATAGATTACATTTCCTTTTTCATCTTGCGATTCAAACGGCTCCGATATTTCACCTTCTTTTAGATTCCTAATAATAAAATAATCAGTACCCAACTGATCCTTATCAAACGCATTAGATACCGTTTGCGGATTAACTACTACACCCTTATTAAATCGAGATGTTTGATCTTCGGAAAATTTCATTGCCGCCTGCTCGAAAGTAAGGCTGTCATTTAATACTAGCGATTTGATAGAATCTAATTTACCGGAAACCGCCTGCTTATCATCTGTTGTATATTTAGGCTTTATTAGTATGTGCCGAACGTTAACCATATTATTCGCTTGCTTTTCAATCATCTGAATAATATGTAAACCGTCTTGCGTTTCTACAATTTGAGATACTTGTCCTGTTTTCAGGGCTAAAGAGGCATCTTTAAAAGCGGGCCAATAGTTAGTTGCAGGAGCTAAGCCAAGCTCCCCCCCTCTCCTTGCACTCCCTGGATCTTCGGAGTACATAAGTGCTAACATCGAAAATTTTTCTCCATTTAAAATTCTCTCACGAAGGGCAAGCAGCCGCTCTCTCGCCAAAAATGTTGCATTTTCTTTAGAAGGATATATAACTATTTGTTGAAGGATATACTGATCTGGCACTATAGGAAGACTGTCTTTTGGCGTTCTCTTGTAGAAAGAAGTAACATCTTCGGGTGTTAGCTCTACTCCCTGAACGATTTTTCCTTGCATACTTTTACTCAACTCTTCTTCTTTTACCATATCCATTAACCGTTCTCTAATCTTATGCATAGGAATTCTGAAATAATCTTCTACAGCCTTAGTGCTACCATGAATAGATATATACCATTGTATTCGTCTTTCAACGTTTTCGCTTACCGCCTCTTCACTAACCGACAAACTATCAATTTTAGATTGCGCAAGAAGTAATTTTTGAAGCAGCTTCTCTTCAAGAACATCACAGTTTGAGTCGTCTCCAATCAACATACCTTGAGCTCTAAGCAACTGCTTTCCTTCTTCAATATCAGAAAGAAAAATAGCTTCGCTTCCCACAGTTGCCACAACTTTATCTATTATACCCGTTTGTGCATTAACCGAAAATGCATAAAATGCTACTAACAGCATAAAAAGTATAACCGACTTACTAATAGTTCTCATTCTGCAATGTGTTTATATTGTTCAATACCCTATAAATTCTCTATATAAAAACTACTCGTTAATTCGAATGTTCACCTTTTCTCGCTTTATTGCATCTTCATATATACGTTGCTCTAACTCGCTCAACAACTTCTGTCGTCTGGTGTTCAAAATAATAGATTTTATTACTTTATGCTCATAATCAATCGGGGCATATCCCCCTCGTGAAATATACCCTCTAACGTTTACCAAATATGTATATATATCGTCTTTATCCTCAATATACTTTTGTTTTTCCATAAGCGACTCATATATTTGGGATGACTGCGGCAATAACTTTGTAATTACAGAAAAATCAACCCATTGATCGTTAAAGCTATCATACTTATCTGCCACCTGTATGCAAAGATCGGCTAAATCTCTAACATTAACCTCATCTTTAGAACGATATAACTCTTTTATTTCCTTTAGGTGAGGCGATGAAGTTGGAATCTTAATAAATACCGCTTTTGCCAACGGATTTAAGAGCTTAAGATTCTCCTTATTCTCATCATAAAAAGTCTGTACCTCTTCTTGTGTAATCAACGTATCTAAATGTCGATTTACATATTCCTGCTCATAGCGATAAATAAGCAGGGAGGTTCTATAATCCTCCAATTGATACGCTATATCTTTCTTGCTTTCGCTCAGGCTTACCTCTGCTTCGGATAGAATAAGCTGCTTTCTTGTCCAGCCGTTAGCATAGGTTTCAAGCAACCTAATGCTATCTTCGTAAGATGTACCTTCAGGAAAAATATCCGGAATATCAGAATCGTATAAAATCTTTCCTCCAGTTTCTGCTACAATAATTCTATCATCCTTGCAGCTAAATAGAAAATTAACCGCAAACGAAATTACTATCACTAGAACTATTTTATTAAAGGTGTACTTCATGCAAGCCCTTATCTACTATAGTTTGGTGCTTCACGCGTTATGGTAACATCATGCGGATGGTTTTCTACAACCCCCGCAGATGTAATACGTACAAACTTTGCTTCTTTTAGCGCATCAATATTGGCAACTCCACAGTAGCCCATACCCGCGCGCAGTCCGCCAATCAACTGATAAAACACTTCCGATAACGTTCCTTTATATGGAACTTGAGCCACGATTCCCTCCGGTACCAGCTTCTTAATATCGTCTTCTACATCTTGGAAATAGCGGTCTCTGGAGCCATTCTGCATAGCTTCTAACGATCCCATTCCGCGATATGATTTAAACTTACGTCCGTTAAGAATGATAGTTTCTCCGGGAGATTCTTCCACGCCGGCAAAAAGCGATCCAGCCATTATGGTATCTGCCCCGGCAGCAATAGCTTTTACAATATCGCCAGAATAACGAATACCGCCATCGGCAATAACGGGAACGCCAGAACCCTTAAGCTCTTTTGCCACTTCGTAAATAGCCGTTAGCTGAGGTACGCCAACCCCCGCAATTACACGGGTTGTACAAATAGAACCGGGTCCAATACCGACCTTAACGCCGTCGGCACCGTTATCTACAAGCAAGCGTGCTGCTTCTGCCGTTGCAATGTTACCAACAATAATATCTAGCGTAGAATATTTTTTCTTAACATCTCTAAGCATGTTGATAACATTCTTAGAGTGACCGTGTGCCGTATCTATAACTACTACATCAACGCCATTCGCCACTAAAGCGTCTATACGCTCCATAGTGTCGTGCGTGACACCAACACCGGCTGCGACCCTTAACCTGCCCTTCGAATCTTTACTTGCGTTAGGGTTATCTTTAATCTTAGTGATATCTCTATATGTAAGTAAAGCTACCAACTTATCGTTTTCATCGACTACCGGAAGCTTTTCTACCTTTGATTCTTTAAGTATTTTTGTGGCTCTCTGTAAATCCGTTTTGCTTGATGTCGTAATCAGCTTTTCACGAGGAGTCATTATCTCAGCAATCGGACGATTCGTATCTTCCTGGAAGCGTAAATCTCTGTTGGTTACAATACCTACCAGCAAACCATCCTTATCAACAACAGGTATCCCGCCGATCTTAAATTCTTTCATTAACGAAAGAACCTTACCAACGGTCGCATCTTTATTGATAGTAACAGGATCGTATATCATTCCATTTTCCGCACGCTTAACCACACGAACCTGGGCAGCCTGTTGCTCAATACTCATATTTTTATGGATAACGCCTATCCCCCCCTCTCTTGCCATTGCAATAGCAAGCTGTGTTTCGGTAACGGTATCCATAGCAGCCGATACTATAGGCGCACTGATAGCAATGTTACGTGTAAAACGTGTTTCGATTGAAACGGTTCGCGGAAGAACCTCTGAATAAGCAGGTAACAAAAGAACATCGTCGAATGTTAACCCTTCTGATTTGATTTTTTTCTCAAAGAATGACATGCTGATTTCTCCTCATTTTTTGATTTTCGCATACTTAGCTGTGGTAATCCTACAACAACAATCTGTACACGACTTTCTGAAAATTGGGGCAAGTTACAAATAAATCAGCAGTTAGAAATATGCGCGCTTTCTATTTTACCGAAATTTAGCAGTTCTCGCTAACTGCTATTTCCTGTTAATAAATATTAGCCTCTCTGACAAGGATGGATAAAAGTAGCAATAAACGACTATAATCAGGCTAAATGCTCGTTAATTATTTGCAATATTTTTCTTAATTTCCACTATTAATGGATCGTCTCTATCTTTAATTTTTGTACTCAAATGCCAAGCTTGGTTAAAATATAAACAAAAAATAGATACAATCTTTTCGTCCCTTATTGCACATAAATTGGGTTGATAAAATCTAGAAACAAAAATCACTTCTTTTTTATCTATTATAACAAATTGTAACTTAGGAAAACCTTGCTTATTTTTTGTATAGTCATAATCAAAATAAGCGCAACGATATTTTTCTCCATACCCCAAATGTTCACACATAGTTTCTATTCTAGTATCTGCTTTATTGGGGAAAGTGAAAATTTCTTTATAAAATGATTGGGGTTTATCTTTCTTCCTGCTTAAACAAAATTTTTTAATACTCCTTCCAATTATTTCTTGGTCTTCCTCCCATTCTTCCGAACTACGTGCATCATATGTATTGTTTTGCCAATGACTATCTTGCCAATAATTATCTTGCCAATTTAAATCATATATTTGACTTTCTGCCATTGCAATTCTTTCTGCAATATAGCGATCTGCTTCACGCGCAGTCGTAAATATTCGTTTTTCAATCCCGCCTAAAGAGTTAACAGTGTCTCTTAATGAACTATTTAGCTTTTCTTCTAACTTCTCACCTACTATTTTTGCAAATCCATCCTGAGAAAAAACAGATATAAGAAAATGGCTTGATATTAACGTTAAATATGCAAAACAAAACCAAGCATAATCTATCTCTTTTTGGAAAAAAGAATCAACAATTATTATAATAAATCCGGAAAGAATCACAGCCGAACAAATTATTATATCTAGCCATTTGAAAAAACTTTTTTTATCCATAGCATAATTTTCTTTTATGTGGAGGTAGTATTTAATAATTTTGAATCAAATAATAGCCTTTTAGTTTTTTCTATTCCTTCATTGAAAATACAGTCAATAATAGACAACCCTTTAACAAAACCCAACTGTTGTCTTCGAGTTTGGTAATAGGTAGGATGGTTATTAAAATAATCTTGTAATAAAAAAGATATACCACTTTTTTTTATCCTGTGTTCATCATGTACATAAATGCCTTCAATAGAACCAACTATTATATGATTGCAGTGTGTTTGCTCACAAAGCATAATAATTCTATCTGTTGCATTCTCAATTGTATGAAAAAAACTACTATAAATGATTTGTGGTATTTTCATCTTCAATAATTCCATTAACTTTATAATTATGTAGATATTTATTTCCGATAATAAACTATAGTTCAAGAAAGAATCAATCAAAATAGTTTTAATTGAATTTATATTTTCTTTAAAAAAACGTGCCTTTGAGTATGAGGCATGCAAAGTTTGAATGATTTTATTTATTTCATTGTTTATATTTATATTAGTATAGTCTATAAAATCAATTTCATTAATTCTCCTCTTAATAGGCGATCCGATGGGTAATTTTAACCACATAAGATTACCTTGTGGATTAATTATTTGAGTTCTATCTATATAATTGTGTGCAGAATAATATACATTGTCTAAGACAATAAATTTATCAGCATGAATAAGTTTGGAAAAATAACCCATCCATGGTAAAAAATAAGGTTGATGTATGACTGCTTTCATCTTATTGTCAACTTAATTACAAACGTTCATATTTTATTTTTGGTATAATACGAATTAATCTTAAAATATCCTATCTCCAAATGATTTACAGCCTGTTTAGTTATGCAGTATACTTTCTTAATAAAGCAATACTCTAATAAATTTTTCGGGATAGATGGTGTACTCTGTAGCTGTTTTTATCCAAGCCTCCTCCCCTTCTGCCAATGCTTGCAGCATTTCGGTTTCGGTGGCTTTCCCGTTCAGATAATCCAGCAATAAAATATCGCCCACCAGTAGTTCAATAGCTGTTTTATCGTTTCCTTTTTCATATACCCCATCTCGCCAAGCAAAACCATTCATGTTATCATGTAAAAATCGAAGTATGCGCAATGTATGCGATAACGAATGATAAGGCTTTCCTGTTAAATGAAGCTGAAAACCATAACACAGCTCCCCGGCATATTTATGGAAAGTAGGAATATAATGTAAGATGCGCAACATCGCACCTTTGTCATAAATGGGGTTTTGCCTATCGTTCCATCCACTATAGCCGTTTTTACTGTTATAGTAATGCAAGGTATTTAAAAACGGTGCTCCAAAAATCTCAAAAGGTCGGGTAGTACCACGCCCTTCGCTTAAGTTAGTACCCTCAAATAAACACTGACCGCTATAAAACAAACAGGTATATGGCGAAGGCAGGTTTGGAGAAGGGTATATCGAGCATGGTGTTTTTACGTAGCTGGCTCCTGCTCCAGGTAAAATATAAGAGGTAGTATATTTATCATCGAGCGTATATGGAATGACAATAAGCGGAAACTTAGCATTATATCGGCTGTGTAAAAGCCCGCATAGCTCACCAAACGTTAATCCATGTCTATGGATAAGCCCCTCGACTCCTATAAACGAAGTATATTCTTTACCTATAAGTGTACCTTCAACTTGCCTCCCTGTCGGGCTTGGACGATCGATAACATAAATAGCAGGAGCTAAGCTATTCTCCGAAAGAGAGCGAAACAGCTTATCGACTGTTGAAATAAAGGTGTAGTATCTACAACCCACATCCTGCAAGTCAATGATTATTGCGTCTAAATCTCTTAGCTTATCTAATGGAGCCGAAAGCGATGATTCGCTATGCCCATAAAGCGAAACGAAGTCCACGCCCTCTAAACCTAAACATTTATAGAATTCTCCGGATTCAAGCGCTTCCTGATCTTGCAGCTCTGCAAACAATCCGTGCTCCGGTATAAAAATGCGATGCAGAGTACCTCTCCTGTGCAGCAGCTCAAATAGATATGCACCTTCTGTAAAATCCCATGATGTTTGGTTGCAAAGCAGAGCTATACGCCCTTCGTGCAACACTTTATCCGTAAGAGAGAGAATAAGTTTATCGGCTATTTTCATACATTCAAAGTTGTAAGAATTAAAGTGAAGGAACTTCTAATTTCATAGTCATATCAAGCATTGAGGAACCTCTAAGTCGGTAAAACCATGTCTCCTCACCCAACGCTCCGCTACTTTTCAGGAGATTTCTCCCTTCGGTCGGAACGACGACTTAATAGCTTTTGAGAGAACGCCTCTAACTGCTACTTATCGTGTATGCTTTTAAAGCCATCGCCAATAACCTCGTTAGCATCAATAATGGTAACGAAAGCAGTGGGGTCTATCTTCTTTATATATTTCTGCATAATACCCACCTCGCGAATGCTGATATTGGTAAAAATTATTTTCTTCTCCTGCTTAGAATATACGCCCTCGCCTTGTATATAGGTTGCCCCTCTTTCCAACTCATTAATAATTTTGCTCGTAATCTCATCGTGCTTATCCGATATAATGAGCATGGTTTTCGTGCGGTTAAAGCCCTTCATAGTAAGATCTATCACTGCGCCTGTAACGTAGATAACAATCCACGAGTACATTGGTATTTTCCAATCGTGGAATGCAAATAATGTTATCATTACAATAATAGAATCGACTATAATAACGGTTGTTCCTAACGATAGGTTTGTGTACTTAGACGTAATCATGGCAATGATATCAGAGCCTCCGGATGTTGCTTTTGCTCTAAATATCAAACCCTGACCTATACCTATAAGCACGCCGCCAAAAATCGACGAAAGCATCATATCATCAACCAAAGGAGTATAGCCCCATGTGGTTTCCAAAAAAGTAGTAAGAATAGATAGTGAAGTAAAGCCCGCTACCGTTTTAAGACCGAATAGAGGTCCTAGAACCTTAATACCTATAAGACATAGAGGGATATCCATACATATAGCTATAATACCAATATTCAGATTGTCGGGCATAAAGCCGAATACTGACTGGATGGCATCATGATGTATGGCATATAAGTGGTGCAACGTAATGGCAATACCATAAACACCTCCGGGAGCCAGCTTGTATGGCGATATAAACATGACAAAGCTGACAGCCATAATAAACGAACCTATCAGTATTAAACTGTACGAAATTGCCCCTTGTTTTGAGAATATTTTTTCTGTTCTAAGCATAACTCCAACGATCAAATAACCCTGCAAAGTTAGTAAAAAGCCAATGAATAAAGAATTTGTAGGTTTTCTGAGATTTTTTTTGTTCTTTTACTGTTATTAAGTTCATTTATGATTTTATGCATATGAAAAAGCTATACTTGTTACTTCTCCTTTTGCCGCTGTTTTTTTACTCGTGTGAAAAAAGCGGATCTGACACCGACAACCAGTACGTAAACAACTGGATTTATAGCCAAATGTCAACATATTATTTATGGAACGAAAATCTTCCTTCAAAATCAAGCCTCGATTTTAATAGAAATCCCGATGATTTCTTTTACTCACTGCTATATAAGTACAAACAGCTGGATGGCGATAGATTCTCGTGGATACAAGATAACTATATTGATTTGCTTAACTCGTTACAAGGCGTAACCAACTATGATATCGGTTTTGAATATATAGGTTATAACGATGGAGGAACAAATATACTTGCTCAGGTTGCTTATGTAAAACCGGATACCCACGCCGAACAACTGGGAATAAAACGTGGCGATGTATTCTCTAAAGTAAATGGTACGCAGCTAACAACATCAAACTGGAGGAGTATATTTAATTCTGCTACGGCAAAAATATCATTTAAAAGATCGGGTGCAGATATTGGCGAAAAGACTATAACACTATCTCAGAACTACAGCGAAGACCCGGTATATTTTGATGCCGTTTATACTAAAGGTGCTAATAAAATAGGATACTTGGTATATAACTTTTTTGCAGCCGACGCTGGAAATAACAGCTATGCTTACGATAAAAAGCTTAATCAAGTGTTCGGTAGATTTAAAGATGCCGGCATTACACATTTAGTGTTAGATTTTCGTTACAATAACGGAGGATCTATGAATTCTGCAACGCTACTAGGTAGTATGATCGTTCCAAATTTAAATGTAAATAATGTATATACTAAATTAGAATACAATACTCTATACAAGAACTATTTAATCACAAAATATGGTGACAATGTCTTAATAGATAAATTTAGAGATAAAGTTGTAAACGGTGTTGCTATAAATAACGTTGGCAATAATCTACAAGGACTATATATTCTGACAGGAAATTGGACAGCATCGGCGAGTGAATTAGTCATTAATAATCTGGAGCCTTATATGCCGGGCAAAATACATCTTATCGGAGTAGCTACAGCAGGTAAAAATGTAGGCTCCACTTCTTTTTATAAGGAAAATGATTCGAGAAACAAATGGGGAATGCAGCCCATTATACTAAAATATGCAAATAGAGATGGGTTTTCTGATTTTACTAGCGGGCTTGTACCCGATGTTGTGGAAAAGGATAACAATCTTACCAAATTAGAACTCGGTGACGAAAACGAACTTATGTTAAGCATTGCACTTAGCATTATTAACGGAACCTATAGCCCCTCGTCAGCATTGCGTCAATCAATGGATATAAACCTTGAACCTATTGGCGCATCTATCGAGAAGAGGGCTTGGGCTAACCAGGTTATTGTTGATTTAGACCATCTTAAGCTTAATAAATAAAATACAATGAAACACTATAACTTTTTAATTTTACTTATAGGTATATGTATGTTGCCTTACACAACCGTTCGGGCTCAATCGTTTGAGCGAGGAGGAGATAAACGTCCCGTACTTATTGACGATATCAACAGAGACCTATTGCTTGAGTTTAATAAAGATAAATCGCATAAAGTTCCGGGTGTTCCTGTTTCAGCTATTAGCACTGTACAAAAGGAACAGCTACGAATACTGCAAACAGAAAAGCAAAAGAAGTTAAACCAAATAAACAACCTGCTGGGAGAGAAAAAAGCTCAGCAACGAACGCTTGAAGCATCAGATAAGCCTGATATGAAAGCCATAAATAAACTTCTTGATGAACAGGCTTCCTTAATAGGTAATAAGCTAAAAGTAGAAGCTGTATTTAAACAACAAGTCCGTTCTATTCTCACAGAAGAGCAGCGTATAGAATTTGATGCTAACATTCATTAATTAGCACACATTCGAAAATAAAAGAAGCCTGAGAAGTATTTCTCAGGCTTCTTTTATTGGCATATTATCTTTTCCTTTTACTCGTCTTTTAAAGCAGAAATAGATTTCTCTTTAACCTTTCCGGATAGCATACGCTGGTAGTCATCCATTGATGCTACAACCAGACGATCGAACTCTGAAAGACCAGTACCTGCGGGAATCAAGTGACCACAAAGAACGTTTTCTTTCAAACCTTCCAGTGTATCTACTTTTCCGTATATAGCCGCTTCGTTCAATACCTTTGTTGTTTCCTGGAATGACGCCGCAGATAAGAAACTGCTAGTCTGTAATGCAGCACGTGTAATACCTTGTAACACCTGACTAGATGTTGCAGGTACAGCATCGCGAGCTTCAGCCTGCCTCATATCTTTACGCTTCAAAGAAGAATTTTCATCACGAAGTCTGCGGGAAGTTACAATCTCGCCGGGTTTGAATATCTGCGAATCACCGGCATCAACAATCACCTTCTTATCATAAATCCAATCATTCTCTTGCATAAACTCCAGCTTATCAACAAGCTGTTCCGGCAAGAAGCGTGTATCACCCGGATCTATAATTTCAACTTTACGCATCATCTGGCGAACGATAACCTCAAAGTGCTTATCGTTAATCTTCACACCCTGCATACGGTAAACTTCCTGAATTTCGTTTACAATGTACTCTTGTACCTTAGTAGGTCCTTGAATCGCAAGTATATTAAGAGGTGTAATAGCTCCGTCGGACATTGGCGTTCCAGCGCGAACGTAATCGTTTTCTTGAACTAGTATCTGCTTTGATAGCGGAACCAAATATTTTTTCTCTTCGCCAGTTTTAGAACGAACTGTTACCTCACGGTTACCTCTCTTAATCTTACCTAACGAAACTTCACCGTCAATTTCCGATACAACAGCAGGATTAGACGGGTTACGTGCTTCGAACAGCTCAGTTACGCGAGGAAGACCTCCCGTAATATCGCCCGACTTACCAATTGCACGAGGAATCTTAACCAGAATATCTCCGGCATTAACCTTCTGTTTTTCATCCACAGCAATGTGTGCACCAACAGGCAGGTTATACTGCTTAATTTCTACACCTTTTGAGTCAAGAATACGAACAATCGGGTTCTTTGTTTTATCACGAGTTTCGATGATAACCTTTTCACGGTAACCTGTTTGCTCGTCCGATTCTTCGCGGAAAGTAATACCTTCAATAACGCTATCAAACGAAACTTTACCGCCAAATTCAGAGATAATGACAGCGTTGTACGGATCCCATTCGCAAATCAAATCGCCTTTCGATATATCCGAGCCATTCTTAAAGTATAATGTTGCCCCATAAGGTATGTTGTGCGCATACAGCGTAATATTTGTATTTTTATCTACAATACGCATTTCTGCCAAACGACCGATAACAACATCTACCGTTAGACCTTCTTCGTCAACCTTTTCTACTGTACGAAGCTCGTCTATTTCAAGACGACCATCGTAACGAGCGATAAGCTTATTATCGGCGGCAATATTAGATGCAGTCCCCCCTACGTGGAACGTACGAAGCGTAAGCTGCGTACCAGGCTCTCCGATTGACTGGGCTGCAATAACACCAACAGCCTCTCCTTTCTGAACCATGTTACCTGTAGCAAGGTTACGTCCATAACACTTAGCGCAAATACCCTTATGTGATTCGCAAGTAAGTACCGAACGTATCTCAACTGACTCAATTGGCGATTCGTCAATCTTTCTAGCAATTTCTTCGGTCAATTCGCCACCAGCCTCAACAATAAGTTCCCCTGTTTGAGGATGGTAAATATCATGAACGGTTGTACGACCTAATATACGTTCGTATAACGTTTCAACAACCTCATCATTATTTTTAATTGCTGTAGCTATTAACCCGCGTAATGTTCCGCAATCTTCTTCTGTAACGATAACATCCTGCGAAACGTCAACCAAACGACGAGTTAGATAACCAGCATCAGCTGTCTTAAGAGCCGTATCGGCTAGCCCCTTACGTGCACCGTGGGTTGATATAAAGTACTCAAGTACAGATAGTCCTTCTTTAAAGTTTGAAAGAATCGGGTTTTCAATAATTTCAGCACCTGTAGCTCCAGACTTCTGTGGCTTCGCCATCAATCCACGCATACCTGAAAGTTGGCGAATCTGTTCTTTCGAGCCACGAGCCCCAGAGTCAAGCATCATATAAACCGAGTTGAATCCATCATTATCTGAAGAAAGCTGCTTCAACAGAATCTGGGTTAAACGCGCATTCGTATGTGTCCAAATATCAATAATTTGGTTATAACGCTCGTTATTAGTAATGAATCCCATATTATAGTTATTCATTACTTCTTCAACCTGGTTGTAACCTTCTTCTACCAGCTCTGCTTTCTCTTTAGGAACGATCACATCGCTCAAATTGAACGACAGCCCGCCTCTAAACGCCATTTGGTAGCCAAGGTTCTTTATATCATCCAGGAACTTAGATGTAACGGCAATGCCTGTTTGCTTAAGCACACGACCGATAATATCGCGAAGAGACTTCTTTGTAAGAAGCTCGTTGATATAGCCTGCTTCCTTAGGAACAACTTCGTTAAAGATGATACGACCAACGGTGGTCTCGATCATCTCTTCTTTAGTTGTACCATCTGCCTGTAATATCGGGTAGCGAACTTTTACGATGGCGTGTAGCGCTACAGCCTTTTCGTTGTATGCGATAATTGCTTCCTCAGGGCTATAGAAATGCAAGCCTTCTCCTTTAGCACCTTTACGATGCTTGGTAATATAGTAAAGTCCCAATACCATGTCCTGCGAAGGCACTGTAATAGGCGCTCCGTTTGCAGGATTCAAAATATTATGAGATCCTAGCATTAGAAGCTGAGCTTCAAGAATTGCAGCGTTACCCAGAGGTAAGTGAACCGCCATCTGGTCGCCGTCAAAGTCGGCGTTAAACGCCGTACACGATAGTGGATGCAACTGTATTGCCTTACCTTCGATTAACTTCGGCTGGAATGCCTGAATACCTAAACGGTGAAGGGTTGGCGCACGGTTCAAAAGAACGGGGTGACCCTTCATTACGTTTTCTAAGATATCCCAAACAACCGGATCTTTTCTATCTACAATCTTTTTAGCAGATTTCACCGTTTTTACGATTCCGCGCTCAACAAGCTTACGGATTACGAACGGCTTGAAGAGCTCGGCTGCCATATCTTTTGGCAAGCCGCATTCGTGCATCTTAAGCTCAGGACCAACAACAATAACCGAACGAGCCGAATAGTCAACACGTTTACCAAGTAAGTTCTGACGGAAACGTCCTTGCTTACCTTTTAACGAATCTGAAAGCGACTTTAACGCTCTGTTTGCCTCGGTCTTTACCGCATTTGACTTACGAGAGTTATCGAATAACGAATCTACAGCTTCCTGTAGCATACGTTTTTCGTTACGCAAAATTACCTCAGGAGCCTTAATCTCTATAAGTCTTTTTAAACGGTTATTACGAATAATAACACGACGGTATAAATCATTTAAATCGGATGTTGCAAAACGCCCACCATCCAAAGGAACTAAAGGACGTAAATCGGGTGGAGTGATCGGAATAACTTTCATAATCATCCACTCCGGCTTGTTGATCTCTCTGGATTTACGGAATGCTTCAACTACCTGTAAACGCTTTAACGCATCAACTTTACGCTGTTGCGAAGTCTCTGTGCTTGCTTTATGGCGTAATGAAAATGATAGTCCATCAAGGTCAATACGCTCCAAAAGCTTATAGATAGCCTCCGCCCCCATTCCTGCAATAAATTTGTTGGGATCGGTATCCTCTAAAAGCTGATTTTCTTTTGGTAGCGTTTCCAGAACTTGCAAGTATTCATCCTCTGTCAGCAAATCCATTTCGTTGATACCGTCTGCCGCTTTAATACCGGGCTGTACAACGATATAACGTTCGTAGTAAACTACTGCCTCCAGCTTTTTAGAAGGAACACCAAGCAAATAGCCTATTTTGTTAGGCGACGAACGGAAGTACCAAATGTGCGCAACAGGAACAACCAAAGAAATATGTCCCGTACGCTCACGACGTACTTTCTTTTCTGTAACCTCAACACCGCAACGGTCGCAAACAATACCACGATAACGGATACGTTTGTACTTTCCGCAATGGCACTCGTAATCCTTTACAGGACCGAATATACGCTCGCAGAATAGCCCGTCGCGTTCAGGCTTGTATGTTCTATAGTTAATGGTTTCCGGCTTAAAAACTTCACCACTCGAATTCTCCAAAATTTCTTCGGGAGATGCCAAACCAATGGTCATCTTATTGAAATTACTTTTAACCTTACCTACTTTTTTTAAAGCCATTGTCTTTTTATAATTTTAATGTAGGAAAATCCTCAAATACCTGTTTTGCAAGCCTTTCAGGTATATTACATTTAATCTAACTTAATGCTAAGTCCGAGACCTTTAAGCTCGTGTAGCAACACGTTCAACGCTTCGGGAATTCCGGGAACAGGCATTGGTTCGCTCTTCACGATTGCCTCATATGCTTTCGAACGCCCAACTACATCATCGGACTTAATCGTCAGGATTTCTTGAAGAATATTTGCCGCACCGAATGCTTCGAGTGCCCAAACTTCCATTTCTCCAAAACGTTGACCTCCGAACTGAGCTTTACCTCCAAGCGGTTGCTGTGTAATAAGCGAATATGGACCGATAGAACGGGCGTGCATCTTATCATCAACCATGTGCCCTAGCTTCAGCATGTATATCATACCTACCGTTGCAGGCTGGTCGAAGTACTCGCCGGTTCCGCCGTCGCGCAAGCATGTTCTACCATAACGCGGAACGTTAGCCATATCGGTGTACTTATTAATGTCGTCAAGCTCAGCACCATCGAAAATAGGCGTAGCAAAAGTCATATCTAACTCTTTACCTGCCCATCCAAGAACGGTTTCGTAAATCTGCCCAAGGTTCATACGCGAAGGCACCCCAAGAGGATTCAGCACGATATCAACCGTTGTTCCATCATCAAGGAAAGGCATATCTTCATCGCGAACAACTTTGGCAACAATACCTTTATTACCGTGGCGCCCCGCCATCTTATCTCCTACCTTAATTTTACGCTTCTTAGCAATGTAAACCTTAGCAAGTTGTACAATACCCGTTGGAAGCTCATCTCCAATAGTAATATTGTACTTCTTACGCTTAATTTCTGCGTCTAACTCTTTATACTTACCAAGATAGTTTGCAACAAGAGCGCGAACGATATTGTTCTTATCCTTATCCGTTGTCCACTTAGTTGCTGTAATTGTGGTATAATCTATTTGCGAAAGCAGCTTAACAGTAAACTTAGTTCCTTTAGCAACAACTTCTACGCCATAGTAATCAACTACAGATTGCGAAGTTTTACCGTCAAGCGTTTGGAACAGCTTTTCAACCAGCTTATCTTTCAACTCTTTTGCGTACGCTTCGAATTCTTCGTCAACTTTAGCAAGTAAGTTTTTTTCTGCTTGCTTACCTTTCTTCGAATCTTTCATAGCACGGGTAAACAGCATTTTGTTTACAACCGTTCCGTATAATGATGGCGAAGCCTTCAACGAAGCATCTTTAACATCGCCGGCTTTATCGCCAAAGATTGCACGAAGCAACTTTTCTTCGGGCGAAGGATCAGACTCTCCCTTAGGGGTAATCTTACCGATAAGAATATCACCAGGCTCAATGTTAGCACCAATACGGATGATACCGTTTCCGTCTAAATCTTTTGTAGCTTCTTCGCTAACATTCGGGATGTCGGATGTAAGCTCTTCAAGACCGCGCTTGGTATCGCGCACCTCCATAATGTACTCGTCGATGTGTACAGAGGTAAATACATCTTCGCGAACCAGACGTTCTGAAAGTACGATAGCATCTTCGAAGTTGTAACCCTTCCAAGGCATGAATGCCACCTTAAGGTTTCGTCCTAATGCCAGCTCTCCCTTCTGAGTCGAGTAGCCTTCGGTAAGGATTTGTCCCAGTGTTACCCTATCACCCTTGCGAACAATAGGCTTAAGGTTAACCGATGTATTCTGATTTGTCTTTTGGAAAATCGGTAAAACGTAAACTGTAATATCAGAATCGAAACTAACAAACTTCTCTTCCTCTGTCATATCATATTTAATATGAATCTCACGGGCATCTACGTGAACAACTTCGCCAGTCTTTTCTGCAACAACCTGCGTACGGCTATCTTTTACCACTTCGCCTTCAAGTCCCGTTCCTACAATAGGAGCCTCCGGACGAATAAGCGGAACTGCCTGACGCATCATGTTCGATCCCATCAACGCACGGTTCGCGTCATCGTGCTCTAAAAACGGGATAAGCGAAGCAGCGATAGAAGCAATCTGGTTTGGAGCAACGTCCATCATATCTACCTGATTGGCTGTAACCTCCGGAAAATCCGCTTCGACACGAGATTTAATACGATCGCTGGCAAATGTACCATCATCATTAAGCACGGCATTAGCCTGCGCTATTGTCTTGTATTCCTCGTCTTCTGCGCTCAGATATACAACGCTATCGTTCCTTAAATCAACCTTTCCGTTCTCTACGTTACGGTATGGCGTTTCGATAAATCCAAGCGTGTTAATCTTCGCGTAAACACAAAGAGAAGAGATCAAACCAATGTTTGGTCCTTCCGGTGTTTCAATCGGACATAAACGTCCATAATGCGTGTAGTGTACGTCGCGCACCTCAAAACCGGCACGCTCGCGCGATAGACCACCAGGTCCCAAAGCTGATAGGCGACGCTTGTGTGTCATCTCCGCTAATGGGTTAGTTTGATCCATAAACTGCGAAAGCTGGTTTGTTCCGAAGAACGAGTTGATAACAGATGAAAGAGTTTTGGCATTGATAAGATCAATAGGCGTAAATACTTCGTTATCTCTTACGTTCATTCTTTCGCGAATGGTACGTGCCATACGCGCTAAACCAACGCTAAATTGGTTAGCCAACTGCTCACCTACCGTGCGAACACGGCGATTACTTAGGTGATCTATATCGTCCACATCAGCCTTTGAGTTGATAAGCTGAATAAGGTACTTTATAATCTCGATAATATCTTCCTTCGTAAGTACTCTTACGTTTGAAGGAATATCAAGGTTAAGCTTACGATTAATACAGAAACGTCCGACATCGCCTAAATCGTAACGCTTATCAGAGAAGAACAGTTTATCGATTACATCGCGCGCAGTTGCTTCGTCCGGTGGTTCCGAGCTGCGAAGCTGGCGATAGATGTAAATAACTGCTTCTTTCTCCGAGTTAGACGGGTCTTTCTGCAGCGTATTGTAGATAATTGCATAGTCGGAAATGTTAGCCGTTTCTTTATGTACAAGAATCGACTTTGCTCCAGACTCAATAATCATATCTACATGCTCGTTCTCAATAACCGTTTCTCGGTCGATAATAACTTCGTTACGTTCGATAGATACCACTTCTCCCGTATCTTCGTCAACGAAGTCCTCAACCCACGATTTAAGAACACGCGCAGCCAACTTGTGCCCAACTACCTTCTTAAGGTTTGCCTTGTTAACTTTTATTTCGTCGGACAAGTCGAATATCTCTAATATGTCTTTGTCTGCTTCGTAGCCTATAGCCCTAAGCAGCGTAGTTACCGGAAGTTTCTTCTTACGGTCGATGTACGCGTACATCACGTTATTAATATCGGTAGCAAACTCAATCCACGATCCCTTAAAAGGAATAATTCGTGCTGAGTACAGCTTAGTTCCATTAGCATGGATACTATGACCGAAAAACACACCCGGCGAACGGTGAAGCTGCGATACGATAACACGCTCGGCACCGTTGATAACAAAGGTTCCGCGAGGTGTCATGTACGGAATCATGCCTAAGTAAACGTCCTGGATAACCGTATCGAAATCTTCATGCTCCGGATCTGTACAGTATAGCTTTAGCTTAGCCTTTAAAGGTACACTGTAGGTTAACCCTCTCTCTAAACACTCCTGAATAGAATAGCGAGGAGGATCAACAAAATAGTCTATAAACTCAAGAACAAAGTTATTTCTTGTATCCGTTGCCGGAAAGTTGTCTTGAAAAACTTTAAATAGCCCTTCGTTCTTTCTGTTTTCAGAACTTGTATCGAGCTGAAAAAAATCTTGAAATGATTTCAGCTGCACTTCCAAAAAATCAGGATATGGAAGCCTGTTTTTTGATGAAGCAAAACTTATGCGTTGACTAGTATTTTGAGGCATCTTTGGTAAGATTAGTTGAAAATGGCGTTTTAACGACAAAAAGGCTTAGAACCCTTTTGGGGCTCTAAACCTATTATTTACCCGACAAAGCGGATTGGTTTCGCTATTTAATTTCAACTTCTCCGCCTGCCTCTTCAATTCCTGCTTTTAGCTGTTCAGCTTCTGCCTTAGAAACTTTTTCTTTAATAGCCTTAGGAGCAGCATCTACTAATTCTTTTGCTTCCTTAAGACCTAGACCTGTAAGCTCTTTCACAATCTTAACGATTTGAAGCTTAGCGCCGCCAGCCGACTTAAGAATAACGTCGAATTCAGTCTTTTCAGCAACAACTTCGCCACCACCAGCCGCAGGAGCAGCAACAGCCACGGCGGCTGCCGCAGGCTCGATTCCGTATTCTTCTTTCAATATAGTTGCAAGTTCTTGAACTTCTTTTACTGTTAGGTTAACCAATTCTTCTGCAAACTTCTTGATATCTGCCATGGTATTTAGTTTTTAAAAAATTAATTTTCGTGATTGTTTGATTGTTATTTATTATTCGGCTTTTTCCGATAATGTTTTTACGATGCCCGCCAACTTGCCACCACTTGACTGTAATGCAGAGATAACATTCTCTGCAGGTGACTGAAGCATATTGATAATGTCGCCAATAAGCTCTTCGCGAGACTTAATGTTAACAAGCTCTTCAAGTGTATTGCTGCCAATATAAACGCACTCTTGTACGTATGCACCTTTAAGTACAGGCTTTTCTTGTTTTTTAAAGAACTCTTTAATTAACTTCGCCGGAGCGTTAGGTGTTTCGCAAAACATAACTGAAGTAGGTCCCTCAAGCGCCGAATAAAGGATAGTTTCTTCAAAACCATTCTTCTCTAACGCTTTTCTTAAAAGTGTATTCTTAGCAACAACTAGTTTAATATTTTTCTCAAAGCAAAGCCTTCTAAGCTTAGAAGTACTCTCCGCGTTAAGACCTGAAATATCTGCTATATAAAAATGTGGAACTACTTGTAGCTGTTCGGCAAGGCTATCGATAATCTGTGTTTTTTCTTCTTTTCTCATACTCCGTCAATTTTACACGTTTTCGGTAATTGATTTCGGATCAATAGCGATACCGGGACTCATTGTTGTAGAAAGGTAAATACTTTTTACATAAGTACCTTTTGCAGCTTGAGGTTTAAGCTTCACAATCATATCCATGAATTCCTTCACGTTGTCGATTATCTTAGTAGGCTCAAACGAAACTCGTCCAACACCGGTATGTACAATACCGAACTTATCCACCTTGAAATCAATCTTACCAGCCTTAACTTCTTCAACAGCTTTTCCAACTTCCATCGTAACCGTACCTGTTTTAGGGTTGGGCATTAAGCCACGCGGACCTAAGATACGTCCTAAAGCACCAACTTTAGCCATTACCGAAGGTGTACAGATAATAACATCTACATCTGTCCAACCACCTTTAATTTTTTCGATGTAATCATCGAGACCTACATAGTCGGCACCTGCAGCTTGTGCTTCGTCCTCCTTCTCAGGAGTACAAAGTACAAGTACGCGCATTTGCTTACCAGTTCCATGCGGCAGAGTTACGACACCACGAACCATCTGGTTCGCTTTACGAGGATCTACACCAAGGCGAACAGCGATATCTACCGAAGCATCGAACTTAGTAAAAGAAACATCTTTCAGTAGCTTTGCTGCTTCGCTAAGCTTATACTGCTTATTCGGCTCTAACTTGGCGTAAACTATTTTTTGATTTTTTGTCAGCTTACTCATTTCTGCATGAAATTTTTAGTTTAGATCGGCAGGAAATTCTCCCTCTACAGTAATCCCCATACTTCTTGCGGTACCTGCAACCATTTTCATTGCCGACGCAATAGTAAATGCGTTCATATCGGGCATTTTATCTTCAGCAATCTTCTTCACCTGATCCCATGTAATTTTTGCAACCTTCTTACGGTTAGGCTCAGCAGAACCAGACTGCAACTTAGCAGCCTCTTTAAGCTGAACGGCGATAGGGGGTTGTTTAATTACAAAGTCGAAAGACTTATCAGCATAAACAGTAATAATAACAGGGAGTACTTTACCTGCCTTATCTTGGGTTCTGCCATTAAACTGCTTGCAGAACTCCATAATGTTTACACCTTTAGAACCAAGTGCAGGTCCAACAGGTGGAGAGGGGTTTGCCGCGCCTCCCTTAATCTGTAACTTAATCAGACCAGCAACTTCTTTTGCCATGTTCTAATGTTTTAACTATTCTTTTTCTACTTGAACGAAATTCAATTCCAGCGGTGTTTTACGTCCGAAGATTTTAACCATCACCTTAAGCTTCTTTTTCTCTTCGTTAACTTCTTCTATTGTACCTGAAAAGCTGTTGAATGGTCCATCAATAACCTTTACAGCCTCTCCTACTACAAATGGAGTAACGTTTTCTTCGTTGCCCTCAGCTAACTCATCAACACGCCCTAAAATACGGTTTACTTCTGCCTGACGTAGCGGCATAGGCTCTCCGCCTTTTGTTTCTGTAAGAAATCCCGATACGTGTGGGATATTACGAAGGATGTGCTGAATTTCGCCGATAAGTGTGGCTTCAATCAAGATGTATCCTGGATAAAAGATACGCTCTTTACTGATTTTTTTACCGTTTTTTATTTGGTAAACCTTCTCAGTAGGTATAAGCACCTGCGATATATAAGACTCTAACCGCAATCGTTTTATTTCGTTTTCGATGTACTCTTTGGCCTTTTTTTCTTTACCGCCGGCAGCTCTTAGAACATACCATTTTTTAGTTGGATCGCTCATCTTTTATATTCCGTTTTTATTTGCCAAATAGTAATCCGTAAATCATCTCCATGGCGTTACGGAACACCAAGTCCATAGCAAAAATTACCAATGCAAAGATGAGAGATGCTATCATAACAACAATGGCACTACTTTGTAGCTCTGCCCATGTAGGCCAGGTGACTTTGTGTACCAACTCGTTATGCGCTTCCTTGATATACCTGTTAATTTTCATCGCTAGATTGTTTTGTGCCAGCCGTGTGGAAGCCACAGTGCCACGGGTTTTACTGTCGGCGTAACTCAACAGTATTGGCAGGGGTGGAGAGATTCGAACTCCCATCAACGGTTTTGGAGACCGCTATTCTGCCCTTGAACTACACCCCTAAGAAAGTCAGCCCACTATATTGGGGCTGACTTTATATTGAAAATCTTACCGATTATTCAACGATTTGTGTAATCTGTCCTGCACCAACTGTACGTCCACCTTCGCGGATAGCGAAACGAAGACCTTGGTTGATAGCTACAGGGTAGATAAGGTTAACGGTAATAGTTACGTTATCACCAGGCATTACCATTTCTACTCCTGCTGGAAGTTCTACTTCTCCTGTCACGTCAAGCGTACGAAGGTAGAACTGAGGACGATACTTGTTGTGGAAAGGAGTGTGGCGTCCACCTTCTTCTTTCTTCAACACGTAAATCTCTGCTAGGAACTTTGTGTGAGGGGTGATAGTTCCCGGCTTAGCAATAACCTGACCACGCTTAATTTCCTTCTTGTCGATACCACGAAGAAGAAGACCTACGTTATCACCTGCTTCACCTGAATCTAGCAACTTACGGAACATTTCAACACCTGTACAAACTGTTTTCTTTGGCTTTTCGCCAAGACCAATAATTTCGAGTTCCTCACCAACCTTAACAACACCTGTTTCAATACGACCGGTAGCAACTGTACCACGACCAGTGATTGAGAACACGTCCTCAACAGGCATAAGGAATGGTTTTTCGTTTTCGCGAGGAGGAATTGGAATATATGAATCAACAGCATCCATAAGCTCCATAATCTTTTCTTCCCACTGAGGCTCGCCATTAAGACCACCTAGTGCTGAACCACGGATAACAGGAGCATTATCGCCGTCGAATTGGTAGAAGCTAAGAAGCTCTCTTAATTCCATTTCTACAAGGTCTAACATTTCCGCGTCGTCAACCAAGTCAACTTTGTTCATGAAAACAACAACGCGAGGAACGTTTACCTGACGAGCTAAAAGGATATGCTCGCGAGTTTGAGGCATAGGACCGTCTGTAGCGGCACAAACAAGAATAGCACCGTCCATCTGAGCAGCACCAGTAACCATGTTCTTTACATAGTCGGCGTGACCAGGGCAATCTACGTGAGCGTAGTGACGATTAACTGTTTGATACTCTACGTGTGCAGTATTAATGGTGATACCTCTTTCTTTTTCCTCAGGAGCGTTGTCAATAGAATCGAACGAACGCAACTCAGAAAGACCTTTTTTAGCCAAAACCGTAGTGATGGCAGCAGTAAGCGTAGTCTTACCGTGGTCAACGTGACCAATAGTACCAATATTTACGTGTGGTTTGGTCCTTTCAAATTTTTCTTTTGCCATTTTGCTGAATTATTTAACGTTAAATAGAGATTGAATTTGCTTTTCTTATTCTTCCGTTAGAGCCGGCGGCGAGAATTGAACTCGCGACCTCTTCCTTACCAAGGAAGCGCTCTACCCCTGAGCTACGCTGGCAACGTTTATATATGCCTTTATTCCGAACCTCAACCCTATTTCGCTGAAATCCAGAATTGTTCTCAAAAAGAGCGGAAGACGAGGTTCGAACTCGCGACCCTCAGCTTGGAAGGCTGATGCTCTACCAACTGAGCTACTTCCGCTTATAACTGATTAAAGGCAAACAACTAGTAACCTAAACTAAACCTAACCGTCGCCAGTAAAAATTAAATAATGCAAACAGCAGGCAAAACCTAATAAAAACCTAACTGCCGCAATTATTTAATTTCTGAGTGGGGGGAGGAGGATTCGAACCTCCGAAGTCGTACGACAGCAGATTTACAGTCTGCCCCAGTTGGCCACTTTGGTATCCCCCCGATATCGGAACCAGATCCGACATTTGTAGATTTTAGAAAAAGTAAGAACGCTTACTCACTCAATCTCTCAGTAAAGAGCCGATGGAGGGATTCGAACCCCCGACCAGCTGATTACAAATCAGCTGCTCTGGCCAACTGAGCTACATCGGCATTATATTTACAAAGAACTTTTTTTGAAAAACGGACTGCAAAGATACAACTATTTTAGTCTTCTCAAAACAAATCGGTCTTTTAAATTAAAACTTTTTTCGAGTATTAAAACCGACCACCCGTTTTCAAAACGGATGCAAAGGTAAATATTCTTTTTTTATGTGCAAATAAAAAAGCTTTCTTTTCTTATTTTAAGCTATAGGTCTTCATGCTAAATCACTATTTCTGGTTATTGTTCTTAACCTTACCATAGTAGAACTTTGCATTGTGTTATAAACCCAAACCATCAGTATGAAACAAGAGAAATATGATAAAAACTGGGTATCAAAAACAATTCTTTACTTAATGACAGCAACATGGCTTATGCTATGCCTTCTATCAATAGCATTTTGGAAAAATACTATTATTGCCGTTAGCCTCGCCTCGTTATCCTTAGTTGTCGTCTGTATATTTTGCTATTTTGCGTATGCTCACTATAAGCTATCTACTTCCGGAAGAAACGTTCCAGGACGTATTTCTGACCTCCTTATCGAAAAAATATCTCTTAACGGAAGGGGGAGGCTACTGGATATTGGTTGCGGAAGTGGCATCTTCTCTAAAGATGTAATAAAAGAAACTCTACGTGTACTAAAAAAGGATGGTATATTCGTATTCCAAGATATACTAAAGATAAAAAAACTATATGGAAGGACAGACGAACTGATTAGCAATGTAAAGAATCTTGGAGTGGAAGAATTGCATTGGGAAGACACCTCTAAATCTCGCTTTATCTCTCCTTTACTAAGAAATAATATATTTTTTGGAGGGGTGACTTTAATGTGAGGTAAAAAATAGCCTTCTAGCTATAAAAAATTCGAAGAAAGCGAAATGCTTTCTTCGAAATACTATATGCATAATGTTATTTAAGCATAGCCGCCCAAAACTATGTTCTCATCTTCTCTTTAGCCTTAACAACCTGACGCTTAAGTGCCTCAATACACTGATCTACTGCCTCTTCAAACGTTTTACAAGTACGCTCGGCAAATAAATCGTTTCCGGGAATAGCTAACCGAATCTCAGCTTTCTTGTTTTCCGGATCTTGCGTATTCTCTACTCGCAGGAATACCTCAGCACCAACGATTCCATCAAAGAATTTCTCAACTTTTTCTACCTTCTTTTCAATAAAGTCAACCAATTTTTTGTCTGCATCAAACTTGATTGATTGAATAGTAACGTTCATGACTTTATGTTTTATATGGTTAACAATATGTACACCTATTTACCCCTCACATTCGCCACGATTCTAAGACCGTGGATGCGCGTTTCGATGTACTTTTTTCAACTTTTCAAATGTATTGTGTGTATAAACCTGCGTGGCTCCCAAACCACTATGTCCTAACATATCTTTTATAGAGTTTAAATCTGCTCCGTTATTAAGCAAATGGGTGGCAAACGAATGGCGTAGTATATGTGGACTACGTTTTCCGGTAAAGCCTCCCATACTCAGCTGCCGCTTTACTATATTGTAAACAAGGCGAGGATAAATTTGTTTCCCTTTGGCTGTTAAAAAGAGATAATCGCCAACAACAGCAGTAAAAACAACAGTACGCCTGCGTATGTATTCTTTTAAACACTTCTCTATATGAGGCGTAAGCGGAACGAGGCGTTCTTTACTACCCTTTCCCTGCACCTTTAGTAAGCTAGCCGAAAAATCTACCGACGCATAGCAAAGGTTTACCAGCTCTGATAAACGGATACCTGTAGCATAAAACAGCTCGACTATAGTATTATCGCGAAGTTGCTCATAAGTATCATCTTCTATCAACTCTTTATTGTCCATATAGGCATTTAGCTTACCTTCTTCAAGAAAAACAGATAGCCGCTTTACTTGCTTAGGAGCAACTACCTTTACCATAGGGTTAGCCTTCAGCAAGCCCTTACGCATTAAGAATTTAAAGAATGAAGAAAGTGATGACAACTTTCTGTTAACAGAGCGGGCAGACATACCCGACCGCATTAACTCTGCAACCCATGCTCTTATATTTTGATGTCTGAACTGCTTAACGCTTGGCTCTGAGCCACTCACCTCGCCTAAATACGTATAAAACTGAGAGATATCATCGTGATACGCTCGTGACGTATGAGTGGAGTATCGCTTCTCCGCCTGTAAGTATTTTAGAAAGTCATCTAACATGTTTGCAATTTACAAAAAAGTTAGGAGAAATAAAAAAGATATGAAGCTATTTTAATATTAAGTAATAAACTCATATTTTGCGCCATTTTTAATGAAGTAACAGCTTGGGTACTGAGTGGACAAATACGTGCAAAAAGAAAGGCGAACATACGTGTTCGCCTTATATTTACGCTACAACAAACAGCATAACATGAAATTAATCTTCCATTTGCTGCATTCTTTGCTTGTAAATAGCTTTCTTAAGCTGCTCTCTCTTTTTAATAGAAAGCTTTACAAACGTTTGACGACGCCTAAGCTCGCGTATAGCACCAGTCTTTTCAAACTTACGCTTGAATTTCTTTAACGCTCTTTCAATATTTTCGCCTTCCTTAATAGGAATAATAATCATAGTCTCTTAAAACACCTCCTTTCGGACGCAAAGGTATAAAAAGTTTATGAAAACCAAAACTATACAATAGTACCTCGTCCGAACGTTAAAATAGGACAACCTAAGAGTATGGCTATAAGATGATAACCAGCCCTAAATTTGCACCTATACCACCATTAAGTTCTACAGAATAGTCCGAGTAATAATGATAACCTCCATAGTAGTAATCGTAGCTATTATCAAATCTATATAAGGTTGTACTTGTTACAGCCAACTCAATTGCCAACTTATTTGTAAGCTTAAAACCTCCTCCTAACTTGAAATTTGTTCCGAAATACACGTTTTTATCATGAAAATCATCGTTAAATGCAAAGAAAGGCATAAGTCCAATCTCTGCAAACGGATAAAATCTGGATTTGTTGGGAAAAGTAAAACCAGAGACAAAAGATAAGCCTAGCCCATCTAGAGTAAGCGTAGGGCTATACCAACTTAAGCCTCCTTCTCTGAGGTAAAATGAATCGTACTTATTTTTAATTTGGCTATAGTTCAAATCCGCTCCAAAATATAGCCACTTGAGAGCATAAACTCTAAAACCTAATCCGGCTTCATAGAATAGCTCCGAATTATCATAAATATCATCCCATCTTCCATGATGATATCCGTAACCATCATCGTAGTAGGTATAAGTACCGGAATTAATTGAACCTCCTATTGTTCCCGATGCTTTTATAGCCCATTTAGGCTGCGCAAAAAGCAATGATGCTGCAAATACGGCAATAAATAATAATGCTATCTTTTTCATACCAATCAGCTTATGTGTTTTTCACAAAGTAACCCATTGTGGATTGGGGGAGAATTCTACGCTCCAAATATAATAGGATTATAGATTCGCAGCCATGTGCTAGTTGAAAAACACATACGGAGATAGCTTTTTTGCTTGCTGTGTGCTAAGAATACTTTCTCTTACCAGCTGTTCAATAGATGCAATTGTTATCTTCTGACGGTATTCAACAATTTTCTTTGCACACTCACTACCAATATAAGGATGAGATTTTAACGTGCGTTCGTCCGCTATATTTATATTCAACGGTTTTATATGCTTAATATTTAAAGTATATTGTTCCGCAAAAAGCGAAAAGCGTTCGTCGTCTATACCTTTTATTTCCTTTAACTGTTCAGCGCTATAAAAACCGCCTAAATGCTCACGGTAACGAACTACTTGTCGGGCATAGTATGGACCTATGCCTCGTAAACGCTGTAGCTCCGTTGTATCGGCTGTATTCAGTTCTACTTTTCTAAAAGGTTTCTTAGGCTGTTTTATTCTGATATACGGCTTTACTCGTTGAAATTGCTCATCGGATACAACATAGACCATACTAAAGTCATCGGGAACAGAAAACCAGGCTCCTGTACTACGATATGCAAGTATTGATTTTATCTGATTTGGAGAAAAACCTAGCTCAAGGAAAGTAAGAGAATCTGCCGTATTCGGATCGAAAAAAAATAGCATAACAACTGAGCCGGTATCCGGTTTAACCTCAAGCCCATCTATTTGTTCAACAAATTCCTCAAAAGTAGGGCGTTGGCTTTCTTCGCTGCCAAAATCTATCAAGGGATACAGCACAACAAATAGGATTATACATAGCAAGAGAACGAACCCTATTCTTTCTTTTTTTGAAAAAGTGAATAGCTCTTTTAGCCCATATTTCCACTTAGCATTCATTAGCTACTTGTATGCTTATCTACAGCAACAATAACACCTGTCAAATCATCGGGATGGAGCCAATGAATATCGTTATAGCGAGCAAACCATGTAAGCTGACGCTTGGCGTACCGCCGACTATTTCGTTTTATCAGCTCTACAGCTTTATCGAATGTTATAGCGCCGTCAAAATAATCGAACAACTCTTTATAGCCTACCGTCTTTAGTCCATTTAGATTTCTCTGTGGGTATAAGCTACGCGCTTCTTCGAGCAATCCCTCTTCCACCATTTTATCAACACGTAAGTTAATACGCTGGTATAACTCTTCCCTATCACGGTTAAGTCCTATTTTTACGATATTAAAACCTCTTTTCTTCGCCTTTATCTGCTTAAGATCAGAATAGCGTTTTCCGCTGGTAATGCAAACCTCCAGAGCTCTCATTACGCGTTGCGGATTATTGATATCTATTTCTTGATAGGTTAACGGATCCAGCCTCTCCAGCTCTTGTTGCAAAGCATGTAATCCTTCGTTTTCCAGCCGTGCTATAATAGTATTTCTTAGCTCATTATGGGTACTTGGTATGGCATCAATTCCTCTACATACGGCATCTATGTATAAGCCGGAGCCACCAACCATAAGCAACCGATTATGCGTTTTAAACAGTTCCGCCATTAAGGCTAGCGCATCTTGTTCGAACTTCCCCGATGTGTAATCTTCATTAATAGATCGCGAATGAATAAAGTAATGCTGCACCTCTAACAACTGTTGTGGCGTAGGTGGTGCCGTACCTATAAGCAACTCTTTATAGAACTGACGCGAATCCGAAGAAATAATAGGACTATTAAGATGCTTGGCAAGTGCAATACTCAAATCTGTCTTACCAATACCTGTAGGACCAACAAGAACAACAAGCGTATTCATTACAACTTGTATCAGATAAGTTTATAGCCTATATATCCTGCCCTACCGAGTCTTCGAAAAACTCTTCTACCTCATCGTCGTCCTCCTCATCATCATCTCTCTCATCGGGTGTAGGCGGTGCTGTAGGATCATTCAGGAAAGGTAACTCCGCAACAGGCTTGTTATCTATAAGCTGGTCGGGCGGATCGTTTTCGCTTACAACAACGCGCGGGTAGGTTGTTAAGCGCTGCTCATCATCTTCGCCCAGAAGTTCCAACTTAAACGAACGGTCGTTATATAAATCAAAGGTATATAGAAGGTGATCTACTTTTTGCCCTATAAGCATTTCAATGGTAATCATATCCATTGATCCTTCTCCCATATCAAAAAGCGGATAAGTACGGTGCTTGTTCCACCCCTTATCGGAACTGTAAAAGACAGAAAGCTGTGCCTCATCAAAATCGAGATCATTCTGAATACATCTGTGTAGCTGGTATAACGTATTTGTATCTTTTACCTCATATTCTCTGAGAAAAGATGGGAATTTATCAAAGCTAAGTTTACATCGGAACACAGCCATTTTACTCTATTTTATATTGTTGTTTAACCATTGCATTGTATCTATCCCATCAGCATAATCAAATAGGCTAGGCTTTTGTGTTTGCCCAAACCTCACATTACCTATTTCACCATCTGCAGATACAACACATTGCAGCTGTTCTGCGCTTTGAATTAGCTGATTTTTTACCGAGTCTAAGTTAGAAAAAAATTCATAATAAATAACCGACAACGGAGAATTATAAGTTTTATTTTCTTTCAGTAAGAAAAAACCTCCGTTAATATACTGCTCATTTAGCGACTGGCTAATGGCATACTCATGTCGGTATGAGTAGATATATTTTGATTGCCGTCCCAACCCCTCTTTCCACTTTGTAGATGCCCCTATAAACATCGTAAAATCATAGCCGCAGGGAACATATAGTTTCGAAACATTACGGCACCCCATGCCGAAGTATGAAAAAACATCGTCCGACAGTAACTCCAATTCTTTTTCTGTCTCGTTTCCGGTAAGAATGGCTATGCCTGTCCTATTTTTTCGGTTAATTACCGGAATATCTGAATATTCATAGTCGATATAACGCGAAGTATTATTACTTCCCGTAGCAATTAATCCTGATATATCCGATTTTTTTATAGTATCTACCAATTTTATTCTATCGTCCAATTTAGGTTCAAAAACGGCTAGCAATTCGGCTATTTTTTCAACTAAGACTTTATCTTTTGACGAAAGTTTAAGCAGCACTGCATACCCCGATATCAACACGCATATGATGTCATGAAAACATACCAACGGGATATTACCTGCAGCAATAACACCAATAGGTTTAAGAGTGGTTGACAAGTCACAATACGGATAATTTTGCACCCAAGAAACCAGTTTATCTCCATTTAGCATCTCAGACGCAATGGCTGCAAGCGATTTTCTTATACCACTTTCTGTAAACCATTCATTCTCCTCAACCGCAAGCTGTATGGTCGTATTAAAGCCTCCATAGGCATTATTTCCTGCCAACAGATTACAGGTACTCTCATCACCTCTCAACCATGCTTCGATAAAGCTACCCAGCTGTACGAAAGCTTTAATATATTCTTCACGATCCATTTTACAAAGGTACTCAAAGATTCAAAAATCTAATCCGTTATACTGATATCTGTTGATGAGAAGCCAAACACCAACCAAATAGCGGCTTTACCTCGCTCTACATAAAGGTAAAATCGTTCATACTAAGTGTTTAGAATATCACACCCAAAACTTAAAAAATCTTTATATTTTTGTAGGAAAACGAAAACAGCTTATGACTCTTATAAAATCAATATCTGGAATACGTGGAACCATTGGTGGTTCTATTGGAGAAGGGCTAAGTCCTATCGACACCGTAAAGTTTACGTCTGCCTATGCCTTTTGGCTGCAACAACAGAATCCTAATAAAAAATTACGTGTAGTTGTGGGTAGGGATGCCCGCATATCGGGTAAAATGGTTCTGCAGCTGGTGTGCGGTACGCTTATGGGTTGCGGTATTGATGTGGTTGATGCAGACCTTGCCACGACCCCAACAGTAGAGATGGCTGTAACCTTTAATAATGCCGACGGTGGTATTATTCTTACGGCGAGCCATAACCCTAAGCAATGGAGCGCGCTTAAACTACTAAACGGGAAAGGCGAATTTCTTAACGCTGCTGACGGAGAAGTCATGCTGGCTATAGCAGAAAAAGGCGATTTTAGCTACGCTTTTATCGACGATATCGGAAGATACTCTCAAAAATCGTTTACCGAACAGCACATACAAGCAGTGCTTAACCACCCATTAGTAGATGTAGAGGCTATATACCGTGCCGGATTTAAGGTTGTACTAGATGCTGTTAATTCTGTTGGAGGTATTGCCATACCTATGCTTCTAGAGGCTATGGGCGTAAACTGTGTAAAGCTGTACTGCGAACCTAACGGAGAATTTCCACACAACCCCGAACCGCTACCTGAACATTTGACAGAAATTTCTGCCAAAGTAAAAGAAGAGCAGGCAGACCTTGGCATTGTGGTAGATCCAGATGTTGACCGCCTTGCATTAGTTTGCGAAAATGGAGAGATGTTTGGCGAAGAATATACTCTGGTTGCCGTTGCCGATTACGTATTGTCGCAAAAGCCGGGCAATACGGTTTCTAACCTGTCATCATCAAGAGCATTAAGAGATATTACCGAAAAACATGGCGAACAATATTTTGCTTCAGCAGTTGGCGAGGTAAACGTTGTTACGATGATGAAAGAAAAAGATGCCGTTATCGGTGGTGAAGGGAACGGCGGAATTATTATGCCCGATCTTCACTACGGTCGCGACGCACTGATTGGTGTTGCGCTTTTCCTTACTCATCTTGCCAAGCAGAATAAAAAGGCATCTGAGCTAAGAGCAGAATATCCCCCTTACTTCATCTCCAAGAATAAGTTGGAGCTGACGCCAAATACCAATATGGATGCCTTACTGGATAAAGTAAAGAAGCATTTTGCAACAGAAAAGATAAACGATATAGACGGCGTACGTGTTGATTTTGAAAAAGACAAAAAGTGGGTACACCTAAGAAAATCTAATACCGAATCTATTATCAGAATCTATGCCGAAGCAAGTACTATGGAGCCGGCAAACGAACTGGCAGATCAGGTAAAGCAAGTGCTGAAAAGCTAAACGTACTTATGCTTAAGCTAAAACAAACATCTTATTGCCTATGTGTTTTTATACTATGCTCTTGTGGTACTTTTCGAGAAAGCATCCAAAGGCTAAGGGAAAGTAATGAAGGATTAAAAGAAAATGTAAAAATGAGTTTTAGTGCAATGTCCTCGAATACGGCTATGCTTATCGCTTTTTTTAGGCGATTCTGCCTCCTCAATCCATAAGGAAAACGCTTTTGATTCAACCATGAATGTCTATATTTATTCTCTTAATGCATCATTTTCCGGTAATCGTTGGTCTCCTTTCAATGTATCAATAGATAGTATAGAGATGCAGTACTGTTCAAGCATAATAGCGGCTAACAAGCTGTGGCAAATCGATACCTTAACAGTTTCATTTTCAGATGAACGAAGTATCCCTTTTTACAAAATGTACTTAGGCGTAGATACACTGAGCGTTGCCGTAAAATGCGCATACGATTACGATAATAACAGAGATAGCCTCAGAGTTTTTACAAGCAGCCATATTCTTAACGGTGATATTTCCGACGGAGGCAATCTATTACGCCTTAATCATGATGGAAATAGAGACACTTTGCTTCCTTTAAGCAAAGAACAACGAGTTCCGGTTAACAATAAAGATGACTATAGCGTAGAATATAAGCTCAATAAAAAAGGAGATTGGGAAATAACAAAATCACCACATTAAACAACAATGGATATAATTTTTGAATTACTTTCACGGCTTATCAGCCAGAAAAACGGGGCTGTATCTGAAAATATGACGGATAATGGTATCATTTATAAAATAAACTATGGTGTAGCGCTGCATACCATAAAAAAGATTGCAGAAGAATATGCTCCTGACCATGAGCTGGCACAGTTGCTCTACGAGCGCGATGAGCGTGAAGCCAAGCTAGCAGCCGTATATATAGAAGATGCGCAGGCTATAAAGGCAGAGCAGCTAGAGCGCTGGGCTAAAGATTTTATCAACGTAGAGCTGGCAGAAGTGGCAAGCGGTCAGCTATTCTACAAAACGCCCTATGCCCTCCCCCACAGCTACGAGTGGTGTATGTCGCCAAATATCTACTTACAAAAAGCCGGTTGGACTATAATTGCACGAATAGCTATGCTGGAAGAAATAACCAACCAGCAGCTGATACCTTATCTTAAGCTGGCAGAGAGTGCCGATTTGTCGCAAGCTATCGTGCGACAAGCCGTAATTTCTGCTCTAGTAAGGCTTGGCATGAAAAATGATGAGTTGAAAAAAGATATAATTGAACTTACAAGCAGCCTAAAGAATGAAAGTGCTGATAAACAGCCAGTTGCCGAAGAAGTATTAGTTTTTGGTTCAAGCTAGCTTTAGGAAGATATTATCCATGTAAGCCGTTGCCGTCCGATGAAGAACAGGCAAACAAAAACCGCGCGCGTTTCCGAGCGAAAAACGGGAGCCGCGGTTCGTCTTTTCAGCCTTGACGTCGAGGCGGAAAAGACCGCGGAGCCGTTCGGCGGGCGAGCCGACGCCCGTTCTTAAGGGTAAGGCGGACGCTGACGCGGTCGTTTATTCCGACGGATTCGGAGCCCGCGCGGAGCGGCGAGTTACGGGTATAAAAAGCGCCACGGGGTCGGGCGCGGCGAGAACGCGTTCGCGAACGGA
>JAIRNF010000031.1 GCA_031258195.1 Prevotellaceae bacterium
CGGTACGGTATCGGGCGAAAGTGCCCTGCGCACGGCTGTAACCGACTTTCTTCTCAAGCTCGGCGTTGTGCTGTTCGAATAGCTTCAGTAGTGTTTCCTGCTTTACCCCGATTCCGAGATAGGCGTTTTTCAGCTTGGTGGCGGTAACATAGCCGTCCGTCTGCATCAGCTCCTGATAACGGCGGTTTATATCCATACGGATTTTATCCAATATGAGATTGGTTTTTACAGCCAATGCGGTTTTACCACTGAGCCTCCCTGCTCTGGTATCCCATAAATGTGGTGGAACAGTGAGCTTACAACTGAACTGACTGATTGTTCCATCAATCGTAATCCTTCCCATCAAAGGAACTGTTCCATCGGGTTTGGGGCTGTTTTTCTTTAGATAAAATAGAGTTTTAAAAGTACTTCTCATTTTCTCAAAGTTTACGTTACAAATTTAGTCTACTTTGAGTTATAGAGGGTTATACGCTTTGACGCAAGAAGCAGACAAATAATGACTTATAGCCGATTTACCTTTTTGCCGTAAGTAATGATTTGGCAACGAAACTTTGTCTTACCTTATGTCTATCCGTGACTTTTGAAGTCACAAAAGAAAAGCGAAATAGAATAAGTTAGTCACACATTATCAATCGGTTGTCCTTTATTGGCTGATTCTTGCTTATTTGTGAGACTTTTATAATAAAAGAAGTAATATAAATATTCAACAATTGCTTTCACTTAGTCTAAGATGGCTAGTTTTTCGCCAGTAATCACCAACAGTCATTTGCTCTAGGTAGGCTATCTCTGCTTCAAGTTTTTCTTTCTTTTCTTCATCTGTTTCTTGCCAATATTCTTCGTATAACTCTTATACTGATCTATCTTTTGCAAATAAAAAGCGTATAGCGCTTTCTATTTGTTCGCGAGTTGCAGGTTTAGGTTTATCGTTCATCTGATGTACTGTTTTTCTTTGTATTGTAGTATTCATGAATTAATAGTTGCATTGTTCTATATCTTTTTGATAACTTATAGCCTCCTTTGCTCAGTTTAGCTTCAAGCGATTATACTATCTCCCTGAATCGCTCCTTATCTATCCAAAGTATGTCAATAATGGCTTCAGGATAGTATTTCTGGGTACTAATCAGAAAGCATACCGATAATTCTATATGTGTTAGTATAAGTTGGTTTTTATTTGTACCGAACAACCGCTTCTTAAACTTATCGAACATAGGGTGTTCAAAGAGTAGCGTGTTATACTTGTCCAGTGAAACCAACAGTTCTCTTTTTTCTTCTTCGTTATAGGCTTTTTCATTGATAAAGTCGAGTAGCTTACTATCTACAGTACTTTGCTCTGCGTATACTTGTATAATGTGGTCTACTATAGTATTCTCTTCTTCCTGCTTTTTTTTAGCGTGATTGAACATGTTGCTGATTGTAAGAGCTGCTGCCTGCAAATCAAAAAACATAGCTTATGTAACAATTTATGGGCTTAGCCGACCCAAACCAATACTTATTGGATTGTCACTTATTATATGAGGAGAGTACAACGGTGTCAAGTTTTCTTTAAATTTTCCAGCTATTGGTGTTTGTACACCTCCACACTGCAGGCAGCAGCGTTTACAAAGAAAAGCAGATTAGTTAAAAATTTGGCAATGTTTGCTCTGATAAAATACTATCTTTGTTCTGATAAAATATCATAGTAACTAAACGAACAAATTAATTGTTTTTTACATTTGTGTTTAAAACTTAAAATGATAATACAATGGCAGAAATAGCAGACAATAAAATACATCATGGACATAATTTATTTCTTTTAAGAAAACAGGATGGCTTAAAACAAGAAACTGTTGCTCTTGCTTATGGATGTAAACAAAATCGCATTTCGCAACTTGAAAACCAAGAAACTATTAGTGATGATGTTTTGGAATGGTTCGCAAATTACTATGGGGTTACACTAGAAAATATTTTAGAGATAAGGAAATAGAATTAACCATTAGACCAACTCAGGTTTATAATAATACTTTTACAGAAGGTTCGTTTTCTCAATTTGGAACAGGTACTCAAACTAATAACTACAATTCTGGAGAGGTAATAATGAATTTGTGTACGGAAAAATCACAACTTTATGAGCGCCCACTAAGAATTGAAGAACAGCAGAAAGAAGAGTTGAAAAAACTTTTGGCAAAGGAATAAGAGAGAGGGCTTCATAACGAGGCCCTCTCTTTGTTTAGGTTACGCTGTAATATTACCAGCGTATTTCTATGCTTTTCAAAATCAGATTTGTTGACTCAAAATATTGCTATAATTATTCTCATCTAATGCTGTAATCTCTGGTATGTATTTTTGGATGGAAAATCTATTTACTATAAAATGATGATTTAAGTAAAACAGGTTGCCAACCCTTTTTACAAGTTAATACTAAACAACCTATAGCAATGGAAGGTAAAACATTTGGATAGGAAGCAGGTACTCTATTGTTCCAATATAAATTATAAAACTAATAATCTCTCTCCATACTTTGAAATGAGTTTAAATACAGATAGCCCTACAATGTTTCAGTAATAGTTTCAGTCAAAACAAAAATAGCATTGCAATCATTTGATTCACAATGCTATTTAGAAAATTTTAGTGACCCCGCCAGGATTCAAACCTGGAACCTTCTGATCCGTAGTCAGATGCTCTATTCAGTTGAGCTACGGAGCCTTATGCTATAAGATTTCTAGCCGTTATAGCGCTTTTCTTTAATTCTAGCCTTCTTACCTGTTAGGTTACGTAGGTAGTAAATTCTTGCTCTGCGAACTTTACCTACTTTGTTAACCTCTATTTTTTCGATAAATGGAGAGAATAAAGGTATAATTCTTTCTACTCCTACACCATCCGACATTTTACGAATAGTAAACGTTTGTGTTGTACCTGTACCTTTACGCTGAATAACAACACCTCTAAACGCCTGAATTCTTTCTTTGTTACCTTCCTTAATCTTGTAAGAAACGGTAATGGTATCTCCGGCTTTAAATTCGGGGTAAGTCTTTTCTTGAAGAAACGCACCCTCTGCTACTTTAATTAAGTCCATCATTATAAGTATTTAGCTGATGTAAACTACAGGCAACATTACGCATTTGAATAAGAGGTTGCCTTGAATGAGGGTGCAAAGGTAATGTTTTTTTCAGAAAAGCAAAATCAGACCGCTCAAAAATTAAAAATTACAAACTTATTTTGCCAGCTTGCTGATTTGCTCAAATAAATCGTTTACACCTGTAAGTAAATCGTTTACTACAGCTTTATAGTGAGCCTTGGTTTGCTTGGTATCTGTCTTACCTTCTGGATGGTTAATTCTGTCGTACAACCCATTACGTAAATCAACCGTTTGCTTAAGAACAGACTCTATTTCATCAATATTTTTACCCTGATTAAAGTGCGAATACAGCATGCAATCGCCAATTACTTCATCAACAAGGAAATCCACATCCTTCTTTAAGTTTCTTATAGATGCCATAAAATATGTATTAGTTTGAGCGACAAAGGTAGTAAAAACTATCCGATTAAAGCATATGCGGCTCTGTGCTTAGAAATACCTACTTTTGCTACTACAAAATATAAAATGACAACTGAAAACAAATAGCTATGATTATAGATTCTGTAACAGGTTTTGAGCGTTACTTAAGCCAACATCCCGCATTCGAAAAAGCGTTTAAATTCCTACGATCTCAGAATATTGAGGCGCTGGTTACCGGCAGACACGAGATTGACGGCGAAAACGTTTTTGCTTTTGTATCGGAAGAGAACGGAAGGTCGTTAGAAGAGGCTAAACTTGAGGTGCACGATTCGTACATTGATATCCAACTGCTGATTAGCGGTAGCGAAACGATGGGTTGGAAAGACCGTACACGCTGCGACGCGGGAGGTGGCGCCTACGATGATACAAAAGATATTGCTTTTTACGACGATGAGCCCGATCTTTTCTTCGTAATGGAGCCATTAAACTTAGTTATCTTCTATCCACACGACGCCCACGCCCCCATGATTGGTGATGGCGTTATTAAAAAAGTGGTGGTAAAAGTAAAGGTATAACAACCGTTATTTCGAGCGTAGCGAGAAATCTCCCGAACGGCTGTATTGCGTTGAATTAGCAGATTTCTCGCTACGCTCGAAATAACGCATAATCTTTTAGCTGTTGAAAACCGCTGAGCATATATATGCATGGGGAGATAGCCGCCGATTTAATTCGTATGCCGGCTACTTTAAGCGTACGTTCGGAGAGCGGATACAGAAACTGACTATTGATGCCGGGTTTACTTGCCCCAATAGGGATGGTACGGTGGGTGTTGGTGGTTGTACCTACTGTAACAACGATGCGTTTAACCCCTCTTACTGCCAATCGGTAAAGCCTATTACGCAGCAGCTGGACGAAGGGATTGAGTTTCACGCCAACCGTTACCGGCGGGCAACAAAGTTCTTAGCCTACTTTCAGGCATACTCTAACACCTACGCTCCGCTTGAGCAGCTAAAAAGGCTATACAACCAAGCGTTGAGCTACCCCAACGTTATAGGGTTGGTTATCGGTACACGCCCCGATTGCATTAGTGAAGAGACTTTAGACTATCTAGCTGAACTATCTAAGCAATACTATATAATTGTTGAATATGGTGTTGAATCGTGCTACAACAGAACACTAGAACGGATTAATCGCGGACATACTTTCGAAAAAGCCGTCTGGGCTTTGGAAGAAACAAAAAAGAGAGGCATAAAAACCGGAGCGCATTTCATTTTCGGACTACCTAACGAATCGCTAGAAGATATGATAGCAGAAACAAAAATCATATCTCGGCTACCGCTCGACACAGTAAAATTCCATCAGCTACAAATTATAAAAGGCGCGGTAATGGAAAAAGAATATGCACTAAGCCCTAACGAGTTTGCGCGCTTTACAGTAAACGGCTATATTGATTTTTTCATCGACTTTGTAGAGCATCTATCTCCTAGCATTGTTATAGAACGTTTTGCCGGAGAGGTTCCTCCCCGGTTTCTCGCCGCACCTGCGTGGGGACTAATACGTAACGACCAGCTATTAGCCATGTTCGAAAAACGGCTGGAAGAGCGGAATACATGGCAGGGCAAATTATTTTTATAAGTTGCTAAAAAGAGGCTTGTTCGTTTGCCATGCTTCACTGCATTTGGCACAATAAAAGAATTCCGTCATTTCGACCGAAGGGAAAAATCTGCTACCATTCAGTAGATTTCTCCCTTCGGTCGAAATGACGGAAATATTCTTTTTATAACTTCAGCTTATATCTCTTATGCTTTTCCGGCGCTCCCCAGTACGTCTTTTACTTTGTGGCGATACAGCTCTTTCAACGAATCGCGAGCCGGACCTAAATACTTACGCGGGTCGAACTCTGCGGGTTGAAGCGCAAATACCTCGCGAATAGCAGCAGTCATAGCCAAACGACCATCGCTATCGATATTAATCTTACATACCGACGAGGCTGCGGCCTTGCGCAGCTGACCTTCGGGGATACCAATTGCATCTTTCAGCGCGCCGCCGTACTTGTTAATAATTGCAACTTTATCTTGAGGAACAGATGATGATCCATGCAGTACTATCGGGAAGCCGGGAATGCGCTTTTCAATCTCTTCAAGAATATCAAAACGTAATGGGGGTGGAACTAAAATTCCTTCGGCATTGCGTGTACACTGTTCCGGTTTAAACTTATTCGCTCCATGCGAAGTTCCGATAGAAATAGCTAACGAATCAACACCTGTTTTATTTAAGAAATCCTCAACCTCTTCCGGGCGGGTATAGGTATGATGTTCTGCAGCGACATCGTCTTCAACACCTGCAAGAACACCAAGCTCTCCTTCAACGGTAACATCGTGTTGATGAGCATACTCAACAACTTTTTTTGTAAGTGCTTCATTTTCATTATAAGGAAGGTGCGATCCGTCAATCATTACAGACGAAAATCCGAACTCAATGCAAGATTTACATAACTCAAAGCTGTTACCATGATCGAGATGAAGAACTATAGGTATATTGTAACCCAACTCTTTAGCGTACTCAACCGCTCCCTGCGCCATATAACGGAGTAACGTTTCGTTAGCGTATTTACGCGCACCACTTGACACTTGTAGAATTACCGGAGACCTCTCTTCAACACAAGCCGAAATAATAGCCTGAAGCTGCTCCATATTATTAAAGTTGAAAGCGGGAATAGCGTACCGTCCATCCATTGCTTTCTTAAATATCTCTCTTGAGTTAACGAGACCTAAATCTTTGTAGTGTATCATATTTTTTTGATTAGTTTTGTATCCGAATTTGGGGTAGTTTGTGAACAACTCGACAAAGGTAGGAATAATTCCTATATTTTTTATTTAAATAAAACCACTTTACCATGAAGTTTACATCATTCTTTCGAAAGGCGAAAGAAGAAAAAGCGGATGACAAAAAAAAACCAACTAGAGAAAACAAAGCTATGGACAAGAAGCAAGATTCAATCGTTATTTTGTGCGGGGGAGGACCTGCTCCGGGTATTAATACTGTAATTAGTGCCGTATCGAAACAATTTTTAGAAGCCGATTACCGAGTAATCGGATTGCACGATGGCTATAAAAATCTATTTTCAGGAAAAGCTTCTGTCGTTGACATTGACTTTGACTATGCTGATAGAATTTTTAACCGTGGTGGATCCGCGTTACGAATGAGTAGATATAAACCTAAAAACGAAGAGTTTAAAACTGATTTTTTTGTTGAGAATAGCATAAAGTTACTTGTTACTATCGGTGGTGACGACACCGCTTCTACGGCAAACCGTATTTCGAAGTATCTTTTAGATAATAACGTAAAAATTCAAAATATACACGTACCCAAGACCATTGATAACGATCTTCCGTTACCTGAAGGAATTTCTACATTTGGCTACCAATCTGCCAAAGACGAAGGCGTTCGTATCGGTTCTACAGCATACGAAGATGCGCGTACAAGCGGGCTTTGGTTTGTAGTTGCAGCTATGGGACGCGAGGCAGGTCATCTTGCCTTCGGTATCGGGGCTGCCTGCCACTACTCTATGATTATTATTCCGGAGATGTTCGACAAAACAAAAATCTCTCTCGATAAAATCATCAGGCTGATTATTTCGTCTATCGTTAAGCGTGCTATACTAGGAATACCTTATGGTATAGCCATTGTAAGCGAAGGCGTTTTCCATAACCTTTCGGACGAAGAAATTAAATCTTCGGGCATCCAGTTTACATACGACGACCACGGACATCCCGAGTTGGGCAATGTAAGTAAGGCGCATATCTTTAATATGATGCTTCAAATGAAGCTTAAAGAATTAGGGCTGGCAGATATTAAGAGCCGCCCTGTTGAGCTGGGATACGAGCTACGCTGTATTCCTCCTAAGGCATTCGACCTCATGTACTGTAACCTACTGGGCATTGGTGTTCGCCAGCTATTCGATCAAGGTTATACGGGCTGCATGGTTACATCTAACCAAACCGGAGAAATAATGCCTGTTCACCTTAAAGACATGGAAGATCCTGAAACCGGAAAGATAAGAACACGGTTGGTTAATATGAGCGGTCATAAAGCACAAATTATCTATAACTATGGTCTCCACTATCTTTCGGAAGAAGACTATGAAGCGGCTCAGAAATATCTAGGCTATCCTGCCGACTATGATTTCAAAAAAATATTGAACTGGAAGTAAGACGGAAAGTAATGTTTAAAGTTTTGTTTTAAGCTTAATTATTTAAACATTTAAATTGTAAGTGGTTAGTCAAAAGATTTAAAGGATATAAAGAATTCAAATAGTTTAAAGGGGTTTTTATTTTACATCGTAATACTAAAACGGGTTTTGTATCTGCATTTTTATATTTTAAATTCTTAAATTTTTAATTTTCTAATGTACGCTAAAGTAAATATTACAGATAAAGTATTCTGGTTGGGTTGCAACGATCGCCGGAAACAGCTGTTTGAGAATATGTGGCCTCTACCTAATGGAGTAGCATATAACTCATACCTCATTATTGATGAAAAAACCGCACTAGTAGATACGGTTGATATGGTTTGTGCACGTGATTTTATTGAACGTGTAGAAAGCCATTTGGGTAATCGTGAGCTAGATTATCTAATCGTTAACCATATGGAGTTAGACCATACGGGCGAGGTAAAAGATGTTATTGCCCGTTATCCTAACGTTAAGATTGTAGGTAATAGGCAAACACATAAAATGCTGAACGCTTACTTTGGTCTTACAGAAAATCTACATGAGGCTGCCGATGGCGATATGCTAGACCTAGGTCATCATAAACTACAGTTCGTGCTTACCCCGTGGGTACACTGGCCCGAAACAATGATGACATATGATACTACTGAGAGCATACTATTCTCGGGCGATGCATTCGGTAGCTTCGGTACGCTAGATGGAGGTATTTTTGATGACGAAATCAACTTTGAGAAATTCTACGAAGACGATATGCGTCGCTACTACTCTAACATTGTCGGAAAGTACTCGAACATGGTGCAAAAGGCATTTGCTAAGCTACAGGGTGTATCGATAAGCTATATTTGCTCGACTCACGGACCTATTTGGCGTAAAAATCCTGCAGTTGTACTTGATTTATATAATAAGTGGAGCCGTTACGAATCAGAAGAAGGTGTCGTAATAGTTTTTGCGTCAATGTACAATAATACCGAACAGGTTGCGGACTACATCGCACGTAAAGTTGCTGAGAATGGAATAAAGAACATCCGAGTACATGATGTTTCTAAAACTCATATCTCATACCTTATTAGCGAAATATGGAAGTATAACGGTGTGATGCTTGGCAGTTGCGCTTACAACTCCGAAATGTTTCCGTTGATGGAACGGCTTTGTCGCGAGCTGGAGCATATGGGCGTTAAGAATAAAAAGTTGGGTTTATTCGGCTCGTTTACTTGGAGCGGTGGTGGCGTAAAGAACCTCAAAAAATTTGCCGAAAATATTAGTTGGGAGCAGGTATCAGAGCCAGTTGAAATATCGGGTATCCCGAACGAAGAAAAGCTCTCGGCATGCGATGCGCTTGCAAAAGCTATGGCAGAAAAAGTAAAGCAATAGTAAGCAGGTAAATATATATCGTCATTTCGAGCGAAGCGAGAAATCTATTTATTAGTGAGATATTTTTTTCAGTAGATTTCTCGCTTCGCTCGAAATGACGACCTTTCAGCTTTTGAAACTATTTTAAACTTTTAAACCATATCATGGAGCATACTTTACAAAAAGGCATGAGCCTTACGGTTGAGATAGAAGTTACTCAAAACGATACCGCGTTAAAATACGATTCGGGTTTTGTTGAGGTATTTGCAACCCCCGCAATGATTGCTCTTATGGAGTCGGCAGCATATCGCTTGGCAACGCCACACCTTCCGGAAGAATACGGTACCGTAGGTATAGAGATATCTACAACTCATACCAAAGCAACTCCTGTAGGTATGAAAGTTGAAGCCACGGCAACGCTGGTTAGCCTCGAAGGACGAATATTAGGTTTTGAAGTGGTTGCCAAAGATGAAGAAGGAGAAATTGGCAGAGGGAATCATATCCGAAGCATTATAAATACTGAAAAATTTATGGCGAAGCTGAAAAAATAGTTCTTCAGCTTTTTATTTACCTAATTGGTATTCGTATTTTCCTCTAATTTGTAAAAAATACGTTTTCAACCTATCCCAAGAAATTTTTCGTATAGGGGCAGTCCAGTCCAACTCCAGATTACCCTTTTCATCTACCTTCAACTCGTATTTCACTACAGCGTTTATTGGGGGAGAATCGCCAAAAAAGTCGAAGTTGGGAAAACGTAAATCGCAAAAATATTTATTGCCTAAGCTATCGGTGGTTATTGCATAGAAACCTCTTGAGAAACGTTTAATCCGTTTAAACTCTTTATCGTTTGCAAATTCATCGGATAATCCACTGTTTTTAGCAATAAAGCTATACGTCAGGTTTCGCTTGTTAAGCGTAGTAACGCTAGTCTGCCAAAATCCGCTGCCATCCTTTTCTTCAGCCATAACCATCCACATAAAGTTAGTAAGCGGAAGAGGGGCTGCCCGTACTTTACCGATACGTTCACCTCTTGCTTTTAGTTCATTTCTTACCTTACTTTCAACCCTAAGCTTATTGATTGATGTAAACCCAAGATAAAGCGTAGCCATACAAATTGCGATAATTGCCATTCTCTTCCGTACCCATACTTTCTTCCTGAGAAATAAGAATGAAATAAATGCAGCAAAAAAAGGAAAGATGAACATGCCGTCGAAAATGCCCATACTATCAAACACGACACGAATGTTGAGGGGCCAGAATAGCGTTACGCTGTAGCTATTAAAGATATCTATAAATATATGCGAAAAAAGACACCATGCCACCAGCTTATGCCATCCCCTGTACGACTTGTCGTTACCGTACAGCCGATTTAGCAAATAGCCGAAAGCAAACACAAGCAAAGTGCAAATAAGGATAGAGTGCGTCATCCCCCGATGAAAAAGTATTCCTCCTGCCGGTGTAAACAGATATTTAAAGGTAACGTCTATATCCGGAAAAGCAGCAATAATAGCACCCCAAAGCCATGCCCTTTTACCTTGCTCTCTGCCAAGCACAGCCTCACCGATAACGGCTCCCATTGCCAGATGTGTTAATGAATCCACCTATTAAAAATCGGTTCAAGATAACTTTAGCGGAGCTTTTCTAAAACTTCCGGGTAAAGTCAGGTAAATATTTTTATTTCCGCAGCTATCGCTAAGCTCGCGCTCGTTGACGCGCGAGTGAAACGTACGCTCGCGAACTCCTCGGAGCTTAGCCGGTCTTACTTCGCGTGTCCCCCGAAAGCGCTCGATCCCGTCGATACGGTCGGCTCCGTTCGCGAACGCGTTCTCGCCGCGCCCGACCCCGTGGCGCTTTTTATACCCGTAACTCGCCGCTCCGGCGCGGGCTCCCAATCCATCGGAATAAACGACCGCGTCAGCGTCCGCCTTACCCTTAAGAACGGGCGTCGGCTCACCCGCCGAACGGCTCCGCGCGAGCGGAGCGTAAACCCCGTCCCCGCGCTCGGGCATCCCCAAAACAGGTAACTTGCCCCGCGCTACGCGCCAGCGTTCGTCGCAAACGCTACGGGCTCCGAAGCGGCTATCGTCAAGCTCGATCTCGCCGTTGGTAAGCGGACTTTCCGCTTCGCGAAGCGTGTTGTGAAATCCGTTTACGGCCGGACGCAAGGCGCCGGCGAGCGCCGCGGTCTTTTCCGCCTCGACATCGAGGCGGAAAATACCGCGGCTCCCGTTTTTCGCTCGGAAACGCGCGCGGCTTTTGTTTACCTGTTCTTCATCAGACGGCAACGGCTTTCATGGATAATATCTTCCTAAAGCTAGCTTGAACCAAATTTTTTTAAATAAACTTAATTGGATGTTAAAAATGGCTGTAAGCTAGAATAGCATGAATGGTTAACAATTTATTTTTTAGCTGCTAAAAATACTTCTGCTACCATACAACGAGCGCTTCCACCCCCATTTACCTCTACATGGTATAAGCTTGGACATATTATTTCGTTAAATGTACCCAGCCTGCCCCGCTGCTCTATAGATAATGATTGATAAGCGGTATCTGACATGAGTAAAAATAGCTTGCCAGAGCCGTTGCGAACCTGAAGCATATTACCTGCAAAAGAATTCATCTGTTCCATTGATATCGGAATAGCTACCTTACCGCTATCTTCAATTTTTTTAAGAACCATTTTCTTTTCTGCCTCATTCTTTACGCTGTCGGTACAAATTACAACATATTGCTCGCCCACACACATCATTACATTTGTATGATAGATAGCTTGCCCGTTGTTATCTTCTGAGGTAAAATATATCGGCTCAAAACCCAGCCTATCGCAAAAGTCTAAAAACACGGTTTTATTTGTTCTGGGAGAAAGACAGGCATACGCCAACTTATTAGGTTTATCCAAAATCATACTGCCGGTTCCTTCTAGAAACATGCTGTCTGCTTCGTATGCTGTAAAGTCTATAACGTTCTTAACCTCAAATTTTTCATACACAGCATCAAGCACATGTTGCTTACGCTCAAGCCTTCTATTCTCCGCAAACATAGGGTAAAGGCAGATTGTACCCCCCTCGTGAAATGATATCCAGTTATTCGGGAATATAGAATCGGGCGTATGAGGTTCGGGCGTATCGTCAACCACCGTAACATCCATCCCCTTACTTCTAAGAAACTTAACGTATTCATCAAATTCGTTTACTGCCAGCTCCTGAATATTCATCGAAGCTTCTTGCTTTTGAAAAGCGTTATTCACCGCCGTTTCCGGGTTATATCCAAACCGCACGGGGCGTATCATTAATAAGTGAGAGGTTGTTTGCATGGTTGTTAGCTCTATTAATATTTTAAAAAGGTTCAAGATTAGTTAAGAGGTAATTTTCTAAGTTCTTTGAGTAAAATTAGATAAATATTTTGGTTTCGAAAATTGTACCTGAACTCGCACTCTTTAATGTGTAAATAGAATGTGT
>JAIRNF010000038.1 GCA_031258195.1 Prevotellaceae bacterium
CGGTACGGGCAAAAATTGCCATTTTCGGAGCGAGTGTATCATTATCCACTCCTATTACTGTTTGCACCAACTCCATCCCTCCCATTGTTAACTTAGGAATAGCGGCGCTCAACAGCACATTATTATACCTGTTATTATAATACACACTTAGCATAAGCGAGTCGTTAACTACAGCGGGTAACTCAAGAACGTTACTCAAGTACTCTGTATTACGAAGCAGAAGGTACAAGTTTAGCTCGTCGTTGCTAAGGCTATCTACAGCATGGTATGGAACAAATGCTTTAAAGTATTGTGAAAGCGAATTACTTAATGCGGCAGGTAATGTGGCAAGCGAGAAAGCTCCGCTGAGAGCTGCTTCTATAATTGGCGCGTTTAAGCTGATATTTTTAGAACCATCTTCGCTATTATCCATTTTTAACCGCAATGAGTCCTGATAAAATACACCTCTGTCTGTAGCAAGCTGTAATGAATCAATACTCAGATTCGCCTTCATTTTATCTAGATCGAAACTCTGAATTTCTGCTTGTATTAATGCATACAGATCTGCCCCTTTATACTGCGGGATAAAATTCAGACTATCGAATTTTATATGTCTTGCCTCTGCCTCTAAATACAAATACGGATTATTTGTGGTTATATTTTCTCCTTTTGCTCTTAGCCATAATGGTACATTACTATCTTTTACTTCTGCCAAAAAGCGTAAACTATCACCGGCATATAGAGCATCTGCATAAATATCTCGATAGCTGTATCCGTTATAATCAAAACGTTTTACATCAGCATTAAGCGCTGCCGCAATGTCTCCGTTCCCACTCATTCCACCTTTAATTACGGCATCTAAGCTAACAATACCAAGCGTTGTATCGGCAAGTAAGCGTGCAACATTAAAGTCGTGTGCCGCAAGTTTTCCGTCGATATGGGCATTACCCGTTGAGAGAACATAACCACCCTTACCATTTAACGCCAATTCACCAGACGATGTATTAACGTTCAACTTAATTTGCATATCGGGTAACGCACCTTTTAAAAGAACTTCAAGGTTTACAAAATCGGTATTTATCGGAATATCTATTACATTACCGGTACCTGTAGTTGCCAGCTGTTGCGTTAAGCGGGTAAGTCTCTTATTGTCTATGAGTAGCTGACGGATGTTTAGCTCAAATGGTGCATTTTCCCAGTCGGCATAGCTGGCTATATATGCATTTGCATCTATAGAAAATGTTCTGCCAAATATAAGGTAGAATGATTCGAGCCTCACTTCGAGTAAGCCGCCTTCTGCATGTACCCCTAAGAGCAACGAATCTTTCATGTTCGCCATGGGCGGATAGAACATAGCAATATCTGAAGGGTGCAGCACAAACCAATCTATGGGAAGGTAAAATTTGGCTTTTGTAGCCAAACTATCGAACGTTGTACTGGAGTAGTCTACATAAGCTTCTTCTATTTGTATTTCCGATTTATTTAAGCGTAGCACAAAATCAGAAAGCCGCATACGTTTATTTGCAGACGTAACATCGGCAGTAAACTCCTGTAGCTTAAATCCGCTGGACTCTTCAAACGACAAATGCTTGAGCTTTACCATAAAATCTTCGACAGATGTAAAACTGAAATCGGTATCTAACCGCAAGCTGTCGATATAAATATGGTTATAGTCGAATTCCTTACTTACAGTAGGTTCCGAAAGGATATCGTAGTATATTTTTCCGTTAGCTAACGAAATATTATCCAGGTTTATAATGAATGCAGCCCCCGGAGATGTTGTTGTATCTACCTCTCCGGAGCTAAATGCATCTATAAAAAACTGATAGTTTAAATTGCCTCCCGCACTATCAGCATATAGCCGTATAGTAAAATCATAAATATCAACCGAGTTAACTTGCAACTTACCGCTCAGCAACGGCAGTAAAGAAAACTCGGCTGAAATATCTTTCATATAGAGAAGCGTATCACCCCTTAAATCTGCGGCATAAACGTCTTTCAATTCTAAACGGCTAAACGGTCGGAATTTTACACTACCAACCGATATTTCACTATTCGTTATTTTCATCACTTCTTTTAAAGCGATATCAACAACAAAACGTTGTACAGGAGGTAGCCATAATAGAATATACACTAGCACCAACAATGATACCAGCGATATAAAAAACCAAAGTACTATTTTTTTTAACCGTCTAATAGCCAGATTATTTATTGATCATACAAGTTTCTTTGAAGCTTGCGTTAAAATTGGTTGTATAGTTAATAAACGACAATTTCACGTATTTGATTAATAAAAATACAAATAAATTTTAAAGTAACTAAAAAGCCTGAAGATAATAATCTCCTGGCTTATATATTTCATCAACAATTAATAGGTTTATTTGCTCGTACTCATTACGCCCGATTCCGAATCGGCGTTGTCCAAGCGCTTGTGCGCCGAATTATACTTACGTCCAAAAGAAAAGCTGTAGTTGATCTTAAACATAAACATGCGGGAACTTTCGTTGACATAATTTCTCTTCTTATACGATGCGTATTGCGACCTATTCTCCTCATCCATTTTATAGTTATCGACAAATGGATTGAATGCACCAATGCTAAGAGCCAGATTTTTATGCTGATACTGTACCATTAGGTAGTGTACGTTTTCTCCTCCCTACACGGTTTCGCAGAAAAACCAGTTCCAGTTTGTTTGTAAGCCGAGCGCTACCATAAAGTTTTTGCACGTTGCCGTTACATCCATCTCGGTGTACCAATTGGTATAGGTATGCGAGTAGTGGTGTCCGTTGCCCATGTAGTGGTTAACTCCTCCGGTAGCAGAAAATTGTACGATATCTTTTATAGGTACTACTCTTACGGTAGCCCTCCCGTCTATACGCTGCCAGTTCTTTTGGTTATTCCATGTCTGAACAATTTTGTCTCCTTCCCAGAACTTCTCTTCCATAATTGCCTTTGGCTGATAATCGTACCCTCCGGTAAGGTTTCCGTAAAACAGCCCTTTCTTATATTCGTACGTAAGCGCAACTCGGCATTTTTTGTAGGGTTTCAAGCCGGGATTACCACGCTGTACCTGTAACGAATCAATTGTTTGCCGCACATCGCTTAGTTTGACAGTGAAGGGTTAGAGCTATATATGCTTGCGTTAAGACGAAGGAACGACTTATCCGACAATTTATAGTGCAATACCAAACGGGGATTGAAGGTATAGTCGTCAAAATCTTCATTTCCCTCTTTAAACCACGAGCGGGTAACACCGCACCTACTGTATAGTCCAACTTTTTCAGCTTACCTTTTAACTCGGCATAGGCGTAGGTAACGGCTTGTTGCATTTCCGTATTATAGGTATGCCCATTAATATACTCGTTATCTGATACCGACTGGGTGTGCCTGATACCCGCGCTAAGGCTGATTTTAGAAAACTTCTTTTCATAAATTCCTTCTCCGATAATAGAGTACTTATCCCCTTCCGCCGTATTATTGATATCAGTAAGTATATTACCGTTACGACTCTCCTGATAAATACGGCTAAAGCTACTTTGATTATAAGTACCCACAAGGTTAAAAACGAGAGTTTGGTTATTCTTTAGGTTTTCCTGATAGTATAAATCCAACGAAGGGCGATGCGATTTATCGGTTGACTTATCTAGCATCCTAACCCTATCGCTAGGATCTGCTACATTATAAAGAGAGCCATTGTAGTCTTGGTTGGGTGTATTATCCGACCAATAGCGAAAAGCAACGTTAAACATACGCTTATCTGGCTCCATATAGCTATAGCCTGCCTTTAAATACTGCCGCCGCATTTTCCAATGTCCCAGTTCACCTTCCTCCCTACGATGAAGCATAGCGCCATCCGGATACAGAAACTTTTCTTCGTTATCGCGCCAAACCTCCTTAAAATCACGGTGGCTGATGCTGTAACTAGCCGAAAACTCCGACTTCTTATGATTTACTTTAGCATATACGGAATTATTACCCCACATCGGAAAATCGAATGCATCATTTATCTCGATCCCGAAGCTGCCACCAGTTTCAGGACGACGTACAATATAGTCTAGCACCACTTCGGCATTACCGTATCGTAGTCCGGGATTATCATGATACTCGATACGAATAATCTCATCGGGTTGTAGAGCAGTAATCTCTTTTAGCTCCACCTGAACACCGTTGATACGAAATTGCGACTCTCCGCCTCCGGGCAAAGACACTTCGTTAAAAAGCGGATTTACTTGCAGCTGAGGTAGCATTAGCTGTTGAAGCAAAGTTATACCATCATTAGTAGATGCTTTTACCTGCCGCTCTGACGGAAATACAACTTTTTTGTCGGAATAGCCGGTGGTTGCCGATCCCTGAACAGTTGCGCCTGCCAGCATAACGGCATCTTCTACTAAAAGTATTTCGCCCAAAGAATAACTCTTCTGTAAATCTGCTATTTCTACTGTTTGGGGCAAATAACCTATGCTAGAAAATAGTATCCTGTAATCTCCCTGCTCCACCTTATCGAACACAAAAGCACCCTTTTGGTTGGTTGTTGCCGTCGCAACTGTAACCGAATCTTTATGTTTACAGTATAACGTTTGAAAAATCGATGGCATTGCCGCTTTTTTCTTCCTTCACTACCCCGTCTATCCTGAAGTTTTGGGCAAAAACTCCCTGTACGGTGCCACACAATAGCACCATGATAATAAATCGTTTCATAGGTCCAATATTAATTATTTGTTCGAATTGCAGGGTAACTATCTTACCTGCTTGAGCTGCTTTACTAATAAGACGGCAGGCGTTTTAATTTGCTACAACAAATTGAAATATTTTTTTACTTTTTCATTTTTATCCAATATACGACTCTTACATTTGTTTGGTATGACGATTAAAAGTTATGTCATTTAATGAACAATCGGTCGAAAGAGTAAAAACTTCTTTGCTAGAAATAATGCTAAAGAAGACCTTTAAAATCAAAGTGCGGACTATTATCTCCCCAGAAACGAAAATCAGCGTTAAGCACTCGCTTATCAGGCTCAGTAAAACTATACCCTACCTTCAAGTATTGCCAACCGGTTTTAAACTTTTCCAACTCGCTCTCTTCTTTACGCTATAGTATGAACCGTTGGGATAAACAAATTTTTCTTCATTATCTCGCCAAACTTCTTTAAAATTGCGGCGGCTTATGTTAACAAGACGAACAAATTCGTAAATAGCCGCAACTTCTTTTTGATTAAAAAAAATTATTTTATTTATTGCTTGTCTCTCAATATTTAAAGAATTTACTTTAACAAAGATTTAAAATAAATATTAGGTATAATTCCAACTTTTTCGATTTTCATAGTCTTTATAGTAAAACCATACTCGTGCACACCAAAAGTATAGAAATTGCATCAGCGCTAGTGCGTCAAGCGCGTAAAGGCAACCAGCAAGCCATTTATAAGCTATACAAAATGTATGTCGCCGCGATGTATAATATTAGCATACGTATTGTTTCGAATCAACTCGATGCTGAAGATATTTTACAGGAATCATTTACAATCGCTTTCAACAGCTTCGGATCGCTCAAAGAAGACTCGTTGTTCAGTGCATGGTTAAAGCGAATTGTAATAAATAAATCGATTAGCCATTTAAAAAGAAATAAACAGGAGTTTACCAACGTTGACAAGCTGCAGCTGGCGGAAGACGAGTTCACCGATGATGAGCTATCGAACAGCATTACTCCAGAGATGATTCACAACGCCATTAAAACGTTGCCCGATAAAGCGAGAGTAGTGCTTAATCTCTATCTGCTAGAAGGATATAGGCATAAAGAAATTGCCGAACTATTAGATATATCGGAATCGACCTCTAAATCTCAATACCGCCGGGCATGCAGAATTTTGCAAGATAAGCTGAATAAGGCGGCCATTTTAAATAAAGATTTTTAACCATGAAGCTAGAATCGCACATAAAAAACATACGCCAACAGCTAGATGTCGAAAAACCTGACACCGACTCTATCTGGATAGGCATCTCACAGTCGTTAAACGAAAAACCAAAGCAGCAACACTCTAACCGTTGGAAGTATGCGCTAGCTATTGCAACATCGGTAGTAGTGCTGTTTGCGGCAGGCTATTTTACCCGTACCGCACCCACACAGCAGCTTATCTTTGTAAACCTCGATCCTACCCTTGCACGGCAAGAGGCAGAGCTGGTGGGGCAGATAAAAACATACTCTAAGCGATTGCAAAAATCAACCGTTGATTTAAATACCCTTCCGACAACACCCGATGAGCTAGAAGATATTGACAGACTAATCGAAATATATTCCGCCGATTTAAAAAAACATGGTTCGAACCCACAGATTGTACAGTCATTAATTGATCTCTACAGCAAAAAAGTACTAGTACTACGAAGAATGTTAAACGAAATTGAAAAAATGAAAGCTTATGAAAATAATAAAATCAATATTTAGCCTCACTCTAATCCTACTTGTTCTTAGTGTCAATACCAAGCTCTATGCAGCTACAGAGGGTAAAGATTCTTTCGAAAAAAATTTCGGCATAGGCTCCGCCAAAATGCTTGTCTTAGTAGGACATAATTCTAATGTTGAAATACTGACAGGTGATAATGATGAAATTAAAGTGTGGGGCGAAATAACCCATGGCGAAGGTAGCGACGAAGATATCAAGAACCTAGTTAGCGCGTTTAAAAATATTGAATCAAAAAGATCGGGTAACACAGCCAACATAAACCTCAATCATTTTATTAAATCGTCGGTAACAAATGGAAAGAATACTATAACGCTAGCTAGCGGAGAGAAGATATCGATTAAGAACGCCACGATTAGTACTTCCTATAAGATATGGATTCCCAAAAATTTCAACATAGAGTTAAACCATACATACGGATCGGTTAACGTAGCCGATATAGACGGCAATCTCACTCTTAACCTATATAGCACCAAATTCACGACAGGTAACTTCGGCTCAACCGGAAAATTCGATATGAAGTATTCTAGAGGTAGCATAGGAAGCGGCGGCAACAGTACGTTTAAGCTATATAGCTGCGACCTCGTTAATATCAAAGGGCTAAAAAATGTTTCGATAGACTCGAAGTACTCTAAGCTAAACATCCAAAGTGCGCAGAGCGTAAAGATTGACTCATACAGCGATAAGCTACTCTTCGAACAAGCTGCCAGCTTTACGTTTAATGCCAAGTACAGCGAGCTGCGTATTAACAGCAATATTGGTTCATTTACCACAAATCTTTACAGCAGCAAAATATGGGCAAAAGATATGAGCGAGGTAAAATTCGATGCGAAGTACTCTGAATTCAGAGCCGATAATATCAGCGGCCTTGCCATATCATCATCGTACAGCAATAAATACATGGTAGGTACGATAGCTACTCTTTCTTGCACCGACTCTAAGTACGACGACTTTAAGCTATCAATCCTTACTACCAGCTGTAACATGAGGAAAGCGTACAGTACCAAGCTTAACATTGAGGGCACCTCTGCTTCGTTCAGTAAATTTTACGGCGATTTTACTTACGGTAGCGTTTACCTGAAGCTTCATAAGGATAGCGGTGGTATTAACCTGAAGTATAATGCAAAAAATGGAAAGACTTATAAACCGAGAAGCTGGCATTATTCTAAAATAGATAGAAGCAAAGACGGCTCGACAATAGATTTTGAAGGCAAAACCACCCCCAATGCAAAAGCTACCATAGAGTTTACTTCATACGGCGCCGACATTAATATAGAAGAGTAGGTAACAGAAAATATGCTATCTCTAGCGAGAACGTATTAGATGGAAGCTATCACCCCCATCGTACTGAACGGATGCGGGGAAAATACCAAAGAAGATAAAGAAATAAGGATCAAGGCTTATTCGCTAAAAGCCTTGATCTTTATTTCTTGCCTTTCATATACCACTAGCGATTATTCCATACTCTAACGAACATATTTTCGCGCCCAACAGATAAATAGAACGAGTACTCCTAAAGTACATATTCCTCCGGCTATATATCCGATAGAGTGTGAAAGCCGTAACCCTTCCGGAGCAACCATAATATAAGTTGAGACAACCATCGTCATAAACAGAGCAGGTATCAGCGATATCAAATACATTTTCTTCTTCTGAAATAAATATATAGTGATTACCCAAAGCGTAATGGCTGCAAGCGTTTGGTTAGTCCATGCAAAATATCGCCAGATGATATCAAAACCGTTTTTATCCATTAAGCTGTATATAAGAATAGCAACACCTGCGGTAAATAGAGGAGCAGCGACATATAAACGGTTACGTACAGGTTTCTGATCATATTTAAAAAAGTCCGCAACAATTAAACGCGCAGAGCGAAACGCTGTATCGCCAGAGGTAATTGGCGCTGCTATTACCCCGAAAATTGCCAGTATTGCACCTAAAGTACCTAACCATTCTTTAGTTATAGCGTTAACAACCACTGCGGCATTGGTTTCGGTAGCGAATATTTCTTTACCTTGATCTGTATCGAAGAAAAAGTACGAAGCGGCTGCCGCCCATATCAAAGCTACAATCCCTTCCGCTATCATCGATCCGTAAAAAATAGGTCTGCCGTAACGCTCATTCTTCATACAACGTGCCATTAGTGGCGATTGTGTTGCATGAAATCCCGATACAGCTCCACAAGCAATAGATACAAACATCATCGGAAAGATGGGCATGCCGGCAGCATTGGGATGCTTATTCTGTAAACCGTCCCAGATTTCCGGAAGCGCGGGCTGGTAAATAATAATAGCAGCCAGTATGCCCACAGCCATAAACAGCAGACAGAACCCAAAAACAGGGTACACTTTTCCGATAATTTTATCTATAGGCAGTAATGTTGCCAAAATATAATACAAGAAAATGACCACTATCCAGAACATCGCATCCAAATGTTCGGGAGTGAGCTGAGCCAACAGCCCGGCAGGTCCGGCAACAAAAACAACACCTACCAGTACCATTAGTATAACCATGAACACAGACAGTATTTTCTTTGGTATTCTCCCCAGATATTTTCCGTGTATCTCCGAAAGGCTTGCTCCGCCGTCACGTACAGATATCATTCCGGATATATAATCATGAACGGCACCGGCAAAAATACTACCGAAAACAATCCACAGAAAAGAAGCGGTACCGAATTTTGCACCCATTATCGCTCCGAAAATCGGACCTAATCCGGCAATATTCAAGAACTGGATCATGAATATACGCCATGTTTTCATGGGTATATAGTCAACACCGTCGGCATGCGTATAAGCCGGAGTTTTTCTTGCAGGTTCCGCTCCGAAAACTTTTTCTACAAACTTGCCATAGATGAAATACCCACCGATTAATAAGGCTATGGAGATAAAAAAAGTGATCATTGGTTTAGGTTTATTAAGCTGCTACGTATTAGAATGGGTATTAAATTACTATTTCTTATCAATCTTATTAAGGGCATAGGCATATGCGCCTAACGCTATTGCTCTGCTTGTACCGATTTTAGATGTGGTGACGCCTATTCGTTTTTGCGGATCGTAAGCAACCTTTCTGTCGCTTCCGTAAACATTAATTTCACGGAAATCTCCTTTAGCAAAGGCTTCAAACTCTTTCTCATCGTCAAGGTCGTAAACTTTCATTTGCACTCTGCTCAACGTTTCGCCCGACAATGTTTTCAGCTGTGCTCTCATTTCTTTAAGAAGTGCGGGCATAAAGAATTTTCTTGCACCAGCCAATCCGCCGCCGATAACCACCAGCCCGTCGATTAATGTAACAGTAGTGGCAATTGCGTCTCCGGCAACTTCGCCCAGCTCTTCAAAGCTTTCTAGAGCAGCATTTTTATTCCCTTCTCTTGTTCCCTCTGCAATTTCACAAATTTCTTTTGGAGATAAATTGTGATCAGCATTGCCCGATTGCTCACCATAAACACGTGTTACAGCGCGTATCGATACGCCTTCTTCGAGTAGTACATCGGGGTACTTCTTATGTTTTAAGCAGAATGTTTCAACGCACGAGTTATCGCCTACGTTTAGTCGCCCGTCAATAACAATACCAATGCCAAAGCCTGTACCAAGCGTATATCCTATAAGATTTTTAAATTGTTTTGTGCTACCTGCTTTTTTCAACTTCTCGCTTATCTCTGGCAATACCCCGGTAAGAGCTTCGCCGTAAGTGTAAAGATCTCCGTCATTATTGATGAATACCGGGATACCGAATTTTTCTTCGAGAAAAGGCTTAAGAGCCACACCATCCCTGAAAGATGGAAAATTTGGCAGATATCCGCCGATAATGCCGTTAGGATAGTCGGCAGGTCCGGGAAAAGCAAAGCTTATTGCCACCGGTCTTTCTTTCAGCTGCCCGATAACCAGATCAAATCCTTTTACAAGCGAAGCCATGCAGGTATCAAGCTTATCGGCGCATGCAGGTAAGGTAATAGGCTCTACAATATATTCGTTACCCATTATAGCGCTAAAAACAAAATTTGTTCCTCCTGCATCTAGCGTAATCACAATTCTTTTATCGTAGCTATACATATCTCTATTTAGATTAATAGTTTTGCGATTTTTTGTCGATTTCCACTTAGTGTAGCCAAAATATTCGGCTACACTAAGGTAAAAATCTTAATAAAAAAAGCATGAAAAAACCTAAACTAAATACTTAAAATATCCTTATTTCTCATTTTTAGACAGAGAATAAGGCATATCTTCATCTGTAATATTAACAGACATATTCGGTTTTTGCGACATCCAGAAATCTATTGCTGCACCGTTTAATAAATCACCATAAGTGAAATACATTTTCGAATAGGGTTTACCATTCAAACTGATTGATCTTACGTACGGGTTATCGGCAGAATTTTCAGGCGCATTGATTACTACTTTTTTTCCATTCTCCAAATGGATAGCTACTTTTCTGAAAAGCGGACTGCCAATTATATACTCATCTGTTGCAGGGCAAACGGGGTAACAGCCTAGCGCCGAAAAAACATACCAAGCCGAAGTCTGTCCGTTATCTTCATCACCACAATAGCCGTCCGGTCCCGGATGATACAGCTTATCCATTGTATTACGGATGTAACGCTGTCCTTCCCACGGTTCTCCCGCATAGTTATATAGGTAAAGCATGTGTTGTATAGGCTGATTGCCGTGCGCGTAGTTACCCATATTCATAATCTGCATCTCGCGTATTTCGTGAATTACAAATCCGTAGTAGTTGTCATCAAATACCGGTGGAAACTGAAAAACAGTATCGAGCATTCTGACAAATTCTTTTTTACCACCCATTAGGTTGATTAATCCCTCAATATCGTGGAATACCGACCAGGTATAGTGTAAGCTGTTACCTTCGGTAAAGGCATCGCCCCACTTGAACGGGCTGAAAGGCGATTGGAAAGTTCCATCCTCATTCTTCCCTCTCATCAGCTTATTTTCAGCATCGAAAAGATGCATATAATTTTTTGCCCGTTGCTGGTAGATACCTATAACGCTATCGGGATAACCGAGCTTTTTACCTGCCTGCCATATACACCAGTCGTTATAAGCATACTCGAGTGTACGGGCAGCGTTTTCTTTAATTCCAACATCATACGGAACATATCCTAGCTTATTATAATACTCATACCCTAAACGTCCAGACGCGGTTTTAGGAAGATAATCGTTCGCTGTTTTTAGTAACCCTTCAAACATTTCTCTGGCTTGGTCGCCTTGCACAATACCTTTTACAATGGCGTCTGCAACAACCGATGCCGAATTATTGCCTACCATACAATCACGATGACCAGGACTTGCCCATTCGGGATAAAAACCGCTTTCTTTGTAGGCGTTTAAAAGCCCTTCCTGCATTTTCTCGTTCGTGGAGGGGTAGATAAGATTAAGCAGCGGAAATAGGCAGCGAAATGTATCCCAAAATCCGGTATCGGTAAACATATAACCCGGCAATACTTTCCCGTTGTAGGGGCTGTAGTGGATAGGCTTACCATTTTCGTCCATCTCGTAAAACGAGCGGGGAAAAAGAACTGCGCGGTAAAGGCATGTGTAGAATGTCTCTTTCTGAGCATCGGTTCCACCTTCAACTTCAATGCGACCGAGTATTTCGTTCCAGCGTTTTCTGCCTGCATTTTTTACAGCTTCAAAATCTCCGTTCAGCTCAAGCAGATTGCGCTCTGCTTGTTCGAAGCTGATAAATGAGGAAGCTACGCGCGCATGGATTCTTTCATTTCTAACCGTTGTAAATCTTACAACAGCGCCAACATGAGCTGATTGAAATTCGGATTTATCAGCTAAGATTTCTTTTGCATTTTCCATACTCCATACTTTATACCATGAAAACGGCGTGTCGAACTGCACAATAAAATAGCTTTTAAAATTGTCGGGAACTCCTTTGCTGTTACGGGTTGTGTAGCCGATAATCTTATTCTCTTCGGGAATGATTTTAATATACGATCCTCTGTCGTAGCCATCAATAATCACATACGAATTATTATTATCCGGAAATGTAAAGCGGAACCATGCTGCTCTATCGGTGGGAGCGATCTCCGTTGTTATATCATAATCTGCCAGATATGCGCTGTAATAGTATGGTGTAACCGTTTCGCTTTTGTGTGAGTACCAGCTCGCCCTTGCATCTTCGTGAATGTGCAGTTCACCTGTAATCGGCATGATAGAAAATTGTCCGTAATCATTCATCCATGGGCTGGGCTGATGCGTCTGCTTAAAACCTCTTATTTTTTTAGCCTGATATTGGTAAGCCCATCCGTCTCCCATTTTACCTGTTTGCGGGGTCCAGAAGTTCATACCCCATGGCAACGCAATTGCGGGATAAGTATTACCGTTAGAGAGTTCGAAGTCGGACATGGTTCCCATTAAAGGCCGCGCATAATCGACAGGCTCTTTCAGCGTGCTGTGATTTATGCTTGAAACCTGAGAACAGGATGAAAAACCTATGGATGAAATTAAGGTTACGGTAACAAATATTTTCTTTAGCATGATAGTAGTAGTTTTCAGGTTATTTATATGCATCGAAAAGTCCATATGACTCGAGATTCTTTTGCAGCTCGCGAACATCAATATTGCGGACAGCCGTTTGGTTAAGAGCCGCCATTGCAGCGGCTGTACCTGCGGCTTCGCCTATATTAGAACATATCGGCTGTACTCTGTACGAGCTGTTGGCTAGCCGTGTTCCGCTAATTATGCGTCCCGCAGTCAGTAAACCTTCCATATTCAATGGTATCAGTGCTCTGTATGGTATGCCGTATGGTTTTACGCTTGTTTTTACTTCGTAAGGAATATTCCACCCCCATGCATCTATAGCATAGTGTGCATCAGCAATTTTATCATCGGGTTTAACACCTTTAAATAAATCATCGACGGTAATTACAGCTTCGCCCTGTACTCTGCGAGATTCACGTACGCCTATTTTGGGTGCTAAATGCACGGCAAATCCCGCCTCCTGAATTACCTGAATATTTTTCTTCTGATTATTCATTACTTTTTGCTGCGCCTCGGCTACCCGAACCGGGTCGGTGGTATCGGAGCAATAAACACTTGCTCCCCATTGCAGAAATACACCCGTATTCCTGGCATAGAATTCCTCTCTCGGTTGCTCCTGAGCCCACTGACGATGATTATCTTCCAGAACGCCGGAACCAAACTTATCTATAGGAAATACAGCGTCTTTACGCACACGTTGGCTGATGTACATCTGGGTTACCGGTTGAACTTTTCCGTCGCTTACATCCAGTCCGAACGATTCGTTGAAATCGCTCTTCGCTTCACTGCCGTAAAGAATTTTGCAGCCTGCGGTAGCAGCAACAATTCCATTACCTGAGGCATCTACGGTTATGGCAGCCTCGATATGCTGAAATCCCCCGTTACGAAAGATACGAATACCTTTTACCTGATTTCGGTTACCCTTTTCAGCAACAATGGCATCAACTACAGGTACGCCGCACATCAACGTAATATTGGGCTCTGCAAGAATCATCTCATGATATACCTGTTGAAAGGAAGCCGGCATCCACCAATGATTTTTTCCATCGCTTCCTGCTTCTCCAAAAGTTTCACTCAAAATACCTCCCACAGAAAAACGCTGGTTAAGCGTCTGAACCAACTTCTTGAATAATCCTACACGTGGACCGCCACACATAAATGTAACGTACATATCAACAGGAGTACCACCGGGAGCGAGATCCTCTTCTATTAAAACAACTTTTGCTCCGTTTCTCGCAGCAGCTATGGCGGCGGGTATTCCGGCAGGACCTGCACCAACTACAGCCACATCAAACTTTAAGGTTGAATATTTCGGCTTTTCTTCTGCCTTTCCACCTGTTTTAGCAAACGAATACGCTGGAAGAAGTGAGCCTAATGCGAGTCCTGCTCCTGTTCTTTTCAAAAAGATACGTCTATTTATACTCATGGCTGGTTTTATTTTTCTCGCGCGCTGAATAATCCATTTGTTTCGAGCTGTGCAATCAGCTTAGGCGGCTCTATGTCCCGAACTCCCGTACTTGCTAATGACGCCATCGCTGCGGCAGTGCCTGCGGCTTCTCCAATGTTGGAGCAACAGCGTTGAACACGGTAAGAGCTATGCGCCAATCGTGTTCCGCTTATTACTCTTCCGGCAGTCAGTAAACCGTCTGTATTTGTTGGCACTAAAGATCGATAGGGTATTCCGTATAGCTTCTCGGGTACGCCCTTTGGCAACTCCATACCCCAACAATCAAGATAGTATTGAGCATGAGCGACAGTGTCATCGGGGAATAATCCTTCCAGCACATTACTTGCGGTCAGTACATATTCGCCTTTAATCCTGCGGCATTCGCGTACACCAAGTCTTGGCGCTATGTGTATGCCAAATCCTGCGGCATGCAGCTGGGCGAAACGGTCTTTATACATTTCTAAGCAATTTCGTTGTGCTTCGGAAACCTGTATGGGATCAGTAGTGTCTTCCACTTCGACTGATTGCCCCCAGTGGAAAAATATTCCGGTTGCCCGCCGTTCCAACTCTTCTTTTCCTAAACGGTTTGCCCCTATGTAACCATCTTCGGCGGCACTGCCTTTGAACCCGATAGGAAAAATAGCATCTTTTTTAATACGTTGGCTGATGAACATCTGTGTACACAACTGCACTTTATTATTTGCCGTGTCGAAACCGTATGGCTCGTTGAAATCGCTTTTCGCTTCGCTTCCATACATATATTCGCAACCAGCCATTGCCGCTACAACTCCTGTTCCGGTGGCATCGATAGTTACCTTTGCGTATAAATCCTGAATTTCTCCGTTACGAAATATACGAATACCTTTTACTACATCGCGATTTCCTTTATGTTCAGCCCAGACTCCTATGGCAGGAGTTCCGGTAAAAAGAGTGATGTTCTTTTCTGCACGAATATTACGGCTAAGCAGCTGCAAATAGGCTGCAGGAAGAAAAAACCGCCATCCTACCGGATCGGTTCCCGAATCCCAGTTGTAAAGCCCGTGGTCGCGAAGCAGCTCTTCTTCCAGATCAAGAGCAAGTCCTACTTTTGGTCTCCCGAAAAGTGTGGGAACAAACATGTCTACAGGAGCTCCGCCCACTTGCATATCTTCTTCCACAAGAGCAACTTTTGCGCCTGCTTGCGCCGCACGTATTGCTGCCGGTATTCCTCCCGTACCGGCTCCTACAACAATTACATCAAATTCCAGACTGGGATATTTTCCGTTTTTCGCCGAAGTTTTTTTACTCTTCGAATCTTTTCCCATTAGAAGGGTAGGGCTTACCGCGCCAACCGCTACCGCTACGGTTGCCTTTTTAAGGAAAGATCTCCTACCCATACTTATTCTCATGACGGTTTATTTTTTCCAAGGTTTATTATTTACATTCATACCCACCTGGCTATACCAGTCGAAAAGACCGAGAGCGTCTAGCCTCAGCTGTAGCTTGAGTACATCAATGTCTCTTACTTTACATTTATTGAGCGCAGCCATTGCCGCAGCTACCCCAGATGCTTCTCCTATTGTTCCGCAAATCGGCTGTACGCGGTAAGAACTCATTGCGAGACGGGTTCCGCTAATAATACGACCTGTGGTCAGCAAACCTTCGGTATTGAGCGGCATTAAGCTTCGGTATGGAATTCCATAAGGTCCGACGCTGTTACGAAGCTTTTCATCAACCTTCATACCCCACGGATCGAGCGAGTACCAAGCATCAGCAATTTTATCGTCGTGCATAACGCCATCCAGCACATCATCTACCGTAATAACATACTCACCTTTAATTCTGCGGCACTCACGTACCCCGATTTTAGGAGCTATATGAGTTACGTAGCCTGATTTATGCAGCGCTTCGAAATGGGGTTTCAGCTTATGTAACGCTTCTTTCTGCGCTTCGGCAAGCGCTACAGGATCGGTAGTGTCTTTCACTTCAACCGTTGAACCCCAATGCAGATAGACACCGGAATCTTTTTTCAGAAAGTGTTCGTTTTCCTGCCGAGATGCCCAAAGCACATCATCGTGGTCTAGCGTACCCCCTTTAATAACATCCCGCGGAAACTCCGATTTACTTGTCGTACGCTGGCTGATGTACATTTGCGTGCAAGGCTGCACGCGTCCGTCGCTTTCATCAAGCCCTATGCTTTCGTTGAAATCTTTTTTAGCATCGCTACCATAAAAGAACTCGCATCCTGCTTTTGCAGAAACTAGTCCTGTTCCTGTTGCATCAATGGTTACTGGAGCCGTTACTTTTTGCAATTTCCCCATTCGCATAACATAAACTCCCTGAACGGTATTGCGATTACCGGTTGTAGCCACAATGGTATCTATAACGGGGGCTCCGCAGATTAGCTGCAGGTTTTTTTTCGAGTAGATAAATTTATCCCAAACTTTAGTGTACGACGATGGCAGCCACCAATGCTGCTTTCCGTCCCAGGCATACTCGCCAATAGTTTTACTCGGTGTGATGCTTAACGAATAATTCTTGTTCAGCTCTTTAATAGCGTCGAGGTAAATACCTGTACGTGGCGCTCCGCACATGTAGGTTACAAACATATCTATGGTGGCGCCTCCGGGCATCATATCTTCTTCCAACAGAATAACTTTTGCCCCCTCTCGTGCCGCGGCAATAGCAGCCGTAATGCCCGAAGGACCTGCACCGACAACAATTACATCACACTCAAGCGTAGGTAAATCTGTATGGTTTTTATCTTTTTTAGTACTGGCTGTATGCTGCGCAAAGAGCGAGGAGCCCGGAATAGCCGAAAGTGCAATTCCCGCTCCGATCGTTTTCAAAAAATCTCTTTTCTTCATCGCTATGATCTTTTTTACTGTTCGAAGGCTGAAAAAAGCCCGTTATTCCTTAGTATTGCTTGCAGCTTTTTAACATCGATTCCACGCGAGTTCGTATTATGCTTAACGGCTAATGCCGCCGCAACTCCGGCGGCTTCGCCGATATTGGCACATATAGGCTGAACTCTTACCGAACTGTGTGCGATACGACTTGAGCTGATAATTCTTCCTGCCGTAACCAAACCTTCGGTATTAAGCGGAATGAGCGAACGGTACGGTATACCGTAAGGCTGTGTACCCTTCAATTCTTCGGGAATTTTCATGCCCCAAACATCGAAGCCATAATGAGCATGCGCTACCGTATCATCGGGAAAAACACCTTGTGCAATATCGTTAGAGGTAAGTATATATTCCCCTTTAACCCTACGGCATTCTCTAACACCCAATTTGGGCGCCAGATAAACACCGTAACCCGCTTCGTGCAGCATTTGCATATTATGCCGCAGCTTTACCAATGCTTTACGTTGAGCTTCGGCTAACTTTTGCGGATCGCGTGTATCATCACAGTAAACGGTTTTTCCCCAATGCAGATAAATACCGGCATCTCGACGAATCATATCGGGTATATCGGGTACTGTTACCCAATGGTCGAGATTATCTTCTACTGTACTGCTTCCGATAAATTTATCGACAGGTAGGATTGCATTACGTTTAATGCGGTTGCTTATCATCATCCATGTACAGGGTTGCACTTTACCGTCAGCTTCGTCCATACCTACATGCTCGTTCAGATCTGATTTTGCCTCACTTCCGTACATATACTCGCATCCTGCCGATGCGGCTACGAATCCGTTTCCGGTAGCATCGATCGTCATTTTGGCACCGATTTCCTGATATTCTCCGTTGCGCGTTATAACAACACCTTCAACTTTATTGCGGTTACCGTTTTCTTTAACCAGCGTATCTACTACCATTGCGCCGCACATAAGCGTGATATTCGGCTCCTGCTCGAGCATATGGTAAATTGTTTGCGCATACGATTCGGGCATCCACCAATGGTTTTTGCCGTCGTATCCTTGTTCGCCAAACGATTCGACAGGTTTACCACCTATAGTATGGTATTGGTTTAAATGCTGAATCATCTCTCGAAAAATGCCTACACGAGGACCGCCGCAAATAAACGTTACGAACATATCTACAGGGGCGCCTCCCGGCATACTGTCCTCTTCAATCAATACAACCTTAGCACCCTGTCGCGCTGCGGCGATGGCAGCCGGAACCCCTCCGGGTCCGGCGCCTACCACTGCAACATCAAACTCGAGGCGAGGGTATGTTGCGTTGTATTTTCCCTTTGCTTTTCCCTCCGTATAACCTGACAATAAAGAGGGAGCGAGAGAAACCGCTGCCGCGCCTGTGGCAAGCCGTTTCAGAAATTTACGCCTGTCGCTGTTCATATACTGGCTTGTTTTCAACTAAAATTAATCAATATATCCCGGGTTTTGATACATACCCTCTTTATTCAGCGAGTTGTCGATCTCGTATTGTGGAATAGGAAGAAGATAGCTCTTATCGGGATCGAAAAATGTTTTTATGTTGCTTGTTGCGTTTCGTGATGTCATAAAGTGTTCGAACATACCCGTACGCGCCAGATCGTGACGTCTCCAGAATTCGAAGCAAAGCTCGCGCGCACGTTCTTTCATCAGCTCTTCGAAAGTAAGTGTCGAAGCAGTATAGTCTTCAAATCCCGGTGTTGCGGATTCGGGTACAGGAATACCGTTACTATCAAGCCCGCGTGCACGTTGCACAACACGATTAATTGCTTTTAGCCCTTCTGTTGTTGCCGTTCCGCCATTTAGCTTCATATCGGCTTCGGTAAACATTAGCAGCACATCGGCAAATCGAAATACGATAATATTATTCGGACAGTTTGAATAAATATATTTTATAGGATAGTCTGTTTGCCAGCTACCACCCCAACGATACTTGGTTGCAGAGGTACGTTGAACCAACGTGCTGTTATTGTCGCGAGTAAGTATTTTAACCGTATCGTACGGAGCAACATCCCCAGCCAATTTAATACCACTGATATCAAAGAGATAGTCCATTCTAGTAGGAACTCCTGTAGTTGCATTATATCTTATAAGCGAATCGGTAATATTCCAGTCCTTACGTACATCATATTGCCAAGATTTATAGTACCCTCTGAACGAAGGGACAGCATTCAGATTAAATGACCCTCCTATAGGACAATACCTCCATCCTCCTGATGTTTGAGAGTATCCGGCATGTGTTAACCCCATCTCTTTAGCCCACTGAGTACCGTAGGGCTCTTCTGCGCTAAACTGAATTTCCCAGATAGATTCTATATTGGTGTTCTTATTGGCTACCTCAAACAAATCGGAGTAAACGGGCATTAAATCGCGTCCGCTGTTATCTTTTATATCTAAAAGAATATCGTATGCTTTTTGATAAAGATTTTGTACAGACTCATCCAGCTGAGCATACCCCGGTACTTTTGCAGATTCTTTATATGAAGCCATTGTAAGATATATCTTGCCTAGCAGTGTTTTCGCAGCCCAATGGTTAGCATGTCCGTCGGTAATCTCTGTTTTTAGTACGCCGGGTTTAACGGCAAACTCTAGGTCTTCTATAATCGCTTTGTAAACATTTTTTATCGGCGAACGGCTTTTGGTATAATCGAACTCCGTTGTTTCTTCCAGAATAAGCGGAAGATCGCCAAAGAACTGAACAAGCTGAAAATAGCTCCACGCTCTTAGAAATTTAGCTTCGGATAACGCCTGATTGCGCTGCGCTTCAGTAAGGTCGCTCATACTTTCCGCAACAGCAATAATAACATTAGTTCGACCAATGATAGCGTAATAACGAGCCCAAAGTTCCCCTATGCAGCCCTCTGTAGAAGTATAAGTGTAGCGGTCAATAACACTTCTTACATTGGTGTTAACGGCACGATAGCATAGTTCGTCAGTGCCGATCATCGATAAAAATATCGGAGTGTTGGTATTAATCACGTATAGGTTAATAATCCCCTGATACATTCCAACTATACCCGCTTGTAGGCTAGACCAGTCGGTATAGTACGTTTCTTTTGTATTTACAGATTTCGGGTTTTCGTCTAAGAAGTCGGAGCACGAGCTAACCATAATCATTCCCAGAATAACAACTGTTAGTATATATATTATCTTTTTCATATCCGTGTCTTTTATTTATGTTAGAAAGAGATATTGATTCCGCCAGAGATAGTGCGCGAACGTGGATAAGCACTGTAGTCAAGGCTAGGAGCAAAATCTCCCAAACCTCCCTGCTTGGTGTTAACTTCGGGATCGTAACCAAAGTAATTCGTCCAAACGTGTAGGTTCTTTGCCGATACAAATATCTTTAAGCCATCAAGCTTCAGCTTAGAAATCCACTTTCGCGGAAATCTATACGATAAAGTAATATCGCTGAGACGAAGGAACGACCCGTCTTCTATAAACTCCGAAAGGCAGTAGTTTTCGGCAGCCCCTCCGGCCAAACGATACTGACCGTTAGGGTTTCCTTGATAAACAAGACTTCCACTCATATCATACAGCGTAGGACTCCAGCTGTTTGCAATATGACTTGTCTGGTTGTAGCCGCTTTGTCCGGCATCGAGGGTAGCAAGGTTTACGTTGAATACATCGGCTCCGTAGCTATACTGGAATGTGGTGGTTAAATCAAAACCCTTATAACCGACGCCAAGCGTTAAACCTCCTGTAAAATCGGGTTCGCCGTTGCCTAGAATAGCTCTGTCTTCGGTAGAGATGGATCCGTCTGGGCTTCCGTTAGTATCTACAAACTTATGATCGCCGGGGCGAATATCCGCTTTCTTATAAGAGAAACAAGTGTAGCTATCGGGTAAAGCGTCAATCTCTGCCTGCGATTTCCATACTCCATCAACCTTGTAGCCATACCATTGACCGAGGCGCTGACCTTCTCGAATTACAACAAAGTTTCCGGAACCGGGTATTACGCCCGGATCGAAGAACATTTCTCCTCCCGGAATTTTAAGCACTTTAGAGCGGTTAAATGCAATATTAAAGTCGGCTGTTACATAAAAATCTTTGTTGTTTACAATGTTTCCAACTACCGTAAATTCAACGCCTCTGTTCTCAATATCTCCAATATTGGTCCAAGCCGTTTTGTAGCCCGAGTAGTACGGAGCATTTCTGCGTAGTAGTAAGTCTTTGGTTTTCTTTATATATGCGTCAAATACAAATGTCAAGCGGTTCTTGAAAAGTCCTAGATCAAAACCTAAGTCATACGAAGTTGTTGTTTCCCATTTTAAGGTAGGCATACTTGGGCTATTAAGAGCAATACCCGAGTTAGGATTTACACCGTCCATAGGCGCGTTTGCCAGCTGCATTGTTGATAGCGACATGTAGGAAGGAATTGCCTGGTTTCCGCTCTGTCCGAAACTTAAACGCAGCTTCATATTGCTAATCGTTTTAACGCTTTGCATAAACGGTTCTTCTGTAACGCGCCACGCAACAGCCGCAGAAGGGAAGTACCCCCACTTATTATTTTTTGCAAAACGAGATGAACCATCGGTACGGAAAGTTCCGGTAAAGAGGTAACGACTTTTGTAGCCATATTCTACACGGGTTAGGTAGGAAAGCATATTATAGGCATTCTTATCTACCGGAGAGTTGGGAATAATAGGCGTAATACCCTGATCGATATTATCGGCTCCAAGCTTCTCGCTCTGGAAGTTCTGATTTTCGGCAGTTAACCAGCTGTCTTTATAGGTTTCTATAGTTGCGCCCGCCATTATGTTCAACCTATGATCGTTGCTAAATGTTCTGTTATAGTAAAGTAACGCCTCTCCTACAAGCTTACGGGTATTTGTAAATTCTACGATACCACGCCCATTCTGTTTAACGCCTTGCGTAACCGTTTTTGGGAAAAATCTTCTATTTTCGTTATTGTTGGTTACATAGATTCCGGTTAATACCAGCTTTAAGTTATCGAAAATATTATAGTCTAGAACCCCTCTCAATGTCATAGCATTACGCAGCCTATCGTTTGTAATATGCTGCGCCTGATAGTAAGGGTTACCGCTAACTTGTACATCGGTAGGATCATCATTGTCGTTAACATCTGTTTCGTTAATTGCCAGCAATGGACTTCGCCTTAGCATACTGGAGATTACTCCATCACCCGAGCCTGTCGACCAGCCTTCGTACTCGGTACGGCTTAAAGCAAGGTTTGAAGAAAATTTAAGCTTTTTGCTCAGCTGGTTTTCGTAGTTCATACGTCCGGTGTACTTCTTCCATCCGCTAAAAACAACAACACCATCTTCGTCCAGGTAAGTAGCGTTGATGGCATATTTAGACCTTTCGGTACCTCCTTTAAGGCTAATACGATACTCTTGCATAAATGCATTCTGGTACATAGCATCTTGCCAGTCTGTATTTATAGTGTCAGGGTGTGCGTATTGGTTGAAGTCTTTATATGGAGAATCTTTTCGTACCCGCCAGTAGTTGTTATCGGCATCTCGGAAATAATCATGCTCGATAGAAGATAGCCATGCGGCATCTGCAGCATCGGCAGATTTATATTGCCAGATGGATTGATAACGCATTAAAGCGTACTCCTGAGAGTTCATCATCTCATAAGGACGGGTGATTTGTGCTACACCAAAGTTTGAGTAAAAGTCGATCTTTACTTTACCAACTTTACCTCTTTTGGTTGTAACCATAATTACGCCATTTGCTCCGCGCGATCCGTAAATAGCCGTACTTGATGCATCTTTAAGAATCTCTATCGATTCAACGTCTCCGGGACTTAACGACACGGCATCTTCGTATATAACGCCATCAATTACGTAAATCGGAGTGCTGCTTGCATTAACGGAACTTGCTCCACGAATTCTCATCGAAAACTCGGAGCCCGGCGTTCCATCGTTCTGCGTAATGGATACACCTGCCGCTTTACCACGCATAGCATCTTCGAGCGAAGTAATTACCCGCTCAGAAAGCGCTTCTTTGCCAATAGAAGAAACAGAACCTGTAAGATCCGATTTCTTTACTATACCATAGCCAATTACAACAGCTTCGTCCAAATCGGCACCTTCATCTTCCAATATCACATCAATAATAGCACGGTTATTTACTGCTATTTCTTGCGTTTGCATACTGAGAAATGAGAATACAAGTGTGGCGTCTGGGGTTACGGTAATAGTATATTCTCCGGCAAGATTGGTAGATACGCTATTTCGAGTACCTTTTGCTAGGACAGATACCCCCGGTATTGTTTCGCCGCTAGAGGACGTAACTACCCCTTTTACAGTAATAGTATTCTGAGAGTATGCGGGTACAGAAAGGAATATTAGCGCCATCAAGAAAATACAAGACGTTAATATATCCGACTTTCTATGAAATGTATTAGGTTTTACTTTCATAATATTAGATTTTGGTTATTAAGGTAATCTTGTTTTTGGGTAGTCAATCATTTATTTAAGCTAAAATGAGTTGACTATTTTTTAATGCAACTTTCATTCTAGTAGCTTTTTACTTTCGGTGTACAATTTTTATTTTTTCATATCGTTTAGTTTTTGGGTTATTATTTTTATTTACAGCTCTTTATATTCTCTACTATTTTCTTTGTTTGTTCCGGGTTATGACGCATCCTTATACGCCATAGCACTTCTTCTATAGAAACCACCTCTGTATCAGTATTTATCAAATCTTTCCCCCATTTTAAAGGTGTTACGCCGCGAGCAGAAGCCGGGTTATTTTGAGGGGCATCGAGTATTTGCCCGTCTTCGCCTCTGTCAAAACGAGACCAGGCATGAACAATTGTCCACCCTAAGCTCCGCTCGTCTTCCTCTGCCGTAGTTGCTACCTTATTAATACAGTCGGCTATTACAGACGGACTACCGGACCGTTCTAACGACAGATTTGCCCAAACCATATTTTTTGCCGTAAGTACAGGAATTTCAATACCTTCTCGGTTTTTCACCCAAAAAACATCACCGTTACCACCGTTATAAGGCGCATACTGAACAGCAATCATACCGGTCAGATCTTCCAGCTCTTCGGCAAAGATTTGGTAGGCTTCCATTGCTCCTTTGCTATAAAGGTTTCGGCATATAAAAGCAAATACATGTACCCCTGCTTTTTTCATGTGGATATTTACTGTACGCGCAAAGTCTCGTAGCAGCTCTTTTCTATTCGGCAGCTTTTCGGCAAACAGATCGGGGTAGTAGTATCCACCACCATACTCTACAACAGACACTTGCGGCTGCTGGGTACGAATAAGCTCCTGTAAAGCATCGTTACCTGCCATTGATATATTTACAGCGCAGGTGGTAAAGCCCATCGATAGCTCTGCATTATAAGGATTTGCCCAATAGTTAGGGTTGTGGATAAAGTTGCCAAACGTCCACTGCATATTATCCCCGTCGCTCATAACAAAGGCATGGTAATTTTTATCGCTTTTCCAATCAATAGCAGTAGGGTCGAACTGCTTAAAAGTACCAATAGAGGTATTTAAGTTACAGGCTAAGAGAGAGAGGTTTAAGCACCAATCGGAAGCAGTGTTTATTAATCCGTAGCGAGTACAAGGGGCTATATGTTCAAACTCAGGTCCGCGGTTCCATCCTATTACCGGAGATAAAGGTTTTACCCAGCCCATAAGATAGTTTAGAAAAGAATCGACTCCATAGTAAACCATACTTTTGTGGGCAATAGCATAATCGCGATTATTACCATTAGCAGGGTCTATAAGAACAATTAGGTTGTTATTAAGCTGCTCTTTTACAGCTTCAAAATTCAGGCTGTCTGTCAATTCCGGGATGGTAGCATCAAAAAGTTTTGCAAGTCCTAACCTTTTCGCTTTCTTTTCTTGGGTTATGTCAACCAGCACACCTTTTCGTAGCCCTGCCTGTACCGTCGCAATATTAACCGAAGGGCTTATACTGTAATCATATAAAACATAACCTTTTACAACTCCTTTTTTGCCTAGCTTTTGAACAAACTCCCATACATCATATTCATTTCCTTTTATAGCATTAAGGCGTTGTAGCAGCGTTTTAAAGTATATGCAGTAATCGGATGCGCCACCGTTAATCCAAACACCTTCGGTATCGAGCCCTTCGTTAAGCGCCTGAACCGCAAGACCCGCAAGCGATTGCGCCAGGTTCATTTCATATATCCCCTTTGGCCGCTTACAAACAGCAATAGTTTTTGGCGGAGTTTGCTCAGACCACCACGTTACTCTCTGCGCGTATATATGGGTTGAGAATAGAAAAACGAAGGGTAAAATAAAGTATCTTTTCGATTTCATAGAAAAGGTTGGTTATTAGGTTTAGCGGTAATAAATATAGAGGGGCGAGTATAATTTGCGGGTTAATTCTTGGGTTAACTCCCTTTTTATTTTACTAACCCATCGTGATTTTGGCTATTTCCACATTTATCAGGTTTTTAGAGAGGCTTTTTATTTGTGTTTTGATTAGGGAATATTTATTTTCGAATAGTTTTTGTGAAAAGAATGAGCTGTTGACAGTAGCATAATGAGAAGCGCTTTAAGATTTCTATTAATAATGTTATTTATGTGCATATACCTGCTACCCGGGTATAGCGCAGGTTTACTTTTTTCTGAAAGACCAAATGCTGTTTCGCTTGACCTTTTCTCCGGAGAAAAGGTCGAATTTGAAGGGGGAGTAACCATTGCATTCGACTTTGCTCTGTATGATGCCCACAAGTTTGGGCAGGTCATGGTATTTGATAACGACCATAACGCTTTCAGTCTTACCTATATACCACGAGATTCTACCCACTTTTCGCTAGTGATTAACAGCCTTCTCGACCGTTCGAAGCCTCTCTATATAGCACTTGATCCTGGCGTGGTAAGCAACCGAAGTTGGCATCATATCGCTATAAAATTCAGCTTTACAGATAATTTAATTACCATTTCGATAGATGGAGAATCATACATATTACGCGAAGCGAATATTCCGGACGTCGTGAAAGCCAACTTTATTTTCGGAAGCAACAAGCGCTCGTTGGTAGATGTACCCTCCATTGCAATAAAAAATATCGAAATCTCTAATAATAAAGGGAAACAACTTTACTACTTCCTTTTAAACGAATCGTCGGGGAATTATGCTCATGAGCTAAACGGAAAGGTACGGGGTACTGTTAAAAATCCAATATGGCTAATTAATAAACAGCACTATTGGGCGCTACAAGTAGAGCCGCAAGCCGACCCTGCTGCCGGCATAGTATATGATACCCACAAACATAAGCTATTTATACTGGATAAGACTACAGCTAAAGAATGGGATCCTATTTCGGGGCAGCTTTCTCAGTATACCATTTCGCCATATTCTGTTATGAACGGATATTCGGGAGAACTTATTGTAGATTCTATACGAAATTCGTTTTACTACTATAACCTTATGGATATGGCGGGAGTTGCCATTCCTTTTTTTGTAGAGCTTACCGAAACCGGGGCAATTACTAAAATGCGGCAAATAGAGTCTGTTAATCCGCTGCATCATCATGCATACGTATTCTTTAATAAATCGCGAGATTTATGGATTTTCGGCGGATATGGCAACTATGAATACTCTAACGATTTTTACAGCTTCAATTTCGACAAATACGAATGGCAAAAGGAGACGTTAACAGGAGATATTATTCAGCCTAGAATGCACACAGTTGCAGGTATAATAAATGATGATGAGTTCCTTATTTTTGGCGGTGTCGGAAACGAAATAGGCAAACAGGAGTTGGGAAAAGATTTCTTTTTCGACCTTTATAAAGTTAACATCCGTAACCGCACAGTAAAAAAGCTATGGGAGATTTCTAAGCCCGAGGTATTATATGCCCCTACCCGGGGAATTATTTACGATAGTGTTGTTAACGTTATCTATGTATTATGTTTCGACCGGGCAGACCATTGTCGGCTAATGTGCTTTGATGTTGCAACCGGAAAATCCACAGTCGTATCAGATCCTATTCCGTACGTTGGTCAGTCTATTCTTTCCTCTTTCTACCTTTTCTATGATGATTTACATCGTCAGTTTTATGCCGTTTGCCGTCAAACAAAAGATCATTCCGCACAATCAGCCATACAGATATATTCTTTAGGAGCACCACCTTTATCTGTTGAAGAGTTAGAGGGATCATACACAGAAAACACTACCCCATCAAATAGCTTGTGGATAATGCTTGCTGCCATTTCCGCAATAATAGCCATGGCTATTCTGCTGCTATATTTTAAACGTAAAAGAAACAAAAAGTATGATGGTTTAGATGTAGTCGAGCATGTAAAACCTGACGAAGAAAAAGACTTGGCTGTGGAGAGCAGAGCGAATGCTGTGTATGTTTTCGGCGATCTTACCATTATAGATCGTAATGGAATAGATATAACAAACCGATTCGGTTCTAAGATACGGCAAGTGTTTGTCCTCATACTTCTATACACCGATAGGGGAAAAGGCATTACTTCCGAAAAGCTATCAACCATATTTTGGCCCGATAAAGGCTCTAAAGACGCTAAAAATATACGGGGTGTCACAATTAACCATCTTCGCAATTTAATATCGGATATTGACGGGTTAAGCCTTGTATTCGAAAATAACTACTGGCAGCTTATACACGAGCCGCCATTCTACTGCGATCTGTTTCAGGCACATTATGTGGCAGATTTATCGAAGAAAAGCGACACGATAGATTATGCTTTGGTAGCTGAATTGGCAACCATACTGAGAAGAGGAACCCTCCTACCCGGCTTTATTAAGTATGAATGGTTCGATTCTATTAAGCTGGACAACGAGGATTACTTACATAAGGTTATCGAAAAAGTTATCCCTAATTTTTATACCGCAGGACACTATAAAGAAGTAATTCGGCTAGCCGATATACTTTTTGCCATAGATAAGTATAACGAAACGGCTCTCCACTATAAGGTTGACAGCCTAAAAATGCTAGGAAAAGTAAACTTGGCTATAGCCGTTCGCAAACGATTTGAAGAAGGTTATAAAAATTCTTAATAGCAGCAAGCTATTTATCAAAATACCGAATATATGAGATATTTCCTAAAAACCTTCGTAGCTTTCATTCTTATGTTCACTTTTTGTAGCTATGCTTCAGCTCAAGCTCTCGATTGGGCTAACAACTTTAAGCGTAACGAAGAGACGAGGCTTCGTACTCCCCTATGGTAGACTTCGCTTTCATCAAGTCCGGGAAATAAACTGCCGATACTATCTCCGACATTAAGCATGCTAATAAGGACTCCTGTACCTGTTATGCATAATACGATCGGAACGCTTTTCTTGAGGTTTGAGTCGGCGAGCTGCTTGGCGTCAGAAGTCTCTTCGATGTATTCTTGCCTAACAATCTTTACCTCCCTATTCTTACCTAGCGTAAGCTGCACAAGCGTCCAATAGCGGCTGTTAGCTCCGCCAAGGTTTAGTTCGATACCGTACACCGAACTACCTTTTACAGACATTTTATGCAGTAAGCTACCAAACATACAGCTGCTAGTTTATGATTGTAGGTTTAATAAATATCGTTAGCTGTGTTTCATTTTTCACTTTCGATTTCCCGCCAAAGAACCACTTAAGAACCGGAACTCTGGAAATAAATGGAAGGCCTTTATTGGTTTCGGAGTTGGTGCTCTCTTCAAGTCCGCCAAGCAAAATCATTTCATCGTTGTTGACCTGTATCTCGGATTTGAAAACTCTCGACCTTATACCGGGAGGGCCTTGTCCGTCCTTATTCTTATCTATTCTTTCGGTAAAATCAGATTGAATAACTTCTACGGCAACGGTAACGCTGCCATCACCCGATACAATTGGTCGAATTTTCACGCTTAGCTCTGCATCTACCGATTTATAAACAGTTTGTGTGCTAAGCTGCGGATCCATTGAGCCGTAGTAGCTGTTCATCTCTTCCTTATAGTAAACGGTTTCGCCTATACTAAGGGTTGCTTCTTTTGCATTCAGCGTCGACAAGCGAGGGGTAGAACGAACTTTAGCCCAGCCATTCTCCTCCATCATTTTGATGTTGGCATAAAAGTTGGGCGACACTTTCCCGATGCTGCTAAGACCCAACTTTCCCATAGCCGTATTGATTGAAGACGCACCGAAGGTCATATTCATACCATCTGAAAATATATATTTGCCTCCTGTTTGGGTAGGCTTACCGCCTATTCCGATATCGAACATCCAGTCGAAGTTGAGGTTCTTTGAAATATCGGCTATGATAACATCAATAAGAATTACAGGCACTCTTTTGTCTATCGAACGGATAAAACCTTCAATCTCATTAACACGGTCGGAATCTCCAAACAGAATAATTGCGTTCAGCTCAGGGAAGTCTGTCCACTCAATCCCGGCTATATATGAAGCCGACAGCTGCTTATTCAACGCCTCTGCCGAGCGGTAATCCAACTCTATTAGCTTACAATACTTCAACCCCGGATTGTCCCTCGTACCAGCAAAGCAAACATCGCCTTCTATTCTGTAGGTAAAGGTGGTACCTTTAAACATGCGGTAAAGACAATCTTTAAGCGTAATCTTTGTTGAGTTTAAGTTGACGGTTCCCGATATCGGATTCAGTATTTTGTAGGTTATACCAGCTTTTTGTATAAGGGTGGTAAACAGCAGCTGCAAGTCGGCGTTGGAGACGTTTATGTCCACTAATCCGTTTTCATCTACTACAACATTTATAGCTCTTGAAGAAAAGCCGAAATTATCATCCGAATTATTTGGCACTCCATCTGCCGTTTGCTGAGCAGCCGGAACAAGTATCAGCTGGTTTTCTTTAATCTTTCTAACGGTAAAACCGTTTACAAACCCCAGCTGGGTGAGGGCATCCTCAACATCAACGTCTTTGCCAAAACCAGAACATACAATGGTTTTTATAGATTGAGATGGAATAACGTTAATGCCAGTAATAACTGTTATTTTCTTTGCTACATCATCAAGGGGAATGTTTTTGATATCGTAAGTAATCGTTCCGCTTAAATCGTTGTAGTTTATCTCAGGCTCGGGCTTAGGTGTCATAGGTTCGGGTATGGTTGTCAGCCGAATGATATTGCCAACAATATCGCATTGCAGCTTATACTCCATGCATAAGTAGTAAATAATATCTTTAACCTGTGCATCAGAGAAGTTACTAGTGACATGTGTGTTCAAGCTGTTTGGGATATATACGTTGACTCCTGTTTCGCATGTAATAGCGCGAAACAGCTCTCCTACATTCAGGTTGCTAACGCTTAAGCTGATGGTATTATTTAGTGCGGGCAGCTCATTCTCCGCTATTGCTGAAAGCCTGTTCTTTATCGAGTCGTTTTGCCCGTAGCTATTGCTACATACAATAAAGCAGGTAAGCGTAAGGAGTAGTATTTTAAGTGCGACAGCTAAGGTTTTCATGGTGTAGGGTGGTTATAAGTAGGTAAAGACTTCGTCTAAACCGGTTTCTTTTTTTCTCAAAAGGTTTAACGCGGCATCCTTCAGTAGCATGATTTGGTACTTCTTGAATAGCGTATCCATTGTGCCTTCCGGTTCGTTAATAAGCTGAGCGATTTCTGATGTTACGGGTACTACTTCGTATATAGCCCTGCGCCCTCTATAGCCTGTATAGAAGCATTGCGGACAGCCAACAGGCTGTGCTACTATCGTGATATCTGGAGGCAGAGAAACATCTGTACCGCTTAGGTTTGATGCCTCAACCTCTTTTTTACAGTGGGGGCAAAGAATACGTACTAAACGCTGTGCCACCGACAGCCGAAGTGTTGCCAAAATCAGATACGGAGGTATTCCCATATCTACTAAACGTGAGATTGTTCCCCGGAGCCGAGTTAGTATGTATGGTTGAAAAAACAAGATGACCTGTAAGCGCTGCTCTAACTGCCATTTGAGCAGTTTCGGTGTCGCGGATCTCACCCAGCATGATGATATCGGGGTCTTGCCGTAAAAAGCTTCGTAGCGCTCGAGCATAGGTTAGGTCAATACCATCCTTTACCTGAACTTGATTGATACCATCAATGGTATACTCTATGGGGTCTTCGATGGTAAGAATGTTTACGGTTTCTTTGTTCAGTAGCCTAAGTGTTGCATATAGCGTTGTTGTCTTTCCTGAGCCGGTTGGCCCGCTGATGAGAACTATTCCATGCGTGGCTGAAATGGCTTCCTTAAAGTATTTAAACTGGTTGCCATCAAAGCCCAGCTGCTCGATACCGATATCTGCAACGTTTTTACTTAGTAAGCGTAGTACGACTTTTTCGCCACCCATAACCGGAACGGTAGATACGCGAATATCAAACTCTTCTTCGGGCGTTTTGAATAGAATACGTCCGTCTTGTGGTAAACGTTTTTCAGCAATATCAAGGTTTGCCTTTATTTTTATCTTATTGATGAGCGCCGGATACTCCTTGCGCTCCAGCTGGTAGCGTTCAACGAGCTTACCGTCGATGCGGAACCGTACACGGCAGCTATGCTCGTATGCTTCGATGTGGATATCGCTGGATCGAAGATGCTGTGCTTCTTTTATAATTTTGGGTAAGAAGTCTTCGTTGGCAATTTCACGAAGCAACTTCCCATCTTTATCACTAACATTTGCTCCCTGCGGGTAGTACTTGGTAAGTAAAAAGTGTAGATCAGCGGCATCAACAATGGTAAAATGTACGCTTACGCCAAAAAGAAACTCCAGCTGTGCTTGACTGCTTTTTGCAGTGCTTTCATCATCGCAAAAGAAGTACAGCCCATCATTATCCTGCTTGATAGGCATAACCCTATAGCGCCATGCTTGTAAGGCAGTTACTTTACTTAGCAAGCTGCTGTCGATAGTATGTTCTCTTATGTTTTGCATCAGCTGGCGTTTAGCATAAACTGTACATAGCTCCATAGATTCTCATTCAGGACCAGCTCATACGTAGTAAGCACTAGCCATCCAACTGATAGACACCCTACCAACGGTATGGTGCTAAACTTTTTTGGAAAGGTTAGTGCTGCTATCAACGCTATGACATAGCAGGTGCAGCAAAGAGCAACAAATAAATATGGTTGGCACAAAAAACAAAGGGTGTATAAACATAATACATCGCCTAGTCCGAAGTATCTTAGGAAGTTGCGTCTGGTGCGCTTTTTTCTTAGCAAGGCATACAACCATACGGCAGCTAGCTGTATGGTAACCACTACAATGTTTACCAGCCATCCCATTAGCAAGAAGTTCCCATCATCAGTAAACAATAACCCTTTTACAACAAGTAGTACAGCCAATAGCGGGCATAGCCACCAGTAGATAGCCCGGTAACGAAAGTCTTGAACTATGGTAAGTAGAAGCAGTACTATGCCCAGTATGTTGAGTGCTGTTGCCATGTGGTAGAATGTGTTGATGGTTACGTATAAGGTAAGCGGCTTTGCTAGTCTTTCGTGACCTCTACTAGTTGCTTATCCTGATCGATCTCCCAAGCGTTATAGGTGCCATCACCATCAAAGTCTACTAAGGCAGTGGCTTTGGCTCTAAAGCCTTTTTCGTCTGCTTCAATAATCTCTATACGGTAGTTGGCGTTTCCGCCGTCGGGAACTAGCTGCGGCTGCTCGTAGCCCAGCAGGTCTAAATCGGTGGTATAGCGGGAGTACATGTAGAAGTAGTTCTTTTCCAACGTGTAGACGTGCCCCAACTGCATCTGTGCCTCGGTGCTTTTGGCCTTAGAGATGAGCGGCATCAGCACGGGGATGGCGATCAGTATCAGTATACCTATGATGACCAGCACAACGAGCAACTCTTCGAGCGTGAACGCTTTTATCTTACGATTTATAATTAGGGTCTTTGGTTTCATACGTTCATTTAAAGCGCTACGTTAAAATAAGTGAATAAGCACTAATTTATGAAAAGAATAATGACTGACAATAATTGATGTACACCATTCTATATGTTAACAATACTATAAATGATCATTATTATCAAATTTCATAAATAAATGAAACAATATTTAGTTAAATATATATATATGAATATAAATTTAAACAACATTTTTGTATATTGAATATAAATTATTGATTAGAATATAATTTGTTAAGTTGATATACATATTGAGCTAACAATAAAGAAAAAATAAAAAAATTATTTTTATAATATTAGCTATTATAAAATAATAATACCTTATGAGCGATTTTACTTCATCTAAATATCGTTAAAACATATTCATTTTTTGATGTAAAACCTAATGTAAGGCTAAAATGAATAGTTAATATAGATTAATTTATCTATGTTTGTGGTAATCCTAACCTTAATTGTTATGAAACTACATTTTATACTTTTAATAGCCTTCATATCCCTTATTTACTCCAGCATATATGCTCAAAATAACCAGTCCGTTAACTTGCCTAATCTTATACCTCCAAGCCCTATTGCCCAAGAGCTACAGAAGTATATTGATTATCCGATCTCTTATGCAACGGGAATACCAGAAATCAATATTCCGCTATACACTATAGAGGAAAAAGGCTTTAATATCCCCATAAGCCTCTCATACCATGCTTCTGGCATAAAGGTAGGGCAGTCTCCATACCCTATTGGACTAGGATGGACATTGCAACCCGGATTTCGTATCTCCAGAATGATAAGAGGTAAGCCGGATGGCGCGCACCTATCGGAATCGGCAAAAATCAACGAGGGAAACGCTATAAACCATGTCTCGGCAAGCAGTATAAAATATTTGGCACAAATGGCACCATTCCTCTCGTCTCGGGATGAGCAGCTTCGCGAGGATGGACAGCACGATATTTTTCACATTTATTTACCAAGTTATAGCGACAGCTTTATCCTGCAAAGAGTAAACGGCGAATTACAGGCGGTAAACATTCCTGAAAGCCCGTTAAAGATTTCGATAAATTATTCTGACTACTGGAAAAAAATAGAACAATTTACTGTTACTGATGACCAAGGGATAAGGTACGTTTTTGGATCGTTAGGCATGGATTGGGAATGTAAAGAAGCGGATGAAAGAGGTAATATTACTAGTTGGATGCTAAAAAAAATCATACTTCCCATTGCCAGTTCCGTAGACAATGAAGTTACTTTCCAGTATAAAAAAAGTGGGTATCCTATTGGGCCAAGCCCAGCTTTATCTCTCACGGATATTTTATATTTTCCCAATGACCTTTATCTCACTAACTGCCTTATTTCAGGAGAGGGGAATATTTCTGAAGGCTTTGGCTATATTATTGAACATCTTGTTGGAGGTATGGGAGGCGCTGCCGGTACACAGGTATGTATGCTCCAGTCGATAAATTTTTCCGGAGGAAGGCTGCTTGCGCATTACAATAGTTTGGAAACGCATCTTGATAGTATAGCGGTGCAAGATTATCTGGGAAATAAAAGAAAAGACATCCGGTTCGGTAAAAGCGAAGATGGAGAATTCTTAACAAGCCTATATGTTAGCGGTATAGGCAGCTATCAGTTTTATTATAATCCTCTTAAGACTACGAACATTTATGATCAGGATTATTGGGGTTATTATAATCAAAAAAGCAACCAGCAAAATTCTCTTGTACCCAAAATAAAATGGAGTACCGTATTTGCTGTAAACCCAGATATGGACGCCGGTCGTGCAAATCGAATTCCTGATGAGCAGGCTATGAAAGCTTCAATGCTAGAAAAGATTATCTATCCAACGGGAGGACATACTGAATTCGAATATGAAGCTAATAAGTACTATGATAATATGAAGCATACCGAGAAGCTGGCGGGAGGGTTACGTATTAAAAAGATTAAAAATTATGACAACGTATCCAATCAAAGCATTATAAGAGAATTTAAGTATGGAGAAAACGAAGCCGGTTATGCCCAAGTTTTACTAAAGATGGAGGATGAGCTATTTTTTAAGCTAAGCGGGTTGTATCGTGATTATTGCGAATATTATGTAGAAAGAAGAGATAATGAATTTATTCTTCAAAAAGAATTTCATATCCACGCAAAAAAAATAACAGCATTAGCCTATCCCCATCACTCGTCCTACATCTCAACCAACGCTATGGTATGGTATAATATGGTAACAGAATATACAGATAGGCATAAAGCTACCTATAAGTATAGCTATACGCCCAACTCATTCAAAGAGCTACGCGAAGGGGGGCTAATAAAACTATTTTTTACCGATACCTATCGAAGCTTAATCTCCGCAAAGCCTGACCTAATAGAGTTGACACAGTATAAGCTCGAAAATAACGGCTATACACCTATCCGACAAGTTAAAAATATATATAACACGCTTAGCAGTGGAGAAGAATATATCTTGGGGCTCATCGTGGAACCTTATATTTCTTATTACGAGCAAGGACCTGATAGCGGTTTTATGTTCGATAACACAAGCTGGCAGAGCAGAAGTGATTTAGAAAATCAGGAGCATCTCCAAAATTTTGTTCTTGAACCTTTCTTATTCAGTACCTATAGAATAGAAAAAGGCATTCGGCAACTCACAAAAACTGTAACTAAAGATTATACAGTTGAAGGTACTGTTAGTAAAACAACGGCTTATAAATACGACCCCCAGCACCCTTACAATCTCATAGAAAAAACAGAGACAGCAAGCGATGGAAGAGCTGTTGGCGAACGATATCACTACAGTAACAATACGCTAGGTGATATGGGCAATGTACAGCGCAATTTGCTTGAACAAAGTAATCGGATAACCACCGTTATGCGTAAAGATATAATTCAAGACGAAGGGAGTGGAGTAGATGTCTTATATAGTGAAGAAACAGAATACATATCAGCCGATAAGCTTATTCTTCCGGGTAAATTTAAAACAAAAAGTAAAGGACAAGCAGGATGGGAGGATCGTATAGTTTATCATAGCTACGATAGCTACGGGAACCTAACCCAAATCTCAAAAGCAGGAGATGCTCCTATTAGCTATTTATGGGGATATAAAGGGGCATACCCTGTACTACAGGTGGTGGGAGAAAGCTATGCGAATGCTATATCACATTTAAGCACCACAGAGTTAGCTAATATACACAATGGGAGCTATGCAGAAGCACAGCTTAGGCAAGTGCTGAATAAAATTCGAATAGCCTATCAAAACCAAACGCAACCAGTACATGTACACACTTATACATACCTACCCTTGGTGGGTTTAACCTCAGAGATTAGCTCCGATGGTTTAGGGTTTTACTATCAATACGATGAATTTGGAAGGTTATATAAAAAATTAGATCATCAAGGTAGCGTTGTGCAACAGTACGAATACCATTATGTAGGTCCAAATCCCTAAATTCCACAAAAAGGCATCCTAGAAGTTGGAATTTGACAACGATTGAATAAACGTACTAAACCATACCTAGCAATGACGCAAGCTAATCTAAAACTTGTAATAGCCTTTTGTTATATTCTACTATATAGTGTAGACCTGAATGCTCAGATGTCACACAATAATGAGCATCTGCGGATACTCTAATGCTGTTAACCTCGACAACATCTGGTATCGAAACCCCTCAAGTAATACCCCCCTCTCCACAGAGTCAGCTTTTCGAAAAGTATGTTAACCATGAAATATCAGAGTACAATGGATTGCCGGATATTACTATTCCGTTATACGAGATAGAGATTAAGGGACTGAAAATACCCATCGCGTTAACCTATCATGCCTCTGGTATTCAATACATGCAGCACGATGGAGAGGTAGGCGTTGGATGGAGTATAAACGCTGTCGGTTATCGTATTTCTCGGAGTATAAAAGGTAAGTCTGATTTAGAAAGCAACCTTTATGATGAAAACACATTTTTATCTTTTCTAAATGGAAGTGATAATAGAAATATTGACCGTTACCTAGCAGCTATGAATAAACGCTTTGGAAATTCTACATATGGAAGACTTGACGGAGAGTATGACTTGTTTACCTACATAACACCCTCTACAAATGGACACTTTGTTCTAACAAACAGAAACCTTACTGACCATACCTATACAGCGACTGCTCTTGAACAAAAAATGGATAAAATTTTGATGAATCACTACTCTGGACAGTTAGTTGATGAAAATGGAGTTCGGTATGATTTCGGTAATGAAAATGCTGCTACTTATTCTGGAGCTGTCGAACATACCGATCTTTCAGAAAGTATGGGAGGCGAAGAAACAGCATGGGCTCTCAGAACCATAAGGTCTCCTTATGGTGATTCAATTAGTTTTAGCTATAGTCCGTATGGATATGTCAATACCAGAGACCGCAAAGATTCTAATTCAAACTACAATAAGACAAAGTATGCCAGCATAACTGTTGCTCCTGCAAGCACACGCATTTTTTCCACAAATTGCCCGTCATTAATGCATGATATCCAAGACCAATGGAATGTTAAAGTAGACCAAGACGATTTCCGACTATTAACCACCTCCCCTTATCTTACCAGAATAACTAGTTCAAAAGAAGAGGTAGAATTTATCCGAGTTACAAGAAATGGTAAGCTGAATTCGCCAAATTTAATCAACGAGATAAAGGTATACGACATTACTAGCTATGGCGAGAAGAAGCTTATTAAAAAAATAACTTTTACCTATGCAAATATGTCTAGCAACATTTCGGTAGATACCACCACTAATGCATACCCTTGGCATACTGTGCTGACATCTGTGAGAATAGGAGATGATGCTGATATTGAAAAGGAGTATACTTTTGATTACTACGATCCGCCCAAAAATAGCCATGGTTCTCCGGACTACTGGAACTACTATGCGTTCGGAAGAGGAAAAGGATCTGAACAGGATTTGTTTTTGCCCGATCCTATCGCCGATATATCATTTACAACTCACATAAGCGGATGGAATGCAAGTAGCGGTACTCTTGGGCGAGATTGGAGAGCAAACAACGGTCGATATTTCATTAACCGCAATGCCGATGAACAGTGGTTCAACGCCTTCTCGCTAAAGCGTATTACATACCCTACCGGAGGTTATACGGAGTACGAGTATGAGCTTAACCAATTTAATAATCCCAACCCAAATGGAACAAAAAAAGGTAATGGGCAACGAATCAGAAGTATCAAATCTCTTGCAGCCGCTGATAGTGACCCAATAGTTACCGTCTTTAAATATGGGAAGAATGAGTCAGGCTTAGGCATATCTAGCGATATTGTTGACAATGGTTCTTTTGCTATGAGTATTTCGAGCATTTCGGTAAATAAAAGACAATGCCCGGATTTTACAATTGTGTTTGTTGGTACTCGCGATGAAAAAGATGTAATAACTTTTTTCAATACTCCGGTAGGTCTTCCGAATCAATTGTTTGCTGTTTACTACCCGGAAATACACACCTATCAATATAATAAGGATGGAGCTATCTATAACGGACAGGCCGTATCAAGTTACAATATTCCCAACATTATCAGTATAGAACACTTTTCCCCCGGATTAAAGCCTAATCTGAGCAGCCGTATAGTATACAATACCCAAGGCCAGGTCATTCAAAAAGAAGCCTATACCTATCAACAAGCGTCTGGCCAAACATACATGAGTATAATATCCACGCAAAAAACTTCAATTAGTGGCACTACTGATAACCCTCAATATATTGATGATTGGTTATACACCTATAATCAGGTAGGGCAAATTTTTATTCCATATCATCACAACATCTGCTCAAATGTAGATCTTCTCACATCAAAGCGCGAGATTCTTTATACTGGTACTGATAGCATCGTAAGAATAGAAAGTTATACTTACGACAGTACTCGTAACCAGCTAACCAAGATAACGCAGCATGGTAGCCTTGGAGAGACGATAGAAAAGGAGTTTGTTTATCCAGACAATAATCACCAGCTAATTTCTGTCTGGAATATGTATGCTACTAAACTACAAGAGATATCACGAAATAACGGGCAAGAAACGAAGCGTATTCGGTATAACTACCCTTATTTTACAAATCGACAGCCACTACCACTACCGCTGTCCGTTGACTATTCTGAAACGGGAGCCAACGGTTTTACCCGAGAGTACGACTACTTGTACGATCAGTCTAACGGTAACCTCACTCAATACACAGGTCGCGACGGTATACCCATATCCTACCTATGGGGCTATGGCAAGCAATATCCAGTATTGCAAGCAACAGGAGCCACTTACCAAAACCTTACCAACCGCTTTACAAGTGATGAGTTGGGGTATATTGCAACAGGTAGCTATACCTCTGAGCAGCTACAAACTCTGCTGAGTAAAGCCCGCATTTACTATAGCAGCCAACAACTACCCGTTCACATCAGCAGCTACAGCTATATTCCGCTGGTAGGCCTTTGCCAAGAAGTAGGCTCCGACGGGCTCAACGTCCACTACCGCTATGATACTTTCGGACGCTTGCTAAAGCTGCTCGATCACAATAAAAACGTTGTAAAGCAGTACCAGTATCACTATACCAATCAGGATGATTTATCAAACGCTGAGTAGCCGAGCCTGTATAATATTTGATGGATCGATGTTTTTATGCGTTAAGTAAATACAACATGAAAAGAAGTAATCGTATTATTACCTTGATTCAGGCAAACAATACTACAGCTACCAAATATAAACAACCGATAACCAGCGTTAACATAAACACAATAGCTATGAAAACATTGTCGCATCATATGTATAAACTTTTAGCCATAGTTTTTTTGCTGTACAGCAATTTTAGCTACGGACAGCTAGAAGAGTGCCTTCCTTTATCCCGACTCCCAATGGAGCAGTATACCGGCGGCATAAATATAGACACCATTATAGGCACACAAGTTATTCTGCCGGGGCAATCACCCCAGAAAATAGGCACGCCTTCCCATATCCTACCGGTAATTTTATGCGACGGGCTACCGCTCTCAGCACGTATTCCCATTTTTCGCTGGTATCAATCAACCAATAACGGAACCAGCTGGTACCTCGTTTCTGGGAATAATCCATGGTACGATCCCTCGTCCGCATCAATAATACAACAATTTACAGAAGATGCGTCAAAATCATCCCAAACCTCTCTTTACCGGCGCTGGGCGGGCTATATCCTAAACGGGCAAGAAGTCGGTTCGTACAGTAATGCCGTAAGCATAACATACGTTGCAGAGCTAAAAGGAGGTACCATAGCCTGTAGCGCGGCGCAAGTTAACCTCGGCGCAAGTATTACCATTACCAGCCAGACAACGGCCAGCGGGGGCTATGGCGAGATAAGCTACCATTGGGAAGTAAAGAACGATCAAGGATATTGGGTTCCCCTAAATAACGGCAACAGCGTTAGCCTACAAACTTCCATATACCAGACAACCCATTTTCGCAGAGCAGCAACATGTACCATTCCGCTCTACTATGGCTTAGATAATCCCGGTACGGGGCTAACGCCAGTACCGGGATTTAAGACAGATTCTACGTTGTTGGCTATAGAGCCACCTTCTGTAATACCGCAGCCAAACCGGCTGCTTCCCGAATCAGATGTGATTACCTCCTATAGCAATACCATAACCATACAAACTATCGGAAGCAGCAGCCCCAATCCCGACCCTAACAGCTATACCTTTAGCGCCGATCGCAACTATATACTCACCTATACGCCCCAGGTGGCAAGCACCGACATCAGCCAGGTAGAAAAAAAGAAAAGAGGTCCCACCGTTGTGTACTACGATGGGTTGGGGCGCCCCATGCAGGAAATAGCTGTAGTGGCCAGCCCGCAGTACCACGACATCATTACCCCCATCTCCTACGACTACGTAGGGCGCCAGGATAAAGACCACCTCCCCTATGTAGCAGGTAGCGCCCACGGACAATACCGAACAAGCGATATTACCACCCAGCAAAGCTACTACACCAGCCTGTACGGAGCTGCAGACGGTGCCCACGCCGCTAGCCGGAGGGTATACGAACCCTCCCCGCTAAACCGCGTAGAGAAGGAGTTTTTACCCGGCGGCGAAGCCTACCAGACCGACGCTAGAGCCGTTAAGCACACCTATACAGCCAACGCCAGCGGCGAGGTAAAGCTATGGAAGGTAAGCGGCAATACCCTATCGCAAAGCGGAACCTACCCCGCAGGTACCCTCTACGTACAGGAAACCGTGGACCCCGACGGACGCATTACCCGTACCTACACCGACCTGCAGGGGCAGACCGTAGAAACCCGCCAGCTGAACCCTGCCCGCACCGAAACCCTTACCACCTCGTACGTATATGATGCTTGGGGAAGGCTTAGGGTAGTCATACCACCCAAAGCGCAAGCCCTTGCCGTTAATAGTGACGAGCTTAACCAGCTGCTGTACCGCTATACCTATGACGATCGTGGACGTTGTATTGAAAAGAAACTGCCCGGCAGCGAACCTATCTACTACGTGTACGATAAAGCCGACAGGCTGGTATTGAGCCAGGACGGCAACCAGAGGCTGGTGAACGAATGGAGTGCTACCAAGTATGATAAACTCGGCAGGGTCATTATAACAGGAGTAATTACTACAGCCAGCAGCCACAGCCAGCTACAGTTGCAGTACAAGAACGCAATTGTCAAAGAGAAATACCTCAGCACTACCAGCCACGGATTCCAGTACGGCTACTCATATAATCATCCGCCAAATATCCCTATAGATAGCATACTAGCTGTCAGCTATTACGATAATGACACGATATATCTTTACCACAACTACCCTCAGCTAAGGCATACACCAAATAGCGGCTATGCCGCTCCACACGGTAACACTACCGGACAACTAATAGGCACTATCATCAG
>JAIRNF010000007.1 GCA_031258195.1 Prevotellaceae bacterium
TCCTCTTCATTTCGCTTCAAATCCTCCTTCTCCGCAAACTCTATCAAACGTTCCAGCATACTATCCGCAACAACAAATTTGTTGTTGAACTCCTCGAAAGAGGGGTAATCGGCTTGTAAAGATTTTCTATTATCATCTACAAACGAAAGTACGAAGCGGTTTAGAATATTCGAACGCCGTAGCTTCCCATAGTACCGAGAATAGCTGGTAGTATCGTAATTTTTCTCTAAAAACTTGGAGCATGTAAAAATATACTATACATTTGCGTAAACAAATTCGTTAAACAATATAGTTAATGAGTGAGGAGAAAGAGTTAAAAACTGAAGAACTTATACTGGAAGCAGCTGAGAAGGTGTTTATTAACAAAGGGTTTGCTGCTACAAAAACTACCGAGATAGCCAAAGAGGCGGGTGTGACTCATGCTATGTTACACTACTATTTTAGGACAAAAGAAAACCTGTTTAACATAGTCTTTCAAAACAAAGTACAATTACTCGCCAATTCATTCTTCTCCGTTGTACATCAGGATAAATCTTTTACAGAAATAATCGGCTCGGCAATCGAACATCACTTCGACTTTATAAAGGAGAACCCTGAACTTGGTTTATTTATTATTAACGAAATAAATAGCAATGAAAAAAACAGTAAGATATGGAGTGATATAGCAGTGCCTATTTTTTCAAATGCTGTTAGCTCTATAAAGCAAATGATAGATACAGAGGTACAAAAGGGGACAATCCGTCCTATCGATCCTGTTGATTTTGTACAAACAGTTGTATCGCTAAATATATTCCCATTTATTTCTAAACCGCTTTTTAAAAATTTGAGGCATGTGTCAGATAAAGAGTATGAAAAATTTTCGGAGCAACAAAAAAAAGAAAATATAAGGCTAGTGTTGCTTATGCTTAAGCCTTAATTTTTTTGGTCATGATCTAACAGGTTTGTTAAATAAAATAGTTGTCATAATGTTAGTAACAGTAAATTTTAGAAACAGTATGAAACGAACTTTTACTATGCTGATAGCATTTATCAGCATACACTCAAGCGGCTTTGCTCAATTAAGTCTTGAAGAATGCCAACAGCTGGCGCGAGAGAACTATCCAATGATAAAGCGGCTCGATTTGATCGAAAAATCAAAGGAGATGAACCTTTCAAATGCAGTAAAAGCATACCTACCACAGCTTAGCATAACGGGTATGGCGAGTCTTATAGATGGTATGCCTGAGATAAGTATGCCCGGAGCAACCTCAGAAAGCAATAATCATCAGTTTATTGGCATTGCTAATCTTACTCAAACAATATGGGACGGAGGCGTTACTCGCTCACAAAGAAAGATAACCTCCGCAAGCGCCGAAGTAGAAAAACAAAATATTGAGGTATTACTATACGATATTAATGAACGAATAAACCAGCTGTATTTCGGCGTACTGATGATTGATGAGCAGTTAAAGCAGCTGTCCATTTTGGATGATAACCTCTCACGAAGTCTAAAAAGAGCTGAAACAGCACGAGCCGGTGGTGTTGCATACCGATCAGATCTGGATGCTATAAAAGTCGAGATATTGAACTCCGAGCAAACTCGTATCAATCTTAATGCTCAACGACAGGCATACATACAGATGCTTTCTGTTATGATAAAAAAGGATATACCGAATTACACTACCTTAAGTATTCCTGCTGAAATACCCATTACTAATAATAATATTAACCGACCAGAGTTACGTTTATACGAGCAACAACGTTTGCTTAGCGACCTTCAAAATACGGCTATTACAGCACGCTATCTACCAAAAGTAGGGCTAACAGGATATGCTATAGGGTTAACTCCCGGTATTAAGTCAGGTATAGATAAAACAGACCATTTATTAATAGCGGGCATAAGCCTATCATGGAATATAGGCGGATTTTATACGAAAAAAAACGATCGTAATATCATCCGAACAAATATGCTCAAAATTGATAATCAGCAAGAAATTTTTTTATTTAACACCGGCTTAGAGCTAACGCAAGCAAATAATCAGATAGATCGTTCTAGGCAGCTTATGCTAAAAGATGATGAAATTGTTCAATTAAGAGAAAGTATTAAACGATCGTCTGAAATAAAATATGAAAACGGAGCATGTACCATGTCCGATTTGCTTAATGATATTAGTGCTGAAAGTATGGCGCGGCAAAATAAAGCCTTACACGAAATGGAGTATTTAATGTACCTATACAGCCATAAAACAATATCGGGCAATTAATTAATGGAGAATAATTAATAATAGGATACTATGAAAAGCACGGCAATTTCAATACTACTGGTGGTATTAGCCTTTACATCTTGTAATAGAAACAAGCTTAGCTATGATGCAGCAGGTACTTTTGAGGCAGTCGAAATACTTATTTCCTCGGAAGCATCTGGCATAATAGAACAGCTGGATATTGAAGAAGGCGCGCGGCTTGAGGCGGGCACAACGGTTGGTTATGTAGATAGCACGCAGCTCTACCTGAAAAAGCTTCAGCTGCTTAGCTCTCGTAAAGCTTTGCAGATAAGCCGTCCGGACATTAATGCGCAAATAGCGGCCACACGCGAGGAAATAGCACGTATCAAAACAGAGAAGAACCGTATAGAAAATCTTTTAAAAGGAGATGCGGTAACCCAACAGCGGCTGGACGAGATAAATGCGCTACTGAAAGTTACTGAAGGTAAGCTTGCCGCACAAATGAATTCTTTACAAACAAATATCGGCAATATAAACGAACAAAGTACAACGGTAGCTATACAAGTTGCGCAGCTAGACGACCAGCTGGCAAAATGTAGAATAATCAATCCGATAAGAGGAACTGTTTTAAAGAAATATGCCGAAGTATTTGAGCTTACATCGCCCGCCAGACCTCTATATAAAATTGCCGACATGCAAACGCTTTACTTGCGCGCCTATGTTACATCCGATCTGCTTACAAAGCTGCAGCTAGGACAGAACGCTACAGTTTATAGTGATTTTGGAGAAAGTGAACACAGAGAATATGCAGGTAAAGTAATATGGATATCGGATAAGGCAGAATTTACACCTAAAACAATTCAAACAAAAGACGAACGTGCTAATCTTGTGTATGCTGTAAAAATTGCCGTAAAGAATGACGGTTATTTAAAAATAGGGATGTACGGCGAAGTAAGCTTTAACTAGCTGAAAATGGAAAGCTATACACCCTTTTCTATTCTTTACTCTTAATTTTCCATCTTATGGTAACAGTAAATAATCTCACTAAACGATATGATAATGTTGAGGCTCTTAGAGGCATCAATTTTTCAGCTAACGACGGTGAAATATTCGGAATTATTGGACCAGATGGTGCAGGTAAAACCTCGCTCTTTCGTATTTTGACTACGCTTATCTTAGCCGATGGGGGGACGGCAACAGTCAATGGACTGGATGTTGTAAAGGACTATCGGGAAATTAGAAATACTGTAGGTTATATGCCTGGCAAATTTTCACTTTATCAGGACCTTACGGTAGATGAAAATCTAAATTTCTTTGCTACTGTTTTTAATACTACCGTCGAAGATAACTACGAATTAGTAAAAGATATCTATCAGCAAATTGAACCGTTTAAAAAGCGTAAAGCAGAAGCTTTATCAGGAGGGATGAAGCAAAAGTTAGCGTTAAGCTGTGCACTTATACACAAACCGACAGTGCTTTTTTTAGACGAACCTACAACAGGTGTAGATCCCGTATCGCGTAAGGAGTTCTGGGAGATGCTCAAAAATCTGAAGCAACAAGGAATTTCTATTCTCGTCTCAACTCCCTATATGGATGAAGCTAGCCTTTGTGACAGGATCGCATTGATACAGAGTGGAGAAATAATGAATATAAATACTCCGTCTCAAATTATTGCTGATTTCCCCGATAAGCTATACGCGGTAAAAGCGGCTAATAACTACCATCTGCTAAATGAGCTGAAGCAAAAAGCCGATGTAAAATCGTGTTACATGTCCGGTGAATATTTGCATGTAACTTTTAAAACAGAGAATGAGCCCACTATAGATAACATAAAAATGCACGTTATACAGCCTACAATTGAAGACTGTTTTATCCGGCTAATGAAATAACGGTATGGAGGTAGGAAAAGCAATAATAACGGATAGGCTTACAAAGACATTTGGCGGCTTTACGGCAGTTGATAGCATATCATTCAGCGTTGATAAAGGTGAAATATTCGGATTTTTAGGCGCAAATGGAGCAGGCAAAACTACGGCAATGAGAATGCTCTGTGGGCTAAGTAAGCCAACTTCTGGCAAAGGTGTGGTTGCGGGTTTTGATATCAGTCGGCAGTCGGAAAAAGTAAAGCGAAATATCGGTTATATGAGTCAGAAATTCTCGCTATACGAAGATCTAGAAGTATGGGAAAACATGCGTCTGTTTGCCGGGATATATGGAATGGGAGATAAAGAAATAATTGAAAAAACAGACGAAGTTCTTAATCGGCTTGGTTTTTATGAAGAAAAAAATACGTTGGTAAAAGATTTACCGCTGGGGTGGAAGCAGAAGCTGGCATTCTCAACAGCTATTTTCCATGAGCCTAAAATTGTTTTTCTAGACGAACCTACTGGCGGGGTTGATCCTGTTACACGCCGACAATTCTGGGAATTAATATATCAAGCAGCAGATGGAGGTATTACTGTATTTGTTACTACCCATTACATGGATGAAGCAGAGTATTGCAACAAAGTATCTATAATGGTAGATGGAAGAATCGAAGCGTTAGATACACCGCTAAGATTAAAACAACAATTCAATACATCTACTATGAACGGCGTATTCCAACAGCTAGCACAAACAGCAAGCCGAAATGAATAATTATCAATTAATAATTCTTCATTATTAATTATGAAGCAATTTTTATCATTTGTAAGAAAAGAGTTCAAGCACATTTTTAGAGATAAGCGTACTATGCTTATTTTGCTCGGTATGCCAATTGTTCAGATAATTCTTTTTGGTTTTGCAATTACTACGGAAGTACAAAATGTGAGAGTTGCCATAGTAGATCCATCAAAAGATATTTCAACACAGCATATAATCGATAAAATAAACGCCAGCAAGTACTTTGAGGTTAAACGAGTAATCAATGCTACAAACCAAATAGAGAAAGTCTTTCGGCATGGAGAGGTTGATTTAGCTATAGTATTTGAAGAGCGTTTCAACGAAAATTTGAACCATACGGGTAAAGCACGAATACGGCTTATTGCCGATGCTACCGATCCCAACACAGCTATAACAGAAGTAAATTATGCCACTAGCATCGTAGCCGCTGTTCAGCAGGAAATGATAGGCACTAATGCTGTTCCAATACAAATTATTCCAGAAGTTAAGATGCTCTACAACCCGCAGATGGAAAGCGCCTACAGCTTTGTTCCGGGCGTAATGGGGTTAATCTTGATGCTTATCTGCGCTATGATGACATCAATATCTATAGTACGTGAAAAAGAAACCGGGACAATGGAGGTTTTACTGGTATCGCCCATGAAGCCAATTTATATTATCCTTTCAAAAGCTATGCCTTATTTTGTGCTATCATGCGTAAACCTTATAAATATCTTACTGCTGTCAGTGTTTGTATTGGGTGTACCTATTGCCGGAAGTCTGGTTTGGCTGGTTGTAGTATCATTTATGTTCATTATGGTTTGCTTATCGTTGGGGCTACTTATCTCCACAATTGCAAAAACACAAGTTGCAGCAATGCTCATGTCTGGTATGGTTTTAATGATGCCGGCGCTACTGCTATCAGGAATGATATATCCTGTAGAAAATATGCCTGCTATATTAGAATGGATATCGAATATTGTTCCTGCCCGTTGGTTCATCTCGTCAGTAAGAAAATTGATGATACAAGGGTTAGATGTTTCTTACGTGCTAAAAGAGATAGCGATACTTACGGGTATGGCTATATTTCTAATAGTAGTAAGCCTTAAGAAGTTTAAAGTTAGATTGCAATAGTCATGCTAAAGTACTTGTTAGAAAAAGAGTTTAAGCAGATTAGGCGGAATTCCTTTTTGCCAAGATTAATTATTGTATTTCCCATCGTAATTATGATGGTATTTCCTTGGGTTGCTAATTTGGATGTAAAGGATATTAAGCTTAGTATAGTTGACAACGATCACAGCACGTACTCAGAAAGATTAGTAAATAAAATCGCATCATCAGAGTACTTTTATCTTACTAATGCGTCTAACACATATTCGGAAGCAATTGAAAGCATAGAATTAAGCGAGTCTGATATCATTCTAGAGATAGCGCATAGTTTTGAAAACAGCCTTATAAAAGAAGGGTACGCGCGAGTAATGATCAGTGCCAATTCTGTAAATGGTACAAAAGGCGGACTTGGCAGTAGCTATCTGGCAAGAATTGTAAATGATTTTGCTGACGAAATTCGTAGCGAACTTATTCCTCCAAATAACACATTTCCTGTTATTGATATAAATTCACAATATCGTTATAATGCTTATCTAGACTATAAAACTTTTATGATTCCGGCATTAATGACAGTCCTACTTGCCATTATAAGCGGTTTCTTGCCAGCTCTGAATATTGTTGGGGAGAAAGAAAAAGGAACTATCGAACAAATAAATGTAACACCGATAAGTAAGTTTACGTTTATTTTAGCCAAGCTCATACCATATTGGACAATCGGCTTTGTTGTACTTACGATTTGCTTTGGCTTGGCTACTTTAATTTATGGACTTTCTCCCGTAGGAAATCTGGGTATAATTTATCTGTTTGCAATGTTGTTCGTACTAACGTTTTCTGGATTTGGGCTTGTGATCTCAAATCATTCATCAACCATGCGGCAAGCCATGTTTGTAATGTTCTTCTTTACCATAATAATAATACTTATGAGCGGGATATTCACCCCCGTAAACAGTATGCCCCAATGGGCGCAAGCTATTACGATATTTAATCCGTTAAAGTATTTTATACAAGTAATGAGGGCGGTTTATCTTAAAGGTAGCAATATATGGGCATTAAGTACACAGCTCATGGCGTTGCTAAGCTTTGCAGTGTTTTTTATTTTATGGGCAATGCTAAGCTATAGAAAAAAAGCTTAATTTTTTAGGACTGATTTAAAATGAACAACCCTAAGTACGTTGTACTTAGGGTTGTTTTTATAATAATGTAAGCCTACTCGTCATCGTCGTCATCCTCGTCATCATAGCTCTTCTCATCTAGCGGAGTAAAGTCGTCATCCTCGTTAATATTACCTTTTTCCAACTGCTCCAAACTAGGATATGAGCCGATATCATCCATTAAATAAACGCACATGTAGGCATCATCCTTTGAGCATTTAATGCCAAGAGCATTAAGTGCATCGAACAGGTATAAACCTCCTGCTTTCGACGAAATATCGTTTCGGCTTATGATGTAATCGGCGCGATTCATAAGTTTTTTATATACCAATTTTTTAAATGCCTTGTCTTTTAAGGCATCTGCCAGACCGAACTCGTTAAGTAAAATTTCTGTTTCTTCTTTCTGTGCCTTGTTATCTATGGCAACCAGCTGGGCAACTAAAAAGTCTAACGCTTCGTTATCGTCTACCTTATAGCCCCACTTTTTAATTAGCCGAGGAACGTGACGCCCACCGTCAGCACCCTTAGCAGCAAAGCGTCCGGCATAGCAGTTGATGGGCATTAGGCTGTCGACCAAGCGTCTGTGGCCAACCAGATATTGCTTGTCGGCTAAAGCGTTTGCAAAAGCAACCATTGCTCCAATAGGTGTTTCTTTATCGCGTAGGCGTGGTTTTTCTCCAAAGTTTGCGTTAGAAACCATTTCAACAAACTCGTTAATAAGCGGGCGATATTCGGGGTGTGCTGCTGCCATCCAGAAATCCAACTCGTTATCGCCCGATTTTGATGTGCGAGGAATAAACTTTCCGTCTTTAACCTCGCCATACTGAACACCTTTATCCGAAACGGCATCAATATACTGGTGGTACTTATCAATATGGTTACGAAGCATATCTTTCAGCGCATTTTTATCGCTAAAGCTGGTTACAAATTGGTTAAGCGCCAACTCAATACCCCCAACCGTACGAGCATCGATATCCTCTTGAGTTTCGATAGTTTCAACTACCTGACCGGCTACACTCTATCATCAACGTTGTAATTCGCTTTCAAAATCGTATCTTGGTTCATTGAAATACATTCCTTAGGCATGTGGTTGTTTCGCAGCACACAGGGCTTTATATTTATACTATGCTGAACAACAAGATGACAAGCCCTGCAGACTGCAGGCACGGAAACGCACCAGGTGCGGATCCGCAACCGGTAAAAACCGGTAACATAAAGAAACCCGATATCTGTCTGGCAGATATCCTAGCTTATCTGGAGCATGCCAACAAACGGCAGCTGCGTATTATCAGCAACATTATGGAGGCGCGTACGCTGGCACAGGGTATTCCCAGCATTGGCTTTAGCGGCATAGCCCTTGCCAGCGTGCTTAGCTTTACCGCCAGCGCCAATAAGCAGGAGCGCGCCCTTATTGCCGAAACGCTTAAGATGAATACTGCAGGCGAAAAAGGAGGTGCGCTATGAGTAAGGCAAGCATACCCCCACTTTCGCCCAGAGCTTTAGACAGGCTCGACTCGCTGCAGCAATCCGAGGGTGAGTCGGCAATAGAGGCGGTAAGATCGGTAACCCGTATGCTGCTATACGGGTTTATGGAGGTATATGGAGACGACAGCAAGTCTAAACGATCGCTCATTACCCATATACAGAATCTTATATGGATAGAAGATATCTTTGCCGACCTGATAGCTACACAGGATAAACAGATAGCTAAATGAAAAAACCTGTAAATACCGATAAGCCGGGCTGCGGCGTTATGGTTGCCGCATTTGTTGTAGCGCTGTGCTGTCTATTACTGCTCTGCTGTAACGCCTAGGCCTGTTTAAAAAGTCCCTGCCAAAACCGACAGGGACTTTTTTTTATTTGCCGCAGAACAGCTAAATAAAACTAAATATTACATATAACTATTTGATAATCAAATAGTTATATGTAAACTTGTGGCATAAAACCAAACTCAAAACAAAAATACTATGAAAACAACAACTTTAGCACAAATCAACCAGGTTGATATCCAAATTATTGATGACAATGCCAGCAGGCTAGTACCCATTAAACCCATTTGCGAAGCGTTAGGGATAGATGAAGATGCACAGAGAAGAAAGCTAAAAGAAGATGATTTTTTAAATTCAACTACCGTGCTGAGCACGGCAGTTGGAGCTGATGGAAAAGACCGTGAAATGGTATGTTTACCCTTTCAGTATATCTTCGGTTGGCTGTTTACTATTAACCCTAAAAACGTAAAGCCGGAGGCTAAGGAAGCTGTGGCTAAGTATCGTATTCTTTGCTATGATGCACTTTACCGCTTCTTTACCGAGCAGGTAGAGTTTAACGAGCAAAAGCAGCAAGTTATCTCTGAGAAAGTAAGCAAGATGGAGGATATCCGTTCGGAGTTTAACTCGGCAAAGGATAGGCTTGCCGAAGCCAGTTGTAATTCGCTTTCAAAATTGTATCTTGGTTCATTGAAATACATCAGAAACCGTTCGCCCAAATCGACTATGGTAAGTTGTAATTCGCTTTCAAAATTGTATCTTGGTTCATTGAAATACATCGTCATTATGTAACGAAATAAGCGCCGGCGAAGTTGTAATTCGCTTTCAAAATTGTATCTTGGTTCATTGAAATACATCATCATAGTCGTTTTGCAGGTTGATCGCCAGTTGTAATTCGCTTTCAAAATTGTATCTTGGTTCATTGAAATACATCAAGTTCGCCCCTGTTTTTGTCATTCTTGAAGTTGTAATTCGCTTTCAAAATTGTATCTTGGTTCATTGAAATACATCTAAGAGTACCAATATCAGCATAACGATAGGGTTGTAATTCGCTTTCAAAATTGTATCTTGGTTCATTGAAATACATCCTAAATAGAAGATACCATTATATTCAGTAGGTTGTAATTCGCTTTCAAAATTGTATCTTGGTTCATTGAAATACATCTATCTTGAAATTCATCCACGCAACGAACAAGTTGTAATTCGCTTTCAAAATTGTATCTTGGTTCATTGAAATACATCTTACCTCGGTTCGTACTGGGTTTGCGTCGTGTTGTAATTCGCTTTCAAAATTGTATCTTGGTTCATTGAAATACATCTGCTATTATATTTAGCGCAACATTCTTAGGTTGTAATTCGCTTTCAAAATTGTATCTTGGTTCATTGAAAT
>JAIRNF010000012.1 GCA_031258195.1 Prevotellaceae bacterium
CACCCATCAGCATATCGTTAACCACTTTGCCGATAGCGGCTGGAAGAAAACCATTCGAGACTATCTTAGATACGCAGCCGACAGCTTTGGCTCTATGCCGGAAGGATGCGGAACTCCGCGTATTCGCCTTTTGACGATGTGCCGACAAACACATCATAGCCCGGCTTCTGAAAGGGTGTAGTAACCGTTTGCGAGTAAAGGAGGGTAGTAAAAAGCGGAGCAACGGTAAGGGTAATCGTCTTTTTCATCGCTTATAGTTTTTATGGTTATTGTTGCTATTTTACGTTAGCATTATTTCTATGCAATGTAGTAATTTTTATGAAAATAATAGGAAGGATAACGTTGTATTATTTGACCTAGTTTGAACATTAAAGTAGATATGGTCGGGGACAAGGGCTAAGTGCGATTGGTAGCCCGGTTCGTCCGTGATCATTTTGTAGAGGTAGGGCATGGAGTGGCAGTTGCCTTTGTTGGTTCCCATTAGGGTGGATACGAACATGTTCGACCAGTCTTTCTGTCCGGTAAAGTCGTCATGGTTGTATGAGAAGGTATGCTGCCTAAAACCGTACTATCTGATGCTATTATCGGAATGGAATCAGTCATAAACATAAATACGGCACACTGAGCCATTGCAATATCTATATCTTTTTCTGCATAGTCAATATTACCCGATAGCATAATTCCCCTACAGGTAGAAGAATAAAGAGTTATATTAAATTTGAAGTCATTTTCATCAAGTTTATTATCACAGTAAGCATTTTCTGTTAGAAAAACGGATTTTTGAAAATCTAAATCTGTTTCTCCTAAGAGCATAGAGGTAATTTTCAAAAATGCTTCTTCAAAAAATACTTGTGAATATTGAGTCCTAAGATTTTCTTTAGCGAAAGGAACTAATAAAAATATTGCTACCATGTATTTGAGAGTAAAATTCATATCATAAAAAGGAGTTACCAAATTTCTAACCAGTAAACTATAATGTTATTGCTTATTACAACGCCTCTACTGTATCCATTTTGCCATTGACAAGAGAGTCCCACTCCCTTATTACTCCACAATTCTTCTTTTTTTAAATATTTTCCCTTCTTAGCACCTAATACATAAATTGTAGCATCTTTATAAAAATCTGGAGAAGAAGAACTCTCTGTAAAAAAATTAAAATTTGGAATGGGAAGCATACCTTTAGGGAAAATCTCACATTGAGTAAGTTTAAAGTCAGCAGATTCATAAAGAGTAGAATCATAATCCACAATCATTAAGCAAGAATCTGTAAAATGATATTCCCTTAACGCCTCAGACTTCATCCTTGCCTCAATTATCCTTGCCTCATCTTCTGGGTAGATAAAAGCCATATAAACACTGTTAATATTCGCTGCTCCAGGATGTGTGTAATTTAAATAAGTAGTTATTTTTTTAGCCTCTGGAAAATGAGCGGTAAGATTCTTGGGATATAATGTGAGCATTTCATCATATCCTTCCTTGATTTTCTCATATATTTCCCCATCTATTTGACAGTAACTATTATAACTGGTCAAACCTAAGATGATCAATAATAAGCACCTAAACACATTGTACATACTACTATTTTTTTGTCTATATTTTAATAATCGACCTTTCCCGTTAGTTGCCACACTATAGTCATTCCAGTTTTTATAAGTTGTAACAACCGTTCCATGCTCATTTCTATTTTCAAGCTGATTACTATTTTCAGTATATGTTGAATATCTTCTTGAATGCGTTTCACTTTTCGAAGTTCCACCAATAGCCATCAAAAAATCACCAAAACCAAAATGATTTCCCAAATATTCAGTTTTTTCAGTAGTCTTATTTTCAGCATCATTTGGAAAAATGGAATACTTTTCATTAACAACAGTAAGCATTGTAGAGGTTGCCTTTGCAGGAGAATTATGGTCTGAATATGTACGACTCTCTTCTTGGATTACTTCTTGAACAGGGTTAATATTGTATTCGTGATTATTGGCTAAATTTCTTGAATCACTAAAATTATATGGTTGTTCTGCAATGTCTTTCATATCTCCAAACATGGTATTATCACCAACTCTAACATAACTCTGATCATTGTATGTTGTTGTATTAGATGTTAATTCTTTATTGTAATATAACACCCCTGTTTCTTGATGAAGATACCAATCTCTACCGTCGGGGTCAATATATCTTATGAAGATTTTATAGAGGTAGGGACATGGAGTGGCAGTTACCCTTGTTGGTTTCCATTAGGGTGGATACGAACATGTTCGACCAGTCTTTCTGTCCGGCAAAGTCGTCATGGTTGTATGAGAAGGGAATACATTGAATAACCTTATCTCCAAATTGCATATCAACTGTATCAGTCATAAACATAAATACGGCGCACTGCGCAAAAGCAATATCTACATCTTTCTCTGTATATTCTAGGCTTCCTGACTCCATTATGCCTTTACAAATTGATGTATAAAGTTTGATGTGATAATCAAAAATATCTTCATCCAAAGTATCTTCATGATAGGTATCCTCGGTGTAAAGTACAGCTTTTCTAAAATTGAGCGATGACACTCCTGATAGCATTGAGTCAATGTTGTTATACGCATTATCATAAAGAGTATCTGAAATTTGAGCTTTCAGTGTATGTATAGAAATAGAGATAGTTGCTATAAAAAGCAGTATATATCGTAAATGTGAATACATTTTTTATATGTAGTTTAAGCTGTTTTTCAATAAACTTGAAAAAGATTATCTCCTCAAAACCAAATCAAAGTCGTTAATTGGTATTCTTCTTTGCCGGGTCAGTTTTTTCATACTTCTAATCTTTCTGTTTGCCTTTCTTCCTCCTTCACAAAAAACGTAAAAACTTGAGGCTGTGCTTTCTTTTGAATAACAAGAAAGAAATTTTGCATAGTAAATACAGCCTTTATAGTAGAGAAGTTTTTCTTCTACATTAATGCTATTTATTACCCTATATGCATCAACCTTAGTCCAATATCGACCTAAAAACAGAGGACTTTTTCTTGTGTCCGCAAACATTGGCTCACAGTTTACTATTATGCTATCAGGCATTATATAACAACTTTGATTTTCGAGGTACTCAGGGCTGCTAATTCGTTTTAACGTAATGGTATCTCCACTAATAGTATAGCTGCATTCAATTTCTGTTATCTTGTACTTTTCAGGTATATTACAATGGTATATTTGCGTATAAAGGCAAATATTATCACTTACGAAGTCGATTGATTCGCTTTTAATTTCACTACCTAAAGAATATTCTTTTCCTGCTAAAGTAAACTTTGAACTTGAACAGGAAGAAAGAATTAGTAAAACAGCAATGGTTAAAAGTTGAACTATCTTCATAATGGTTTTATCTGTTAGTGTTATTCCATTGAGTAGGAGAAACAGAATAATGCCAGCCTCTACCTGTCCATATTTTTGGTGGATATAATGGGGTTAATATATTTTGTATCATGTTATTTGACAATCGCGCAGGGGCAACATATCCCATGCTGTTAACGAATGAAGGTGTTATTGAGTTCATGCTATTTACGTATGACAAAGAAGGTTGTACTCCAGAAAAAGCAATCTGCTTGTTCAAATCGTTAACCTCCATGTATGCAATACTTCCACTATATCCATATTGGGCTTTATATGCGCTAACCTCATGGTTAACATTGTAGTTTTCCAAAGTTAATGTTCCTCTTGCGGCATCACCGCCATGCCTTCCTTCATGCGATTTGCTACCTGTATTATTCTCTACATACATTGTTACAGTATTTGTTCCAACCCCATCTATAGTAGGATTTCCTCGTCCGGAAGGATTATTCTTGCTATTTGCATTGGCATATCTAAACTCTGTACTTTCATTTGCCCTCATATCGGCAATATCAGTTATTGAAGACTTCATCTCAGTTACTCGAGCAGATAAGTCATCGGTACTTAATCCCTTTTTCTCTAACCTAACAATTTGCTTTTCCAATTTTGCTATTTGTTTATTTAAAGCTGTTTCTTGCTTAAACGCCTTTTTTTCGTTTGCTTCATCAAACCACATACCTGTTGGGTCGATGAATCTAATGGGATTATTAGCGGCATACGCGTACGGAGAAATCCAGTAGTACTTTTCGCGTAGCGGATCCATACTTGTAAACCGAGGTATTCTGCTATCCATGAACCTCGCCTCGAAGTCCGCCAAGCCAAAAAGCGTACCTCCCAGCGCCTCATCCTGATACTCCTTACCCCCGTAAAGGTACTTGTTTTTGTTAAGATTCGCAACGCTAAACGCTGTCCCGAAGGGGTAGTAGTCTGTTTGTTGCGGAATGGCGCCGTTCTGCTCCAAAACCGCCCTGACGTTGCCCAAATGGTCAGTTAGATTGTACTGCCTTACCCAATTATTTCCCACCTTATGCGCCATGCCTTTCGGAGTCAATAAATATTCGGGGTTACCGCTACCATCGTACGCTATGCTACCCCGGTACTGCCGGGTTATGACATCGTTAAACTTCTTTTCGCGCTTTCGCCCATCGGCGGTATAGCCGTATCGTAGCTCGTCGCCGCCCTTGCTTACCTGCCGCGGCAGGTTAAGGCGGTTGTAGGTAAAGTTCATGTCGCGTAGTCCGTCTTTTGTGGTGTTTCCATTTGCGTCGTGGAGGTATGTCGAGGAGCCGTTTACCATATTCGGTCTATTACCGGTATAGGTCATAACAAAGTTGTCGGCTCTTGCTCCCGATTATGGTTTTTTTCCTAGCCCTGATTCGGCTCCGCGAGCGGTAAGTCTTTTCGCTCGAATGGAGTTCCGAACCGAATATTGACTTGACCGCTTGGGGCGGGTTCGCCCTAAGCTCCCTATCAAGCTCTTCTTCCGTCCGAATTAGCAGAGGGTCCCCCTTAGTCGCCCTATTAATTATATCGCGTAGCTCGGCGTCTGTCATGCCATATATTTATTATAGTAATACAACTA